>NZ_JARRAH010000001.1:309129-618258 GCF_030553305.1 Halomarina ordinaria | reverse complement strand
GTAGAAGGCGACGTTCGGCTTGTAGCAGGCGGCGTGCTCGTGGGTCGCGTCGATGATGCGGCGGTTGAACGCCCACCGGGGCAGGTCGTGGTCGGCGAGGTGGTCGGGCAGGCGGGCGGGGTCGGGGTCGAGGCCGACGCTCACGACGCTGTCGACCGCGTCGATGCGCTCGCGCAGGCGGGCGAAAAAGTCCTCAGAGGCACTCATCGGCGGAAGGTTCCGGAGGAGTCGCTACAAGCTTTCGGTCCTCACCCGCGCGAGAACGTCGGGTCGGCCAGCGCGTCGATACGCGCTATCTCCTCCCGGGAGAGCGAGAAATCGAACACGTCGAGGTTCTCGACGACGTGCTCGGGGTCCGTGCTCGACGGGATGGGGACGACGCCGGCCTCGACGTTCCACCGCAGGACGACCTGCGCGGGCGTCATGCCGTGGGTCGCCGCCACCTCGGCGAGCACCTCCTCTGCCAGTAGGCCGGGCGCCGACAGCGGCGAGTGTGCCACGGGCGTCGCGCCGTGTGTCTCGCAGTCGTCGAGGAGCGTCTCGTTCGGGAGGTAGGGGTGGCGCTCGAACTGGACCACGCGCGGCGGGATTCGCGCGTGCGCCCGGAGCGATTCGAGTTCAAGGCGGTCGAAGTTGCTCACCCCGAGCGAGCGGACGAGGCCGCGGTCGTGGAGCGACTCCAGCGCCTCCCACGTCTCCTCGATGGCGACGTCGACGGTCAGCGGGTCGCCCGACTCGTCGGTCGGGAAGGTCCGGCGCTCCTGTTCGTCGCGCGGGAGCGAGTCGAGGCCGGCCAGCGACCCCCGGTTGACCCACGCGTCGGGCCAGTGGACCATGTAGCAGTCGAGGGCGTCAACGCCGAGTTCGCGCAGCGTCTTCTCGCAGGCCGCCACGGCGTCCTCGGGGGCGTGGTTCGTGTTCCACACCTTGCTGACGAGGAACAGCGCCTCACGGTCGGGACTCCCCGGGCGGTCGAGGACCTCCCCGAGCGTCGGTTCGACGCCGTACAGTTCGGCGGAGTCGAGCAGGCGATAGCCCGCGTCGAGTGCCCGCTCGACGGCCGCTCCCACCTCGACGTACTCGCCGTCGCGGTACCGCGAACAGCCGAACCCCACGGGGGGCAGGGTGACGCCCGCACCGCCGTCGGCGGCGGGCGGTGCCGGGGCCTCGTCGGCGGGCGCACCCGACGGGTCGACGGGGACGGGGCCGCCGCCCTCGGCGCACCGCTCGACGGCCTCGATACAGCGCACGACGTGGGCCGCCCGCTCGCCCTCGGCGGGGTGGTCGCCGCCCGTCTCGATGGCGCGGACGAAGTCGGCGACGGCGTCGGCGTAGTCGCGCGGCGCGGGAGCACGCTGGAGGGGGACGGGGACGTACGACCGGCCGAGGCGGGCGAAGGAGACGCGGGGCGACGCGAAGCGTCCGGTGTCGCCGGTGTCGTCGAGGTAGAGCGAGCCGTCGTCGCCGTGGAGTTCGAGCGCGTTGAACTCCCGCGTCCGGTGGGGGACGTACGTGCTCGCGGTCAGCTGCACCCGCGTCCCGTCAGCGTGTTCGAGCACCGCGACCGTGTGGTCGGGCGTCTCGACGGAGAACTGTTCGCCGTCGTGGTCGTGGTCGGCCAGGAGGAGCGAACTGTGCGCCGACAGGACGCGCTCGACCGGGCCGAACAGGCCCGTCAGGAGCGTCAGCGGGTAGACCGCGCCGTCGTACAGCGGGCCGACCCGAAGGAACGGTTCCGGGTTCTCGTTCCACTCGGTCGTCCGCCCGAGGTTGCAGGTGACGTCCGCGAGGCGGACCTCCCCGAGTCGCCCCTCCCGGAGGTAGCGAAGCGTCTGGCGCTGGGCGTCGCCGGCGCGGTTGCCGGGCGCGCAGGCGAGGCGGACCCCACGCTCGTCGGCGAGTTCCACCAGTTCGGTCGCCGTCTCGCCGTCGAGCGCGAGCGGTTTCTCGCTGAAGACGTGGACGCCGGCGTCGAGGCAGGCCCGGGTCACCGGCGCGTGCGCGTCGTGGATGGTGAGGTTGACGACGAGGGCGGGGTCGTGGTCGGCGAGGAGGGCGTCGAGGTCCGGGGCGGCGGCGCAGTCGTGGGCGGCGGCGAACCGCTCTCGCCGCTCGGGGACGAGGTCCGTCGCGGCGACCAGCGAGAGGTCGTCGTGCGCCGCGAGGCCGGCCGCGTACGCCGCCGAGATGGTGCCACAGCCGACGATGGCGATGTCCATTCCGCTTCGACGACGCTCGGTGACACCAAAACGATGGCGCCGCGCGCTCACTCGGGGTCCGACGGCGTCGACGGGGTGTCGTACGCGCCCGCGCGCTCGTACGCGCCGCGCTCGCGGAGGACGCTCGGCGTGCGACACATCCCCGGCGCGCCGGTCGCCTGCGGGACGACGCAGTTGTTGCAGTTCTCGCAGACCACCTCGTCTCCCCCACCCAGCAGGCGGGCCGGCAGGCGCGGTTCGGCGTAGAACGGGCGTGCGAGGCCCACGAGGTCGCACGCGTCCCCGAGCAGGGCGTCCATCTCCGTCCGCGTTCTGATGCCCCCCTCGCAGAGGACGGGGATGTCGACCGCCTCGCGGACGGCCCGGCAGAGGTCGGCGTTCCAGCACGCCTCGAAGGGGTTCAGCCGGGCGCTCGCCCGCGCGAGTTCACGCACCAGCGCCGCACGGGTACGCCCCCCGAACGCCGCCGCGTAGCCCGACTCGAACTGCGAGGCGGCCCACGCTCGCTCGGGGTGCTCGCCGCGGACGAGGCTCGCGTCCCAGAACACCGACCCCTCGACGGGGGAGACGGCGTCGTAGCCGTGGTCGGCGAGGCGCTCCGCGAGGTGGACGACGTCCGCGCGCTCGATGCCCCGGCGGACGAACGGCGGTCGGCGCGACTCGGTCGTGAGTTTGACGAGCAGCGGGACGTCGCCCGCCCGGTCGCGCACCTCGTCGTGGACGACTTCGAGGAAGCGCCCGGGGTCGGCGAACTCGTCGTCGCGGCGGTTGTAGTACGGCGAACAGAACTGCTGGAGCAGGCCCATGTTCCCGCCGGCGAGGTGGACGCCGTCGTAGCCCGCCTCGACCGCGCGGCGGGCGGCTCGACCGAAGTCGGCGGCGACGTCGTACGCTTCCTCGGTGGAGAGGACGTGCGGGTCGTAGTCGAGCGCCCCCAGCCGGTCGAGCGCGCGCAGGAGGCGTGGCGGACGCGAGACGGCGAGTTGCGAGAGGTACGGGTTCGCCGCGCCGTACTCGCGGTGCCAGGTCTCGAGGCTCCGGAGGCCGCCGTGGTCGAGCTGGACGACGATGCGACCCCCGTGGGCGTGGACGGCGTCGGTGACCGGCCGCAGGCGTTCGACCGCCGCGTCGTCGGCGAGCCGGGTCATGTTCGGCGCGACGCATCCCCCCTCCTCCGCGACGACGGTCGCACCCTGGACGACGAGGCCGGCGCCGGCGGCGGCCGCGGGTTCGAGTTCGTCGGCGAGGCGCTCGCCGGCGTCGGGGCCGTCGCCGGCGCATTCGAGCAGGGGGGCGCGGTAGAGACGGTTGCGGAGGCGGAGGCCGGCGACGTCCACCCCGTCGTCGAGCGAGACCATCGACCGTCCGTGGGGCGAGCGCGGGCAAAAACCTCCGGGGCGGGCGTCAGGCGGCGTCCAGTGCGGCGGTGACCACCGGGAGGACGCGTTTGACCGCCGCGCCGTCCTCGAGGAAGACGATGGTTCTGGGGGGCCGGGTCGCCTTCGGGCGGACGCGCAGGCCGCGCTCGTCGGCGGCCGGCGGGACCGCGTCGACCCCGACGCGGAACTCGACGCGTACGCGGTCGTCGTGGACGTACACGTCGGCGACGCGCTCGCCGTCACGCTCGACGCCGTAGGCGAACTCGCCGAACGTGTCGCCGTCGACGTCCTGTACCTCCGCGAGGTCGAGGGCGGCGAGCGGGCCGTCCTCGCGGGCGACGAGTTCGCTCGCGAGCAGCTCGGCGATGCGACGGCCGGCGGTGACGGTGTCGTCGGTCATGGGTGGGGGTGGAGACGGACGTGGTTAGCTGTCGACGGTGCCGGGTCGGCAGTCACGGCCACGGTCACACTCACAGGCCCTCGCGGGCGCGGGCGGCGTGCTCGCTCACGTCGATGCCGCGTTCGTGGGCGTACAGCACCGCGGCCGCCTCGACCGTGACGCCGAGGTCGGACTGGAGGGCGTTGATGCCGGCGACGGCGTCCTGTTTCGCCTCGCCGGCGTCGACGAGCGCGTCGAGGAGGCGCTGGAAGGTGCTCCGTCGCTGGAGTATCGACTCGTCCGGGCGGAAGCCGTCGGGGACGGACTCCTCGTCGGGGTCGAACCCGCAGACGAGGTCCGAGCCGTCGCGCGAGAGCAGCCCCTCGCTCGCCGCCACGTCGAGGAGGCGCTTGGCCTGGTCGGGGGAGAACCAGTCGCGGTCGAGCGAGAGCGCGACGACGAACTCGCTCTCGGCGATGCGCTCGCGTCCCTTCGCGCGAAACGGAGCGGCGACGGCCTTCCGGAGAGTCATCTACCGGGAGGGGTGGGGCCGAGGTCATACCGCTGTCGGTCCGCATCGAGCGTTTTAAGCACGTCTCGGGACACCCCTCCGTATGAAGTTCCAGGGACGCTCCACGACGAAGCGCACCGGCGGTCGACGTCGCCCCATCCGCAAGAAGCGAAAGCACCAGCTCGGCTCCTCCCCGACGGAGACCCGCGTCGACGACACGAAGCTGAAAGTCGTCGAGACCCGCGGCGCCAACGAGAAGGTCCGCGCCATGTCGACGAACGTCGCGAGCGTCGCCACCGCAGACGGCGTCGTCTCGGCCGACATCGAGGGCGTGACGCGCAACGACGCGAACCCCAACTACGTCCGCCGGAACATCGTCACGAAGGGCGCCGTCATCGACACGTCCGCGGGCACCGCCCGCGTCACGTCCCGCCCGGGCCAGGACGGTCAGGTCAACGCCGTCCTCGTCGACGAGGAGTAAGGTACTACGGCTCTCTCTTTCGGTCTCGAGTCGTCGCGAGCGCCGCGAGAAGTGGTCGGGCGGAGCAGGCTACGGTTTCGGAGCCGCCTTCTGGAGCGCCGCCTCGGCGATGTTGCCGCCGTAGTCGGCGCTGCGGGTGAGCGAGTCGACGACGAGGCCGAGCAGCTGCGCCTGCTGGGGGTCGAGTTCGCGGATGGCCTGGTCCACCTCGCGGGCGGTCTGGTCGACCTCGTCGACGCGCTCGCGGGCGTCGTTGGCGAGACGGTTCGCCCGGCTGGTGTCCTCCTCCAGCAGCGCGTCCATCGCCCGCTCGGTGATGTCGGTGGCGTCGGCCTGTAGCGTGGTGAGTCGCTCGGCGGCCTCCTCGGGGACCGCGCCCAGTTCCAGGGCGTGGATCGCTATCTTCGTCGCGTGGTCGGCGATGCGCTCCAGTTGCCGGGCGCTGGAGTGGTAGTCGAAGCAGACCTCGCGGCTGAGACCGACGTCCGTCGCGGTGCCGGGGTCGCGCAGCACCGACCGGAACACCCGCGAGACGAGCGCCCAGAGGCGGTCGACGTCGTCGTCGCGCTCGACGACGTCCTGTGCGAGGTCGTCGTCGTCCTCGATGAGCGCGGTCAGCGCGTCGGCGAGCATGCTGAGCGAGACCAGACGCATCCGCGTGATGGCGTTGGTGATGGAGAGCTCGGAGGAGTCGAGGAGGTCCTGGAGGACGACGTTGTCGCCCGTCTCACCGATGACCTCGAGGCCGACGAGGCGCTGGGCCGCCTCGCGGATGGACCGACGCTGGGCGGCCGTCACGCGCCCCGTCTCGAGGGTGATGATGTCGAACCCGCTGACGTACATCGTCACCACCGCACGCATCAGTTCCTCGCCTTCGAGGTTCGTGATGTCGAGGCTCCCCTCCGTCCGTTCCTCGTCCCCCTTCGGGGTGAGCAAGAGCGAGTCCTCCTCGGGGTAGAACTCCACGACGCTCCCGGCACTGATGCCGTTGTCAGTCGCCCACGACTTCGGAAGCGAGACGGTGTAGGTCGACCCCCCCGTCACCTGGACCTTGCGGGTCTCCATACCGGAGTGTGGCGAACGGCGGAACATAAATCAACCTATTTCTATATACAAATCGGCCGAATACTGACTCGACTGCCAGCGACCCGATACGACCGGTCGAGCGAGACCGACTCCGGACCCTGACGGACCAGACGACCCCCTCACCGTCGCGAGTGGGACCGTTCCCCGCGTCGAGGGGCTCCCTCGCGGTACTTCGTCAAACATAGTCACATGTCCCGATGGCTATACCAATAGGAGGATATTTACTTCGTGGCGTCACCCACAGCTATATGAACGACTTCGCCGTGGTGGTTCGGTAATGGCACGACAGGGTTACCAGGAGAAACTCGCCTCGCTCGAGGAGGACGTCCTCTACATGAGCGAGGTGGTCGTCGACCGCCTCCGCATGGGGCTGTCGGCGCTCGAACAGAAGGACGACGAACTCGCGCTGGACGTCATTCAGGGCGACGCCGAGGTCAACGACATGTACCTCGACCTCGAACGCCAGTGTATCGACCTGCTGGCGCTCCAGCAACCCGTCGCGGGCGACCTGCGCTTCGTCGCCTCCTCGTTCAAGATCATCACCGACCTCGAACGTATCGCCGACCTCGCCACCAACCTCGGGCGCTACACGCTCGACGCCCAGCGCGACGTCTACCCCGACGTCGACGTCCAGGGCCTCGGCCGGGTGACCGTCGAGATGGTCGAGGACGCGATGGACGCCTACGACCGCGAGGACCCCGACGCCTGCTTCGAACTGGCCGACCGCGACGACGAACTCGACCGCCTCTGCGAGCGCGCCTCCGAGGTCGTCGTCCGCGACCTCATCGAACGCGAGGTGACCGAGGACGGCGAGCACGAGATCGAGTCGCTCATGCAGGACGTCTCGCGCCTCCTGCTCACCGTCCGGGACCTCGAACGCGTCGGCGACCACGCCGTCAACATCGCTGCCCGCACTCTCTACATGGTCGAGAACTCGGACGAACTCATCTACTGACCTACCTTTCGCTGTGCGGGCGGCTTCGTCGCCCGCTGGCAAAAGCGAGGACAAAAGCACGTCGTCACCCCCGCAGTCGCTTCGCTCCTTCGGGGGTTCCTCGGCCCGCTCGCTCACTCCGGTCGCTCGCGGTGCGACGGCTCGCGGATGCTACGCCGAGACAGCGACGCCGTCCGGACCATCCGTCCGACCGTTTATATCCGAGAACGGGACCACACCCGCCGTGCGCTGACACTCGTCGCGGGGTGCTCGCGGTCGCGCGACGCCACGCCCCGTGAGTCCGCCGTGGCGTCGCCTGCACGCCAACGTTTTGCCGCGGTCGCTCGCTACGCTCGCTCCCCGGCAAAATATGGACGAAAACCGCGCCTCACTCCCTGCGGTCGTTCGGCGCGTCCGGTCGCTCGCGCCTGCGGCGCTCACTCGCGGGACGACGCCATGCCCTGCAAACCTCGCCCCGCCGCGGCGTCGCCCGTTCGGGGACCACGGTCCGTGGCACGTCTCGTTCAGTCACTCGTCGTTCGTATCGGCGAATCGACCGATTCCGCCCCCACGAGCCCCGCGAACGCGCCGAGCGACTCGGTGTCGTAGGTGGGTTCCCCGTCTAACACGCCGTCGGCGGGGCGGACCGGCCGAGGAGCGCGACGTCCATCCCGAACGCACAGGCAGCGGTGACGTCGCACGTGGTGTCGCCGACGTAGAGGGTCGCACCGGGAGTGACGCCGTCGTTGTCGAACTGCACTACCTCGGACGCGTGCTGGGCCGACGGGTGGTCGTCGCCGGTTCCCTCGCTGCCCGGGGCACCTCGCAGCCAGTGGTCGTCACGCGTGAACGGGTCACGGAACGAGCAGTACGCCGGTGAGTGGACTCCCGAGGTCGGTGAACGAAGCGAGAGAGAGAAGAACGAAGCGTTCCGGAGTGCTCCCGATTACTGGAAGCCGATGCGGCCGCTCTGGCGCTCGGGGGTGCGCTGGCCGCCGCGGAACTGGTCGGCGATGTCCTCGTAGTACGAGCGGATGTCGTCGGTGATGGTCGGGCGGACCGACTCCATCGCCGTGCGGAAGTGGCGCATCTCGACCTCGTCGGCCTCGTGGTCCTCGCGCAGGGCCTCGATGGCCGCCTCGCGGCAGATGCTCTCCAGGTCGGAACCGACGTAGCCGCCGGTCACCTCCGCGAGTTCGCGCAGGCTCACGTCCGGGGCGAGCGGCGTGTCGCCGGAGTGGATGCGGAGGATCTGCTCGCGCCCCTCCACCTCGGGTTCACCGATGAACACGAGGCGGTCGAAGCGTCCCGAACGGATGAGCGCCGGGTCGATCATGTCCGGGCGGTTGGTCGCGCCGATGACCATCACGTTCTCCATCTCCTCCAGCCCGTCGAGTTCCGTCAGGAGCTGGTTGACGACGCGCTCGGAGACGTTCGAGCCGACGTCGCGACCGCGACCGGGCGCGAGCGAGTCGAGTTCGTCGAAGAACACGACCGTCGGGGCGACCTGCCGCGCCTTCCGGAAGGTCTGGCGGATGGCCTTCTCGCTCTCGCCGACCCACTTCGAGAGCAGTTGCGGGCCGCGCACCGAGATGAAGTTCGCGTTCGTCTCGTTGGCGACGGCCTTCGCCATGAGGGTCTTGCCCGTGCCCGGCGGCCCGTAGAGCAGGACGCCCGACGGCGGGGAGATACCCATGCGCTCGAAGCGCTCGGGGTTGTTCATCGGCCACTCGACGGACTCCTGGACCTGCTGTTTGGGGTCCTCGAGGCCGCCGACGTCGTCCCACGTCACCTTCGGGAGTTCGACGAGCACCTCCCGCATGGCGCTCGGGTCGACCTCCGCGAGGGCGCCGCGGAAGTCGTCGCGTTTGATGATCATCTTGTCGATGAGGCTCGGCGGGATGTCCTCCTCGTCGAGGTCTATCTCGGGGAGGTAGCGCCGCAGGGCCTTCATCGCGGCCTCCTTCGTGAGGCTCTCGATGTCCGCGCCGACGAAGCCGTGGGTCTCGTCGGCCAGATGGTCGAGGCTCACGTCGTCGGAGAGCGGCATCCCGCGGGTGTGGATCTGCAGGATTTCCTTGCGACCCGTCTCGTCGGGGACGCCGATCTCGATCTCGCGGTCGAACCGGCCGGGCCTGCGGAGCGCCGGGTCGACGCTGTCGACGCGGTTGGTCGCCGCGATGACGATGACCTGCCCGCGCGATTCGAGGCCGTCCATCATCGTCAGCAACTGGGCGACGACGCGGCGCTCGACCTCGCCGGTGACGTCCTCACGCTTGGGGGCGATGGAGTCGAGTTCGTCGATGAAGATGATGGAGGGCGACTCCTCGCTCGCGTCCTCGAATATCTCGCGCAGTTGCTGTTCGGACTCGCCGTAGTACTTCGAGATGATCTCCGGGCCGGCGATGGAGAAGAAACTCGCGGAGGTCTCGTTGGCGACGGCCTTCGCCAGCAGCGTCTTGCCGGTGCCGGGCGGGCCGTGGAGCAACACCCCCTGGGGCGGCTCGATGCCGAGTTTCTTGAATATCTGGGGGTGTTTCATCGGCAGTTCGACCATCTCGCGGACGCGCTGGATCTCCCCCTGGAGCCCCCCGATGTCCTCGTAGGTGATGCCGCCGCCGGTCTTCTCGAAGCCCGAGATGGGCTCCTCGCGGAGTTCCACCTCCGTGTCCTCGGTGATGAGCGCGACGCCGTCGGGGTCGGTCTCGACGGCGATGAGCGGGATGGCCTGCCCCGGCGAGCGCATGAACGGGTGGTTCGTGCTCGACATGACGGGTACGATGTCGCGCTCGACGACGGGGCGCTTCAGTATCTGGCGCTTGACCATGCCGGCGGCGTCGGAGCCGAACTGGACGCTCGCCTCCTCGGGCGGTGCGAGGACGAGCTTGTTCGCTTTACGGTGCTCTGCTTTACGGATGGTCACGCGCTCGCCGATGCCCACGTCGGCGTTCTGCCGGGTGAACCCGTCGATGCGGACGGTGTCCGTGTTCCAGTCCTGCCGGTCGGCGCGCCAGACCTTGGCGGCCGTCCGGTCCGCACCCTCTATCTCGATGATGTCACCGGGGCTCAGCTTCAGGTGAAGCAGCGTGTCCGGGTCGAGGCGTGCGATGCCGCGCCCCGAGTCGTTGGGGTAGGCCTTCGCCACCTCCAGTTGCACTTCGTTCATGTGCGGGATTACCAGTAGGTCGGATGCGACCGGGTATATCCCTTTTGCTCACCTTTCTCACGGTCGGGCGTGCACGCACCGAACCACGCGGCTTTTTCGCGGTACGCGACCACCCCTCCACACATGACCACCATCGCCTTCGACGGGCGGATGGGTGCGAGCGGTGACATGCTCCTCGGGGCGCTCGTCGCCGCCGGCGCCGACCCCGCGGTCCTCGCGCGGGTCGAGGAGCGACTGCCCGTCGAGTACGAGGTCGACACCGTCGAGAAGAACGGCATCAGCGCCACGCGCGTCGTCGTCCGACACACGGGAGGCGAGGACGAGGCGAGCGACGATGACGCCGACCACGACGCGGACGACGCCGAACACGACCATCATCACCACGGGGACGACGCCGAACACGACCACCATCATCACGGGGACGACCACCACGGCCACAGCCACCACGACCACCACGAACACGACCACGCGGAGGGGGCCGGTCCCCTCCGGACCTATCGCGAGGTCGTCGAACTGGTGGAAGGGATGGGCCTCCCGAGCGACGTCGAGGCCGACGCGACCGCCGTCTTCCGCGTCCTTGGCGAGGCCGAAGCACAGGTCCACGGGACCGACCTGGAGGCGACGCACTTCCACGAGGTCGGCGCGGACGACGCCATCGCGGACGTCGTCGGGACCTGTCTGCTCCTCGCCGACCTCGACCCCGACCGGGTCGTCACGACGCCGGTCGCGACGGGCGGCGGCGAGGTGTCGATGAGCCACGGCACCTACCCCGTCCCGGCGCCCGCGGTGCTGAACATCGCCGCCGAGGCCGACTGGGAGGTCCGCGGCGGCCCCGTCGAGGCGGAACTGCTCACCCCTACGGGTGCGGCGCTCCTCGCGCACCTCGCCGAGGGCGTCGACGCCTTCCCGACGCTTTCGGTCGAGCGCGTGGGGTACGGCGCCGGCGGCCACGACTTCCCCGACCACCCGAACGTGCTCCGCGCGACCGTCGGCGCGACGAGCGGCGGCCTCACGCGCGAGGGGGTCCGCGTCCTCGAGACGAACGTCGACGACGTCCCGCCGGAGGTACTCGGTGACCTCCACGAGTCGCTCGCGGCGGTCGGCGCGCGCGACGTGTCGGTCCTCCCGGCGACGATGAAGAAGTCCCGACCGGGCCACCTCGTGAAGGTCATCGTGCGACCCGAGGACACGGAGCGCGTCGCGCGCAGACTCGCCGAGGAGACGGGCACGCTCGGCGTGCGCGAGACGGGCGTCCGCCACCGCTTCGTCGCCGACCGCGAGTTCGAGACGGTCGAACTCGACCTCGCCGACGGGACTCACGAGGTGGCGGTCAAGGTCGCGCGCGACGACGAGGGACGGGTCTTCGACGTGAGCGCGGAGTACGACGACGCGGCCCGGGTGGCCCGCGAGACGGACCTGCCCGTGCGCGAAGTCATGCGATGGGCGGAGGCGGCGCTCGGCGACCGGTGACCGCCGTCAGCGGCTGGCGACGAGTTCGACGGGGCGGTCGGTCTCGCGGATGGCCGCCGCGACCTCCTCGAACGACTCCGCGTGCAGGTCGACCCCACGCCACTTCATCGTGTGGTTCGTCCCGGCGACCGACTCGTCGACCACGGCCGAGACGACGGACAGTCCGCCACGGTCGAACGCCGACAGGACGTCGTCGAGTTCCGCGTCCGAGAGGACGGGGTGGAGTTCGACGAAGACCACGAGCGGCCCGTCGGCGTCGAGGACCCCCTCCATCCCCTCGACGACGGCCGTCTCGTAGCCCTCCAGGTCCATCCTGACGGCGGCGACGTCCGCGGGGGACAGCCCCCGGTCGGCGACGAACCGGTCGACCGTCCGCTGGGGGACCTCGACGCGCTCTCGGTCGTGTTGACAGCCGCTCCGCCAGACGTCGCCCGGCAGTTCGCGCACCGTGTGCCGGTTGGAGTAGTTACTCAGCCGCAACTCAACGGGTTCGTTCGTCCCGCCGATGGCGCACTGTTCGACCTCGACGGTCGTCTCGAGGCCGTTGGACCTGACGTTCCGGGTGAGCAGTTCGAGGTTGTCGGGCGCCGGTTCGATGGCGAAGACCCGCGCCTGTTCGCCCAGCACCGCCGCCTCGAGGAGCGCGTAGTAGCCGATGTTCGCGCCGACGTCGACGACGGGGACGGTCCCGTCGACCCGTTCTCGCACGTCGGCGAGTGCCGCGGCGAACGCGTCCGACGAGAGCTGTTCGTGGAGGCCGTAACAGCGCAGCGTCCGCGAGATACCGTCGTCCTCGCTGTCGAGCCACATCCGCCAGTCGTGGATGTCCCGTGCGACGTAGCGCGCGGCGGAGTCGGACGTCTCGTTCGGGTTCCAGCCGGACGCGAGTTCGATAGCGTAGCCGCCGAAGTGACGGTACAGCCCCCGTTCGAGCAATACGCCCGCTTTCTGCGTGTGCATCGTAGCCGCGCGCCAGAGGCGTCCCGGCTTCAACGCCGTCGTCGTGGAGCCGAGAACGCTCACTCGACGCCCACTCCATCGGTCGTTCCCCCTGGCGTTCCCCTCGCGTCGACGTGGTACGGACCCCTCCGTGACGAACAGTAGACGTTTGTAGTACTATGGATGTCTCCACCGTACTCTTCCCTCGATAATATCGGTTACGATGGTGTCAGCCGAGCGAGATAGTCAGGTTACTCCCCGCGGTGCTCGTCGAGCGCCTCCTCCAGACTCAACTCGCCGCGGGCGACGCGGCGCGCGAGCGCCTCCGTGATGGTGCGGTTGTCCTCGCTCTCCTCGCGCGACCGGCTCTTGATGACCTGAATCTCGCCGGCGGTCGGCTCGATGCTCCGCCCCTCGATGCGCTCGCCGGGGAGGCGAGCGATGTTGACGGCCGCGAGCACGTCACCCATCCCGCGAGCGCCGGTCCCCTCGTAGGGGGTCGTGCCCGTCTCGTCGACCAGTTCGACGGGTACGCCGGCGTCGGCGAGGGCGTCGACGATGCGAGCGCCGACCAGCCGCGCACCGTCGCCGATTCTGACCACGGGGTCGGTCGCCGTCGACAGTTCGTCGAGGACGACGTCCGCGGCGTCGTTCGCGTCCACCTGGAACGCCGCCACGACGAGGTCACCCGAGAGGACGGCGATGCCGGGGCGCTCGCCGGGGTCGACGCCGACGACGGTACGCCCCTCCGCCCCCCGGAGCGTCGCCAGCGCCTCCTCGACCGCGCCGCGGGGGTCGGTGGGGTCGGCTCGAACCACCGCCACCGCCCCCTCCTCGTCCGGGGGGTCCTCCCCGGGACCGACGATGACGAGGCGCGCGTTCGCCGGGAGCCCCTCGTCCGGTTCGCGGGTGGTGAACTGCGCGCCCCGGTCGCGCAACTCGTTGACCACCCCGTGGTACACCTCGAAGTCCGCGGTAGCGACCACGATCATCGGTGTCTCGCTCCTCGCGGTGCGTGCGACGTCATGGCACGGTCAGGGTTCCTCCGCGGCCACGAGGCCCTCCTCGGCGATGCGGAAGCGCGCGGTTGCGCCGGCCGCCTTCGAGCGGTGTTTCTCGAGCGTCGCGCGGCGGTTGCCCCCCCGGAATCGTTCGAGGCGGACGACCGCCCCGGACCAGTGGGTGAGCGTGTGGCCGCCGAGCGGGCGCGCGCGGTCGCCCTCTGGGTCCGTGAACACCTGGTTGGTGATGACGACCGCGAGGTCGTAGCGACGGGCCAGCGAGAGGAGGTGGGTCACCTGCCGGACGACCTTCCGGAGGGTCTCGCCCTCGTCGTCGCTGCCGCGTTCGAGGCGGTAGAAGCCGGTCGCGCTGTCGAGGACGACGAGGTCGACCCCGGAGGCGACGTCGGCGGCGTCGCGGACGGCCTCGGCCTGCTCCTCGAAGTCGAGCGCCTCCGAGATCATGACGCGCGAGGCGAGACCGTCGACGCCTTCGTCGCCGGCGCGAGCGCGCGCGAGTTGCTCGAAGCGGTCGATGGAGAGCCCCTCCGTGTCGATGTAGAGGGCGCGCTCGCCGCCGGCGACGGTCTCGACGGTGGCGCCGAGCGCGAGGTTGGTCTTGCCCGCCGCGGGCGGGCCGTACACCTGGGTGACGGTGCCGCGCTCGAAGCCGCCGCCCAGCAGGTCGTCGACGGGGGCGCAGCCGGTCGGGATGGAGTCGGTCACTGCGTCGAACTTGGACAGGTTCGGATAAAAACGTCCGCGATACGGCAGCGCTTTAGCCGCCGCCGGTCCGAGAGTGACCGAATGACCGACCTCCGGCGCACCCTGGCGCAGCGCATCGCGGGCGAGGTGGTGCTGAGCGACGACCCCGGCGGGACGCTCCGGAAGTGGCGCACGGACTTCGACGTCGCCCAGACGACGCTCGCCGACCGCCTCGACGTCTCGCCGTCGGTCGTCTCGGACTACGAGAGCGGCCGGCGAAAGAGCCCCGGCATCGGCGTCGTCCGGCGGGTCATCGAGGCGCTGCTCGACATCGACGAGGAGCGCGGGGGCAGTCACATCCGGCAGTTCGCGCGGGTCATCTCCGCCGGCTTCGAGAGCGACATCGTCTACGACCTCCGGGAGTACCCTACGACCATCCCCGTCGAACGACTGTACGAGGCCATCGACGCCGAGGAACTGGTCGCCGGCCGCCAGCGCACCATCGCCGGTCACACCGTCATCAACTCCATCGAGGCCATCACCCGCCTGTCGAGCGAGGAGTTCTACCGCCTCTACGGCCAGTCGACCAACCGAGCGCTCGTCTTCACCGACGTCACCCGGGGGGAGTCCCCGCTGGTCGCGCTGCGCGTCGTGACGCCCACGCCGAGCGTCGTCGTCCTCCACGGCCTCGACCCCGACGCCCTCTGGGAGCACGCCCCCGCGCTCGCGCGCGTCGACGGGTTCTCCCTCGCCATCACCGACACCGACATCGGGACGATGCTCGACGCGCTCCGGACCGTCGGCTGAACGCCCGAACCCGTCTACCCGGCCGCGACCACGTCCCGCGTGACCCTCTCCCGGTCGTGACGGTGAGGCGAGACTTATTTCCGAATCGCACCTACTGTGGACGTGGGTCACGCACAGCAACTCGTGGAGGCGTTCGACGGCGCCGGGTCCGTGCTCGTGGTCTGTCACGCCAACCCCGACCCGGACTGCATAGCGAGCGCGCTCGCACTCGAGACCATCGCCCACAGCGCCGGCGTCGAGACGGTCCGGCTCGTCTACACGGAGGACCTCTCCCACCAGGAGAACCGGGCGTTCGTCAACCTGCTCGACGTGGACCTCAGGGAGGCGAAGGGGGTCAGTCCCGAGGGGTTCGACCGGGTGGCGCTGGTCGGTCACACCGACCCCACCGCCTTCGAGGACCGGGGGTTGGGGACCGTCGACGTCGTCGTCGACCACCGGCCGTGCGAGGGGGTCCCCGAGGGGGCGTTCGTCGACTGCCGGACCGGCTACGCCACGACGGCGGCCATCCTCGTCGAGTACCTCCGGGACCTCTCGGTCGAACCGAGCGAGCGCCTCGCCTCCGCGCTCCTGTTCGCCCTCCACCGCGAGCGCCTCGACCACGTCCGCAACCCGACGGCGAACGAGTACGCCGCCGGCGCGTACGTCCGGCCCTACGCCGACGTGGAACTCGTCGAGGAGATGTACGGCGCGGCGTTCAGCCCCACCACCCTCGACGCCATCGGCGAGGCCATCCGCAACCGCGAGGTCCGGGGGTCGGTGCTCGTCACCTCCGCCGGTATCACGCCCGAGACGGACGCCCTCCCGCAGGCTGCGCGCTACCTCCTGAACCTCGAGGGCGTCCGGACGGTGCTCGTCTTCGGCATCGTCGAGAACGACATCCGAATGAGCATCCGCTCGACCGACCCCCGCGTCAACGCCGGGGCGGTCCTCGAACACGCGTTCGACGACGTCGGGAGCGCCGGCGGCTACCGGGACATGGGCGAGGGCGAGATACCGCTCGGCCTGTTCGCGGACGCCGCCGACGACACCATCGTCCTCCGCTACGCCGCCGAACAGGTCACCGACCGTTTCTTCGACGAGATGCACCTCTACGAGGGGTCCTGAGACCGCCGACGTCGGAGCGCTCGTCTTCGTCGCAATCCGACACACCCGCCGAGCGGCGGACGAGTCATCTGACCGTCGACGACGGTCCGGAGCGTACCCGGACACGCTGGTTTAGGTACGCCGAAACTTCGCAACAGCTATGTTGGTTTAGGCGAGCCTAAATGTCGGTGACGGACAGCGAACTCACGCGTCGCCGCCTCCTCGGCGGGACGGGTATCGCGGCTGGTGGACTGCTCGCCGGGTGTCTCGGCGGTCCGAGCGCGGGCGACTCGAACGGGAGCGCCGGCGGTGGGCCGGCGAACGGGACGGACGGAACGAACGACACCGGAGACGAGGGGGACGGGTCGTACACGGTGACGCTCTCGCCCGTCGGGGACGTCGAGTTCGACGCCGTCCCCGAGTCGGTGATGGCCTACAGCCCCCACTACGCGGACATGGCCGTCGCGTTCGGCCACGGAGCGTCGGTGAACTCCCTCGGGTTCACGGACGGCTACGGCGAGACGGCGGCGTACTTCTACGACGCGCTGGACGGTGTCTCCTTCGAGGTGGACGGCCTCACGCAGTTGTTCAACGAGGGGATGGACAAGGAGGTGTACTACGAACTCGACAGCGACGTCCACCTGATGGACCCCTGCTGGGCGATGACCTTCGACGCGTGGAGCGAGGCCGACGTCGAGGACGTCCGGCGCGACGTCGGTCCGTGGTTCGGCAACCGATACAGCCGACAGCACTCCGAACCGCCGGAGGGCTGTCGGGACGGCTACGAGTACTACTCGCTCTGGGAGCTGTGCGGGAAGGTCGCCGACGTCTTCCGGGAGCGCGAGCGCTTCGAGGCGCTCTCGGCGATGCACGACGACCTCATTGGGACCATCGAGTCGGCCCTCCCGCCCGAGGACGAACGGCCGACCGTCGGACAGGTCGCGTTCTACGACGAACGGTTCTCGCCGTACCGGATAAACGGCCCCGGCTTCGGCCGCGCGCACACCGCGCCGCTCGGGGCCAGGGACGTGTTCGCCGACAGCGACCGGACGTACGCCGAGAACTACGAGGCGAGCTACGACTTCGAGGGGATGCTGGAGTACGACCCCGACGTCGTCCTCCACCACTTCGCCATCACACCGTTCTACGAGTTCGACTCGATTCTGGAGACGGTCCGGGACCACCCCGTCGGGAGTCAGCTCTCGGCCGTCGAGAACGACCGCTTCTACGCCTCCGGTACCGCCTTCCAGGGCCCCATCGTCAACCTCTTCCAACTGGAGATGACCGCCAAGCAACTGTACCCGGACCTGTTCGGCGAGTGGCCTGGCTACGAGGACGGCGACAGCTACCCCGAGGTCCCCGAGGACGAGCGCCTCTTCGACCGGGACGAACTCGCGACCGTCGTGCGCGGCGAGTGAGTCCGCCGGTCGACCGACCCGCCGACTCCGGCGTGTTTTCACGGTGTTCGAGTGTACAACCATGTACGCTAAGCCACAAACTATTACAGTTGTGCACGAGTCCTGTCAGCCGATGCCACAGACAACCGCGTCGAAGAACCGTTGGTTGATCGCGCTGTCCGCCGTCGCTATCCACGTCTCTATCGGCTCGATATACGCCTACAGTGTCTACCAGAACCCGCTCAACGAGACCCAGGGGTGGGCCATCTCGGACGTCACGCTCGGGTTCACCGTCGCCATCTTCATGCTCGGGATGGCCGCCGCCTTCCTCGGGACGTTCGTCGAGAAGTACGGTCCACGGGTATCGGGGCTGGCCTCCGCCGTCCTGTTCGGTCTCGGGACCGTCGGCGCCGGTCTCAGCGTCCAGCTCGGGAACTACCCGCTGTTCCTCGCGACCTACGGCGTCGTCGGCGGCGTCGGCCTCGGTATCGGGTACATCGCCCCCATCTCCACGCTGGTCCAGTGGTTCCCCGACCGGCGCGGGCTGGCGACCGGGATGGCGGTCATGGGCTTCGGTGCCGGCGCGCTCATCACCAGTCCGGTCGCCGCCTTCCTGATGGAGGCGACGTCCGTCCCGACCGCGTTCTACGTCCTCGGCGCCAGTTACTTCCTGTTCATGGCGGCCGGCGCGAGTTACCTGCAGAAGCCCCCGGAGGGGTGGGTCCCCGAGGGGGCCGACCCGGACGCCCTGGAGGACGAGGAGGAGGGGGGCGACCTCGCACAGTTGCGGGCGCGGGAGTCGCTCAGGACGCCCCGGTTCTACCTGCTGTGGCTCATGATGTTCATCAACGTCTCGGCCGGCATCATGCTGCTGTCGGTGGCCTCGAACATGACGCAGGCCATCACCGGCGCCACGGCGGCGACGGCCGCCTCCATCGTCGGCGTCACTGGACTGTTCAACGGCCTCGGGCGCATCGGGTGGGCCAGCGGCTCCGACTACATCGGGCGGACGAACACCTACACCCTGTTCTTCGCCATCCAGGTCGTCGCGTTCGCCCTCCTCCCGCGGGTGACGAACGTGACGATATTCGCCGTCCTGCTGTTCCTCATCATCACCTGCTACGGCGGCGGGTTCGCCTGCCTGCCGGCGTACATCGGCGACCTGTTCGGGACGAAAGAGCTCAGCGCCATCCACGGCTACCTGCTCACCGCGTGGGCGCTCGCCGGCGTCGCCGGCCCCTCGCTGGTCGCGTACGTCGTCGAGTCGACCGGGAACTACACGACGGCGTTCTACGTCGTCGCCGGCGCCCTCGCCGTCGGCTTCCTCGCGACCGTCGCGCTCCGGTTGAAGATTCGGCGCGTCCGGGACGGCACGCCGAGTACGTCGGGCACTCCCGCCGGACAGGACTGAGCCACCCGATTCGACCCACTCCTCTCGATTACTACCCGCGACCGAACG
This sequence comes from Halomarina ordinaria, assembly GCF_030553305.1. Taxonomy (NCBI): domain Archaea; kingdom Methanobacteriati; phylum Methanobacteriota; class Halobacteria; order Halobacteriales; family Natronomonadaceae; genus Halomarina; species Halomarina ordinaria. Next base: position 599,242 of record NZ_JARRAH010000001.1, on the reverse strand, counting down.
CCTATCCGAACGCCGAGTGCCGACGCGTCACCGCGAGAAGGCGGCGTCGGCGACCGCGTTGCGGTGGACGTCGTTCGACCCGCCGGCGATGGTCAGCAGTTTCGCGTCGCGGAAGTACCGCTCGACGCTGTGTTCGCCGGTGTACCCCACCCCGCCGTGGAGTCCCATCGCGTCAGAAGCGGTGTCGACGGCCGCCTCGGTGGCGTACACCTTCGCCAGGCTCGTATCGCCGCTCGCGGTCGGCGCGTCGCGGGCCGCCGCACTCGCGGCCCGGAGCGTCAGCAACCGGGCGGCCTCGACGCGCTGGCTCATCTCCGCGACGCGCCAGCGGACGCCCTGGTACTCCTCGACGGCCCGCCCGAACTGCTCGCGTTCGTGGACGTAGTCGACGGCGTCGGAGAGCGCCGCACGGGCGACGCCGACGGCCCGCGCGGGGAGGTTCACGCCCGTCCGGAGGGCCCCCCGCCGTTCGAGCGCACGGCCGCGCTCGCCCACGAGACGGTCCGTTCCCACCCGGACGCCGTCGAACTCGACGCGGTAGGTGCCGACGCTGCGCCCACCGATGACGTCCCACTCGCGGACGACGTCGAGCGCCCCGGCCGGGACGAGGAAGGCGCTGATGCCACCTCGCTCCTCGGGCGGGTCGGTCCGCGCGTAGAGGAGGACGACGTCGGCGTCCGCGACGTTCGTCACCCACTGCTTGTGTCCCGAGAGCACCCACTCGTCGCCGTCTCGCTCCGCGCGCGTCTCCATCGCCGCCTTGTCGCTGCCCGCCCCCGCCTCGGCGAGGCCGAGCGCGCCGACCCGCTCGAAGGCCGCCATCGCCGGCAGGAACCGCTCGCGCTGGGCGTCGGTGCCGAAGCGCTCGACGACCTCGGCGACGCCGAGGTGCAACGACAGCGCCGCGGCGACCGACATCAGTCCCGCAGACAGTTCCTCGACGACGACGGCGAGTTCGACGGGGCCGGCCCCCCGCCCCCCGTACGTCTCGGCGACGGTGAGCCCCGTCACCCCGCGCTCCGCGAGCGCGTCCAGTATCTCGCCGGGGTACTCGCGGTTCGCGTCCAACTCGTCCGCGACGGGCGCTATCTCCTCTCGGGTGAACCGGCGCGTCTCCTCGCGGAGAGTCCGCTGGTCTCGTGTCAACTCGAACGGCATCGTCCCGACAACGGGGGACGCACGCTTGAAACCGCACGCTCACCGCGGCGGGTCGGGTCCCTCCCCCCAGAACCGACCGCGAGCGCCCCTCGCCGCGATACGTTCATCGCTGACACAGCGGACGCAACTGTGGTATGGAATCTTCTGTGAGATTTTTAGTATCGTATAAATACGTGTGCCTGATACTTCGTATAGCAGTAGAAGATACATCGTCCAGTCGCATCGCTCCACGGGAGCGAGACGGAGGGAGAAGGTCGCAGTCAGGCGATCTGTTCTTCGTACGCCTCGGGCGTGAGGAGTGCGTCGAGTTCGTCCTCGTCTACGCCTTCGAGTTCGAGCAGCCAGCCGTCGCCGAAGGGGTCCTCGTTGACGAGTTCCGGCGCGTCGAACAGGTCCTCGTTGACCGCGCTCACGGTCCCCGAGAGGGGAGTGTAGAGGTCGGAGACGGCCTTGATGGACTCGATGACGCCGAACTGCGCCTCCTGGTCGAGGGACTCCCCTCCGTCGGGGAGTTCGACGAAGACCACGTCGCCCAGTTCGTCCTGCGCGAAGTCGGAGATGCCGACCCTCGCGGTGTCGCCGTCGATGCGTGCCCACTCGTGCGATTCCAGGTAGTACAGGTCGTCGGGTATCTCGAAGCTCATAGGAAGGGTATGTCGGTGATGCGTGCGTCTTTCCGCTGGCCGCGGACCACGATGCCGATGTCGGTGCCGGGGGCTGCGAACTCGCGCGGGACGTAGCCGAGGCCGATGCCCTCGCCCAGCGAGGGACTCATCGTCCCGCTGGTGACGGTCCCGATGACGGTCCCCTCGGCGTCGGTGATGTCGTACCCGCCCCGGGGAATCCCCCGCTCTCGGAGTTCGAAGCCGACGAACCGCTCGTCGGGGTCGGTGGCGTCGGCCAGCGCGTCGCGCCCGACGAAGTCCGTGTCGAGGGCGACGACGAAGTCGATGCCGGCCTCGTAGGGCGTCCGCGGGTTCGACTCGGCGTCGAAGTCCTGCCCCGAGAGGAGGAAGCCCTTCTCCAGTCGGAGGGTGTCCCGCGCGCCGAGGCCGCAGGGCTGACAGGGGAGCGCCGACCAGACGGCCTCGGCGTCGTCCCACGGACAGAGGAGTTCGAAGCCGTCCTCGCCCGTGTAGCCGCTCCGGGCCGCGAGGACCGGAACGCCCTCGATATCGGCCTCGACGAAGTCGAAGGGGGCCACGTCGCGGACGGCCTCGCCCGCGGCGTCGGCGAGGAGGTCCTCGCTGTCTGGACCCTGGAGCGCGACCATCGCGTACTCGGCGGTTCGGTTCTCGACCTCGCAGTCGAGGTCCCACTCGTCGCGGTGGTCGACCCACCGCGCTTCCATCTCCCCGTCGTGGCCCGCGTTCGGGATGAACAGGAAGCCCTCGCCGGTGTCGGGCTGGCGCGCCTCCGGGAGCGCGTAGACGATGGTGTCGTCGAGGATGACGCCCTCGCTGTCGGTGATGGCCGAGTACTGGCCCTCGCCCGGCGCGAGTCGGGAGACGTCGTTGGTGGTGAGCCGTTGCATGAGGGCCGCGGCGTCGGGGCCTCGGACCTCGAGTTCGCCCATGTGCGAGACGTCGAAGAGACCGACAGTCTCGCGGACGGCCTCGTGTTCGGTCCGGATGGAGTCGAACTCCACCGGCATGTCCCAGCCGCCGAACTCCGTGAACGTGGCGTCCCGCTCGGCGTGGACGTCCCACAGCGGCGGTTTGCGAAGGGCCATACCCGACACCTCGGGGCCAGCGACGTAATGATTTGGTTATCCGTCGCCGATATTCACGAACTCGTGTATTAACAGCTGCTATATCGAAATGGCCGAGAGGTCGACGAGTGCGCCCCGCCTCAGCGTGCCGCCTCCTCGACGGCGTCTCCGACTTCGCCGACCAGTTCCTCGAAGTCGGGGTTCTCGTCGCCGCGAACCCAGCGGTACGTGACGACGCCGTCGGTATCGACGACGAAGACGCTCCGCTGGGCGACCTCTATCATCCCATACATGTCGTCGAGCACCACGTCGTAGGCGTGGATGACCTCGTGGGTCCAGTCCGAGAGCATCGGGAAGTTCAGGTTCTCCGCCCGTATCCAGATGTTCTGGGCGAACGGGAGGTCGACGCTGACCCCGTACACTCGCGCGTCGAGGTCGTCGAACAGCCCCATCGAGTCCCGGAAGGCGCACATCTCCGCGGTACAACCGCTGGTGAACGCGGCCGGGTAGAAGGCGAGGACCGTCGGGCCCTCGCTCACTGCCTCCGAGAGCGTGAACGCCTCGAGGTCGTTGTACGCCTCGCCGCCCGCCTTCGGTACCGTGAAGTCGGGTGCCTCGTCGCCGACGTTTGTCATGGTGACCCCTCGCACGGAGGTCGCTTCACCGTTTCCCCCGGGTCGCCTCAGGCGAACTCGCCCATGTCGAGGCGGGAGAGCGTCGCCTCGGTGGGCGTCCCGTCGTCGTCCCAGCCCCGGACGTCGTAGTACTCGGTGAGCATCGCGTCGAGTTCCTCGGGCGGACAGTACATCCCCTCCGAGGGGCCGTCGGGGATGGGTTCGTGCGTGACGCGATGCGAGAGCGTGTCCGTCTCCCGTCTGGCGACGCCCCGCCGGACGTTGATGAGGCGTTCGAGGTTGTACACCCGCTCGCCGATTTCCTCGACGTCGTCGACCGAGAGGTCCCACCCGGTCGCGAGGCTGAGGGCGTCGCGGTAGTTCTCGTTCACCTCCTTGCCCCAGCCCCCCTCGCTGACGAACCGACACTGGGTGAGCGAGTCGCCGAGGGCGGTGTAGTGCTGCGAGCGGGCGGCGAACTCGGGCGTCCCCTCGGTGGTCTCGTCGTGCTCGCCGCCGTACTGGCGCGTCGGGCGGGTGTCGTGGTGCGACCCGCCGCGCGTCGCGGTGGCGTAGCCGATGCTCATCCCCTTCAGGCCCCGCGGGGAGTGGGCGGCGAACTCCAGGTCCTTCGAGCCGTGGAGGAAGCGCTCGGCGCTCTCGGTGTCCTCCAGCGACGCGGCGAGGCGGAACGACCCCTCGGCGAGCCGGTCGCCGAACCCCTCGCGGTGGGCGGTCTGGCGGGCCAGTTCGACCAGACCGTCGGCGTCCCCGAAGTCGAGGTGCGGCGAGTCGTGGTGGTCGAGCAACCCCTGTTCGTTGCACTCGCGCGCGAACGCGACCGTGACGCCCCACGAGATGGTGTCCATCCCGAGGCGGTCACAGAGGTCGTTGGCCTTCATCACGCGCTTGATGTCGTACACCTCCTGCATCGTCGTCGTGGCGAAGAGGCTCTCGAACTCGGGTATCTTCGCCTCGGTCAGCCCCTCGGACTGGACGGAGACGTGCTTCCCGCAGCGGACGGCGCAGTTCGCGCAGGTGGTGTCCTCAGTGACGTACTTCGATTTGAGGGTCTCGCCGCTGACCGCCTCGGCGTCGGCCTCGTCGGCCTGCTCGTGCTGGTAGTTGTGGGTCCCGAGTTTCCCCATCTCGTTGATGGGATTGACGAGGCCGCTCGTGCCGTACTCCTGGAGCATCTCCGTCTCGTTCATCAGCTCGCCCATCTGCCCGTTGGCGAGCTCCCTGAGACCGCTCTCGTCGGCCGGTTCGGGGGTGAACTCGCCCTCCCGAATCGCGACAGCCTTCACGTTCTTCGACCCGAGGACGGCCCCCGCGCCGCCGCGCCCGGCGACGCCCTCCCGTAACTTCCCGTCGTGGAGGAGGCAGGCGAACCGCACCCGGTTCTCGCCGGCGGGGCCGGCGGCGACGACGTGCGTCTCGTGGCCCCGGCCCTCCGCCTCGCGGACCGCCGCACACGTCTCGTAGGTGTCCATCCCGGCGAACTCGCTCGCGTCCTCCAGGCGCGCTCCCTCCTCGTCGACGTGGACGTACGAGAGGTCCTCGGCGACGCCGTGGAGGACCACCACCTCGAAGCCCGTCGTCTTCTGGGCCTGCGGGAACGTCCCGCCGAACGTGGAGTCGAAGAAGCCGCCGGTCATCGGGGAGACGAACCCGACGACGCCGCGACTCGTGCTCTGGAAGGGCGTGTAGTTCATCGGCCCGACGGCGAACGCGAGGACGTTCTCGGGGTCGAAGGCGTCCGCGTCGTCGGGGACGTGTTCGTACACCTGCTTCGCGGCGAAACCGTTCCCGCCGAGGAAGCGCCGGGCGTCCGCCGGGTCGATGGCCTCCCGCTCCGTCTCGCCGGTGTCGAGGTGGACGTGGAGTATCTCGCCGCCGTACACCGGGGGGAGGTCGCTCACCGCCCGCCCCCGCGGCTCGCCCGCGTCCGTCCGCACCGGTTCGCCGTGTCGTCGTCACCCATGGTACGTAGTGGAGCGGGCGCCGCGAGCAAAGGCGTTGTGCGTTCGGTCGCCCGGCGGTCATGTCAGACGAGGTCCGAAAAGCGGTAGGCCCCCCGGTCCGTGGTGTCCGCCACCATGCCGGACTCTGACTTACAGCACGGAACCCGACTGGTCGTCTCGCCGAGCAAGGTCGTCCTCGGCAGCGGCGCCGCCGACGAGGTCGGCGACTACGCCGCCACCTACGGCGACCGGGCGCTGGTCGTCGCGAGCGAGGTCATCTTCGACATCCACGGCGAGTCGCTCGTCGAGACCATCGAGGACGCGGGCCTCGACGTCGTCACCTACACCGACGTCCGGCCCGACCCCACGGTGGAGAACATCGAGGACGCGTTCGCCCTCTGGGAGTCGGAGGACTGCGACGTCATCGTGACGCTCGGCGGCGGGTCGTCCATCGACACGGGCAAGGGGGTCGGCATCCTCGCGGCCAACGGCGGGTCCATCCGCGACTACGGCGTCGACCGCGCGGGCTACGAGGGCGTCCCGAACCCCTCGCCGCCCATCGTCGCCGTCAACACGACGGCGGGGACCGGCAGCGAGGCGACCCGGTCGGTCGTCGTCTCCGACGAGTCCACCTCGACGAAGTTCCTCATCGTCTCGCAGAACGTCGTCCCGACCGTCGCCATCGAGGACCCCGAGATAACCCGCTCGCTCCCCCGGAGCCACACCGCCTTCACCGGCATCGACGCGCTCACCCACGCCATCGAGGCGTTCGTCTCCGTGAAGTCCTACAGCGTCCCCGACGACTACGCCCGGTCGGCCATCAGGCGCATCAGCGACTCGTTCACGAAGGCGTGGGCCAACGGCGACGACATCGAGGCCCGCACCGAGATGATGATCGGCCAGCTCCAGGCCGGCCAGGCGTTCACCAACTCCTCGGTGGCGCTCGTCCACGGGATGGCCCGGCCGCTCGGCGCGCAACTGCACATCCCTCACGGCCTCGCGAACGCGCTCATCCTCCCCTACGTGATGGAGTTCTCGGTGATGGCGGCCCCCGAGAAGTACGCCGAAATCGCGCGTCTGATGGGTGCAGCCGATGCGCACACGCCGACCCGCGAGGCCGCCGAGGCCGCCGCCGACGCCGTCCTGCAGGTCTGTGAAGACGTCTCGCTCGCCTCCTACCTCGACGAGTTCGGCGACGTTCCCGACCGGGAGGCCTACCTCGACGTGGTCGGGACGATGGCCCAGGACGCCATCGACTCCGGGTCGCCGGACAACAACCCGCGTCGGCCCACCCGCGAGGAGATCGAGGACCTGTTCGTCACCATCTACGACGACGCGCTGGCACCCGACAGCCCCCGGCGGTCGTAGGACGGTTCGCACTGCGCCGGTCGGCCTCCTTCGACCTGTCGACCCCCTCCAACCGCTCGGAGGAGGTCGGGGTTCATCACCCGTCGGCCCCTCGCTCCACCATGGAGGTGGAACTCAGGTTGTTCGCCACGTTCCGCGAGCGGGTCGGCGAGCGGACGCTCGACCGGGCGGTCGCCCCGGGAACGACGGTCCGTGACCTGCTCGCGGCGCTCGAAGCCGACTACCCCGCACTCGACGGGGAACTCCTCGACGGCGAGGGGACGCCCCCCTCGGTGGCCGTCCTCCACGACGGGAAGCGGGCGGACCTCGACGCGGAACTGACACCGGACGACCGGGTGAGCATCTGTCCGCCCGTCACGGGCGGGAACGGCACGTAGGGGGCGACGACGGGACGCGTCGACACCACCGGGTGGCCGTACCGGGGGCTCGACGCGGTGGTCGAACAGGAAAAACTCGAAGCGTGCCGTTCAGCTCTCGAAGGGTCGCTCGTCGCGGTGGTTGTCGATGTTCTCCTGGTCCGCGGCCTCCTCCTCGCGAACCTCGGACTTGCGCTCGACTTCCTCCGCTATCTCCTTCTCTTGCTGCTCGCGGGCGGCCTCCTTCGCCTCGGCTTCCGCCTCCTCGATGTCCTCCGCCTCTTCCTCGTCTTTCTCCTTCGCGAGTTCCACGTCGCGGCCGTGTTCGTCGTCGGACATACGCCGGGCTACTCGACCCGGTCGGATATATCTAGTGGCACCGGTCAGGTCAGAACGAGGGGTCGGGTGAGAACGTCGCAGTCAGAGCCGAGTGCGACGGTCGAGGGATATCGAGGCGACGGGGTCAGGCGAACTCGGTGATGGTCACCGTGTAGTCGCCGCCCCCGCTGTAGGAGTCGACGAGCACGCGCAGGTCCGTCGAGGTGTCGGGTGCGTCGATGCTGATGCGCTCCTGGCTGTCGACGGTCCACGACCGGTAGTCGTAGTCCGACGTCGAGGGGCAGGAGCCGACGCCGTCGTTCACGTAGAGGTCGAAGTCGGCGTTCGACGGGCCGCTCAGTTCGACGACGACGCGACTCGGGGCGTCGTACTGGAACGGATAGCTCCAGCAGTCGGCGTCCCAGTAGCCCGACAGCGAGTCGCTCACGGAGACGGACTCGGAGTCGCCGCTCCCGCCGTCGTCCCCACCGTCGTCGCCGTCGTCGCCGTCGTCGCCGCCGGACCCGCTCCCCGGTTCGGTCGTCACGGCGTTACCGGCGTCGACGCGTCCGCTCCCCTGTTCGTCGTCCGCGAGGCCGATATCGACGGCGGTGTCCTTCAGGTGCGTCCGGAGTTCCTCGTTCGAGAGGTCCCACGCGGCGAGCGTCAGGCCGGCGACGCCGGCGACGACGGGCGTCGCCATCGAGGTGCCCGATATCGTCTCGTAGTCGTCACCCGTCCACGTCGAGAGGACGTTCGTCCCGGGCGCGGCGAGTTCTATCTCGGGGCCGACGTTGGAGTACGACGCGAGGCCCTCGTCGGGGTCGAGCGCCGAGACGGCGAGACACTCGCTGTAGGCCGCCGGGTACGAGACGGGCTGACCGGAGTCGTTGCCGGCGGCGGCGACGACGAGCGCCCCCTGGTCCGTCGCGTAGGAGACGGCGTTCTTCATCGTGTTCGTGTAGCCGCCCCCGCCCAGCGAGAGGTTGACGACGTCGGCACCCTCGTCGGCGGCCCACTGGATGGCGTCGGCGATGTCGCTCGTGCTCCCGCTGCCCGTCTCGCTCAGCGCGCGCGCGGCGAGTATCGTCGAGTTGCCGATGCCGGAGACGCCCTCGCCGTTGTCCACCTCGGCGGCGGCGATGCCGGCGACGTGGGTCCCGTGTATCTCCTCTCCGAGGTCGTCGGGGTAGGGGTCGCCGTCGTCGTCGACGAAGTCGTACCCCGGGTCGGAGGCGACGTTCCCGTCGAGGTCCGGGTGGTCGTACTTCACGCCCTGGTCGACGACCGCGACGGTGACGTCCGCGTCGCCGAGCGTGACGTCCCACGCCGTCGGCGCGTTCACCGTCTGGTCCGCGTACTGGTCGTCGAAGCGCGGGTCGTTCGGGACGAGCAGCGTCTCGAAGGTGGCGTTCTCCTCGACGTACTTCACGTCCTCCCGTCTGGCCATCGCCCGGCGGAAGTTCTCGCGGGCGCGGTCGGTCCCCTCCCCGGGGAACTCGACGGCAGCGTAGCCGAGTGCCGCGTTCTCGTGTGCGATACGGGCCTGCTCCGGGAGGTCCTTCTCGATGGCCCGCCCCGGTCCCTTCCGCTTCGACTCGTCGCTCCGACTGACGCCGACGAGGAGTTCGTCCCCTCTCGCCCCCGGCGAACGGCCGGGCGTCGCGCCCGTGATACCGGTGAAGGCGCCGACGCCGGCGAGTCCGGACAGTCGAAGGAAGCTACGGCGGCCGAGTGAGGTTCTCTCACGCATAGTGACTATCCCTTCGAGAGACAGTATTTTAATCTATTGATAATAGATTTAATTTAGATAGTAATAAAGGGATAACAACCCGAACCAGCACGACTATAGCCGGGCGCCGGTTCGGGTCGGCCATGAGCGGGCTGCTGCGCCGATTCGTGGGCGACGAGGAGCGGCGGGTCGGGTTGTTCGTCGACGGGCCGAACGTCTTCCGGACGGAGTTCGACGTCGACCTCGACGACGTCAGGACCGCGGCCGCCGAGCGGGGGCGCATCACGCACGCACGGCTCTACGTCGACGAGCACGCGACGCCGGGGCTGATACAGGCGGCCGAGGCCCACGGCTTCGAGGTGGTGACGACGAGCGGCGACGTGGACGTGAAACTCGCCGTGGACGCGACGACGGCCGTCGTCGACGGCGACGTCGACGTCCTCGCCGTCGCCTCCCGGGACATGGACTTCAAGCCGGTGCTGGAGGTGGCCGCCGCCCGCGGCGCTCGAACGCTCGCCATCGCGCCCGGCGACTACGGCCGCTCGGACGCCCTCCCGAGTACGGCCCACGAGGCCGTGACGCTCGACTGAACGTTTTGTCCCCCGACACGGCTGTCGAGACGTGTCCTCCCCGGTTCCTCTTCAGAAGGCGAGAGTGAATTGCCCCGAGAGCGCGGGGCTTTTGCCGACGCTGGGAGGAATCGAGGTATGGACCCGATTCTCGACGACCACCTGCACCTCGACCCGGTGAAGGGACGCGGGGTGGAGGCGGCCGAGGAGTTCGCCGACCACGGCGGCACCCACCTGCTCGTGTTGAACAAACCCTCCTGGCACTACGACGTCGCGGTCGAGGCGGGAGACGACTTCCGCGTCGCCTACGACCACACCCTCGACGTCGTCGCCGACTCGACCGAGGTGCTGCCCGGACGCGCGTGGCCCGTCCTCGGGGTCCACCCGGCGCTCGTCTCGCAACTGGTCGAGCGCGGCTACGACCCCGAGGACGCGCGCGACCTGATGTGTGCGGGCCTCGACGTCGCCGCCGAGTACGTCGAGGAGGGACGCGCGCTCGCGCTCAAGTCGGGACGCCCGCACTACGACGTCTCCGAGGCGGTGTGGGCGGCCTCGAACGAGGTGATGCGCCACGCGTTCGCACTCGGTGCCGACCTCGGCTGCGCGGTGCAACTCCACGCCGAGGGGAGCGAGGACTTCACCGAGGTCGCCGACTGGGCCGAGGAGGCGGGGATGGCGCGCGAGCGGGTGGTGAAACACTACTCGACGGGCGGCGTCGTCGGCCCGACGCCGAGCGTCCTCGCCGACAAGGACGAACTCGAACGCGTCGTCGAGCGCGACGTGCCGTTCATGATGGAGACGGACTTCATCGACGACCCGGACCGACCGGGCGCGGTGCTCGGGCCGAAGACGGTCCCCCGGCGGACCCGCTGGCTCCGCGAGGAGGGGTACGACGAGGCGCTGGAGCGCGCGCACGTCGAGACCCCGCGATTGGTGTACGGTATCGACACTCTCGGGACGTTGGCGTAACGAAAAGGCATATGGCCGGGCGCCCGAAGTCGTGGGTATGAGTACGCCGGAGGGTGAGTACTACACCGACGAACGCTGGCAGAACTGGCTCGACCGCCTCGACGAGGAGGGCGTGGACCTCGAAGACGAGAACTCCGCCCGCCTCCGAATGAACCTCCAGGACGACGCCGTCATCGCGGTGGCGAAGGTCGTCTCCGCATACGACGAGGGCGACCTCGACGAGGAGGCGGCGATGGAGGAGATAGAGGGCATCAGCGACATCGTCCTCACCGAGGTCGACATCGACGACGAGGAGACGCTGATGCTCATCGACGCGGTCCAGACCGCACTCGTCTGCGTCTTCCACGCCGCCCAGGAGTACGTCGTCGCGGGCGTCGCGGGCGACGGGACCCCCGAGGACCACATCGAGGCCGCGCGCAACGCCGAGGCCGAGGAGGACGTCGACGCCGCCCACGTCCACTGCGTGACGGCGGGGACGCTCATCATCGACGGAGCCGACCTCGACGTGAGCGCCGTCGAGGACATCGAGTACGGCCTCGTCGCCGAGTGGGTCGACGGCCTCAACAGCCTCCACGAGGCGCTCCGGGACCCAGAGGTCATCGAGGACGACGAGGAGTAACCTCCCGGACGGCCCCACCTCTCCGGACCCCTCGGCGGTCGGTCGTCGCGTTCTTCCACCAACTCACGACGGGGAGCGTCAGCCCCGCGTCGGACGACTTCGACGAACGACGAATTCGGTGTCGTCAAACACTTATACGAACCAGTCCACTCGTCTGTCATGACGTCCGTCGGCATCGACGCCATCGAGATTCACACGGGTAAGTTGAAACTCGACCTCGCCAACACGTTCGCCCCCGCGAAGGGGGAGGAACCGGAGAAGTACACGAAGGGTCTCGGCCTCGCGGCCAGTTCCTTTCCCGACACCTACGAAGACATCGTCACCATGGGGGCGAACGCCGCCTACCGACTGATGGACCGGCGTGACCTCGAACCGGCCGACATCGGCCGTATCGACGTCGCCACCGAGTCCGCGTTCGACAACTCCAAACCGGTCTCGACGTACATCGCCGGCTGTCTGGAACAGGTCTTCGACGGCGACTTCCACCACGCCAACAAGGGCGAGCGGAAGTTCGCCTGCATCTCGGGTACCCAGAGCCTCGACGACGCCTACAACTGGATTCGTGCGGGGCGCAACCGCGGCCGGAGCGCGCTCGTCATCGCCACCGACACCGCGCTGTACGCGCGCGGCGACGCCGGCGAGGCGACCCAGGGCGCCGGCGCGGTGGCCATGCTCATCAGCGAGGACCCCGACCTCGTCGAACTCTCGGCCGAGCAGGGTTACGGGAGCGCCGACGAGACGGACTTCCTCAAGCCCAACCAGCAGTTCCCGAGCGTCGACGGCAAGCGCTCGGTGCAGGTGTACCTCGCACGTATGCGTGAGGCGCTGGAGGACTTCGAGAGCGTCGCCGGCGACACCCACCCCGACGACTACAGACTCGTCCCCTTCCACACCCCCTTCCCCGGCATGGTCCGGAAGGCGGCGCTGCTCGGCTACCGGCACATGATTCGCGACACCAGCATCGAGGAGGAACTCGCCGGCGACATCGGCCGCCAGCCGCGCTACGAGGCGTTCGACGACGAGGAGGCGTTCCTCGACGCCGTCCTCGAGTACACCGATTCCCTGAAGGAGACCGAGCGTTACCGCGAGTGGTACGACCGCGCCATCGCCCCGACGCTGAAAATCGCCCGCGAGGTGGGCAACTGGTACACCGGCTCGGTCCACGTCGCCCGCGCGAGCGGCCTGAAACACGCCTACGAGAACGGCTGGGACCTGACGGGCGAGAAACTCCTCGTCGGCTCCTACGGCAGCGGCGCTCAGGCCGAGATCCACGCCGAGACCGTCCAGCCGGGCTGGGAGGAGGAAATCGAAGGGCTCACGGTCGACGAACAGCTGGCGAACCGCCGCGACATCGCCTTCGAGGAGTACGAGCGCGTCCACGACGCCCACAACCACGACAAGCGCGTCGACGACGTCGAGGAGTTCACCGTCCCCGAGGACGAGTTCGCCTTCGACGGCTGGGGCCGCATGGGCGAGCGCAAGTACCGCTACGTCGAGTAGTCCGGGTCGCGTCGCGCTCTCTTCTCCACCCTCGCTCGTTCGCACGGTCCGTCGACGCCGCTCACCCGTGCGCCACCGGTCTCACACGTTCGTGCCCATCTCACGCGACCTTCTCCTCGCGAGACACCACGACCGTGCGTCTTTCACCGCGAATCCGACGGTATCATATGCAGGGACTTGTAACCGATGACCACTCGATGTCCAGTTCACGGACATCCACTCTCATCCAATCATGAGCAGCCACGAATCCGGGAGTCCCTTCGCGCCGCACACGCCGGCGGAGACGGCGGCGATGCTCGACGCCGTCGGCGTCGCGAGCGAGGAGGACCTCTTCGACGTCCCCGACGAACTGCGCTTCGACGGCGCGTTCGGTATCGACCAGCGAAGCGAGCAGGCGGTCCGCACCCACCTCGACGTCACGCTCGGGCGCAACGCCGACCTCACCGAGTTCCTCGGGCGGGGTCACTACGACCACTACGTCCCCTCGCTCGTCGACCACCTCTCGCTTCGCTCGGAGTTCCTCACCTCCTACACGCAGTACCAGCCCGAGGTCGCGCAGGGGTTCCTGCAGGCGCTCTTCGAGTACCAGTCGATGCTCGTCGAGCTCACCGGCCTCGAGGTCGCGAACTGCTCGATGTACGACGCGGCGACGGCGCTGGGAGAGGCGGCGACGCTCGCCGACCGGCTTCGCGGCGTGTCGGGCGAGACGGTTCTCGTCCCCGAACAGCTCCACGAGGGACGACGCGGCGTCCTCGAGAACTACGTGACGGGGACGGACCTCGCCGTCGAGTCGTACCCGATGACGGCCGCGAACGCCGACGTCGACGCGCTCGCCGAACGCCTCGACGAGGACGTGGTGATGCTCTACGCCGAGAACCCCACCGTCCGGGGTGCGATAGAGGAGCGCCTCGCCGACCTCGGCGACCTCGCCGACGAGCACGACGCGCTGTTCGTCCTCGGCACCGACATCCTCGCGCTGGCGCTGCTGCAGGAACCCGCGAGCGTCGGTGCGGACGTCGTCGTCGGGGAGGCCGCCTCCCTCGGGCTGGGGACCAGCTACGGGATGGGTCTCGGGCTGTTCGCCTGTCGCGAGGAGCACCTCCGGCAGGTACCGGGGCGGCTGGTCGGCGCGAGCGAGGACGCGACCGGCCGGCGCGCCTACACGCTCACGCTCCAGACGCGCGAACAGCACATCCGCCGCGAGCGCGCGACGAGCAACATCTGCACGAACCAGGCGTGGGTCGCGTTGCGGACCGCGATGCACGCCGCGATGCTCGGCCCGCAGGGGCTGGCCGACCTCGCCGAGGAGTGCGTGACGGCGACCGCGGACCTCGCGGCGAGGGTGGACGACGTCGTGGGCCTGCAGGCGCCGGTCGACGACCGTCACCACTTCCGGGAGTTCGTCGCCCACACGGACCAGCCGGCGGCCGCGGTGGCCGCCGACCTCGAAGCCGAGGGGTTCGCCGTCCACGTCGTCGACGAACACCACGTCCAGCTCTGTACGACCGAGACGAACGCCGCGAAGCGCGACGCGCTCGTCGAAGCGCTGGAGGTGGTCGCGTGAGCGACAGCGAACGCGACGACGGAGCGACCCGTGGGAGCGACCGGACGCTGACCTTCGACCAGGCGCGCTGGACGGCCGACGAGGAGCGCTACGAGCCGTTGCTCTCGGAGAAACACACCCGCGAGGTCGAGGTGGAGTCCTCGCTCCCCGACGGCCTGACGCGCGACACGCTCGAACTGCCCGACCTCTCGGAGCCGGAACTCGCGCGCCACTACACGCGCCTCTCGGAGATGAACTACGGCGTCGAGAACGGCCCGTTCCCCCTCGGCTCCTGCACGATGAAGTACAACCCGAAGTTCACCGAGGACGTCGCCGCGAACCCTCACGCCGCGGTCCACCCCGACCGCTCGCCCGAGAGCGTCCAGGGGACGCTCGAACTCCTCTACCGCCTGCAGGACTACCTCGGTCGCATCGGCGGGATGGACGCCGTCACGCTCCAGCCCCCGGCGGGTGCGGCCGGCGAGTTCGCGGGCATCCTCGTCGCGAAGGCCTACCACGAGGCCAACGGCGAGGAGCGGTCGGAGGTCATCGTCCCCGACTCCGCCCACGGGACGAACTTCGCGAGCGCCGCGCTGGCGGGCTACGACGTGGTCGAACTCCCCGGTGCGGACGACGGCCGCGTCGACCTGGAGGCGCTCGAGGCGGCCGTCGGCGACGACACCGCCGCGCTCATGCTCACCAACCCGAACACGCTCGGGCTGTTCGAGCGCGACATCGAGCGCATCGCCGACGTCGTCCACGAGGCCGGCGGCCTGCTCTACTACGACGGTGCGAACCTCAACGCCCTCCTCGGGCGCGTCCGCCCCGGCGACATGGGCTTCGACGTCATGCACTACAACGTCCACAAGACGTTCGCGACGCCCCACGGCGGCGGCGGCCCCGGTGCGGGACCGGTCGGTGTCCGCGAGGACCTCGCGGAGTTCCTCCCCGACCCCCGCGTCCGGCGGACCGACGGCGGCTACGAGCTGTTCACCCCCGAGCGGTCCATCGGGAAGGTCCACGGCGAGCAGGGCAACTGGCTCGTGCTGGTGAAGGCGTACGCCTACATCGCCCGCCTCGGCGACGAGGGGCTCTCCGACGCCAGCGCGAAGGCGGTGCTCAACGCCAACTACCTCGCCTCGCAGGTGGACTACGACGTCCCCTTCGAGCCGTTCCACCACGAGTTCGTCGCGAGCGCCGATACGGACGCCGCCGACGTGGCCAAGCGCATGCTCGACTACGGCGTCCACCCACCGACGACGAAGTGGCCCGAGGCGGTCCCCGAGGCGCTGATGACCGAACCGACGGAGGTGGAGAACCGCGCGTCGCTCGACCAGCTCGCCGCGGCGTTCGACGCCGTCGCCGAGGAGGACGAGGCGGCCATCGAGTCGGCCCCCCAGCGGACCGCCGCCCGACGCATCGACCAGGCGGGCGCGGCGCGGAACCCGCGGCTGTCGTGGCAGGCACTCGACGAGCAGGAGTAACCCGTAATCCTCCGCCTATCCGACGGTTCGTACCGTTCACGTCGGGTGGTTTCGACGGTTCCGGGGATGCAACCACCGCAACGAGCGAGCCGTTTTACTCTCGCGTCGAGCGTCCTCGATACTGGAGGAATCCAGATGGGACTCGTGAACCGCGTGTTCGGCGGAGACGACGACAGCCCGACGACGTACCAGTGCTCGGCGTGCCCCGAGACGTTCGAGGTCCCCGACGGGGGGCGGGTGCAGTGCCCGGTCTGCGGCGACCGGAACGCCTCGCCGCTCTGACCGGGGCGTGCGGGTCGCTCAAGTAGGTCTCACCTGTGAGACCACTGCACTCTACTCCTCGCGTGCGCGGATGGAGTGGGCGCCCTCGCGCTCCTTGGCCCCGGCCTCGACACGGATGAACTCGGCCTTCGAGCGGGCCTCTGCGAGCGTGTGGCCGCCGCAGTAGCTCACGCCCGAGCGGACGCCGGCGACGAACTCGGAGAGCGCGACTTCGAGCGGACCGCGGTACGGCGAGAGGCCGTCGACCCCCTCGTCCGCGTCGGGTGCGAGGTCCTTGTCGGTGCGCGCCTCGTTCGCGCTCGTCGTCGCCATGCCGCGCGAGCGCTTGTAGCGCTCGCCGTCGACCTCGACGACGTCGCCCGGCGCCTCGTCGGTCCCGGCGAAGAAGCCGCCGAGCATGACGGTGTCGGCACCCGCCATCAGCGCCTTCGCCGCGTCGCCGGAGGTCTGGATGCCGCCGTCGGCGACGACGGTGACGCCGAGGTCGCGCGCGACCGACGCGCAGTCGTCGACCGCCGTGAGCTGCGGGACGCCCGCTCCGGCGACCTCACGGGTGGTACAGTGCGAGCCGGGGCCGACGCCGACCTTCACGCCGTCCGCGCCGGCGGCGTGGAGGTCGCGGACGCCGGCCGGCGTGACGACGTTGCCGGCGACGAGCGGCGCGTCGGGGAACTCGCGGTCGATGGCGGCGACGGCGTCGAGCGCCGCCTCCATGTGGCCGTGGGCGACGTCGACCACGAGACAGTCGGCGCCCGCCGCCAGCGCGGCCTCGGCCCGGTCGAGGAACTCCTCGTCGATGCCGACGGCGGCGCCGACTCGTTCGCCCGCCGTCGAGACGGCCCGGACCTGCTCGGCCTGCTCGTCGATGCCCAGGAAGCGGTGAATCGTCCCGAAGCCGCCCATCGACGAGAGCGCGACGGCGGTGTCGACCTCGGTGACGGTGTCCATCGGCGCCGAGAGGACGGGCAGTTCGAGCTCGAGCGACGGCGTGAGGTGCGTCGAGAGGTCGACGTCACTGCGGCTGTCGACGGGCGAGCGCTGGGGGACCAGCAGGGCGTCGCCGTACGAGAGTCCGGTTCTGACGTGCATTGGTGTGAACCCCTACCCGCTGATGCGAGCGCCGAAGATAGCTCCGTCGAAGTCGTCACGAGTTGCGAGGGGCGTCGCGTCGGCGGCGGGAGCGCACGGCGGCCCCACAGCTATGCCCGCGGCGCGAGAACGCCCGGGCATGAGTTTCGACGCCGAACGGGTCTCGACGGTGACGTTCGACTCCTACAGCACGCTAGTCGACGTGGACGCGGCCGAGAACGCTCTGCGCGAACGCATCGACGACCCCGAACCCGTCTCGCGGCTCTGGCGGACGCGCTCGCTCGAGTACACGATGGTCGCCAACGAACTCGACGCCTACCAGCCGTTCTACGAGATGAACCGGGACGCGCTCGGGTACGCCCTCGACGCCCACGGCGTCGACCTGCCGGAAGAAGAACGCGACGAGATTCTCGCGGTCTACCACGAACTCGACGTCTTCCCGGACGTGCGCGACGCCATCGAGCGCGTCCGGGACGCGGGCTATCCCTGCTACGTCGTCTCGAACGGGAACCCCGAGATGCTCGACTCGATGGTCGAGCACGCCGACATCGGCGACCTCCTCGACGGTACGGTGAGCGCCGACGAGATACGGACGTTCAAGCCGGCGCGGGAGCTGTACCGCCACGCGGCGGCGCGGACCGGCACGCCCATCGAGTCGATGGCGCACGTGAGCGCGCTGTGGCTCGACGTCCAGGGCGCGATGCACGCCGGGATGCAGGGCGTCTGGGCCGACCGGAAGGGGAGTCCGTGGGAACCGTTCGACGGCGACCCGGACCTGGTCGTCGAGACGCTCCACGACCTGGCCGACGAGTTGGTCTAGTCGACGAGACCGACCTCGCGGAGGTGGCGCTGGCGCTCCTCGTCGCTCTCGAACGAGCGTTCGCAGGCCGGACACGCGTAGTCGCCGTTCTCTGTCATGGGGACGGTAGCGCGCGGACGCGGAAAAGCCTGCTCGCGCCTCAGTCGAGTTCCCGTTTCGCGTCGCGAAAGAGGCCGTCGAGTATCTCGGGCGTCGTCGGGTGATACGCCCGGTCCGGGAGGTCGCGGACGTCCATCCCGAGTTCGACGGCGACCTGCATCGTCTTCGCCATCACGTCGGCGTGGTAGTGCAGCCCCTGGTAGCCGAGGACCGTCCCGTCAGTCCCGACGACGAGGCGGGCCAGGCCGCGTGCGGCGTCCTTCGTCTTGAAGACGCCGTCGCTGGCCGCCTCGCGCGTGACCGCGACGTGGTCGAGGCCGGCGTCGCTCGCGGAGGTGGCGGAGTGGCCGACGCGGGCGAACGGGTAGACCGCGAGCCCCGAGAACATCACGTGGTGGTGGACGTTCTCGTACTCGCGGAGGGACTCGCCGTCGCGGTGACGGAGGACGTTCTCGGCGGCGACGTGGCCCTGCTCCTTCGCGACGTGGAGGATGGGTTCGCGGCCGTTGACGTCGCCCACGACGAAGACCCGTTCGGCGTCCCGTGCGTGCATGGTCGCGTCGACCCACCCCTCCTCCGCTTCGAGCGACGTGTTCTCCAGTGCGAGGGCGTCGACGTCGGGGCGCCGACCCGTGAACAGGAAGAGGGAGTCGGCCTCGACGGTGCCCGTCTCGCCGTCGCGTTCGTAGGTGAGTTCGACGCCGTCGTCGGTGGGAGCGAACGACCGCTCCGTCGTCTCGGTGAGCACGTCGATGTCGAACTCCTCGCGATAGATGTCGAGGAGGGCGTCGCCGAACTCGTCGTCCGCCTCGTCGAGGGGTCGCGGGTCGTGTTCGACGACCGTGACGTCCATCCCGCCGGCCTCGGCGAGGTACGGCGCCATCTCGACGCCGACGTAGCCGAACCCGACGACGATACCGGAGTCGGGGAGGTCGGTGGCGTCGAGGACGTCCGCGCTGGTGTGGTACGGGACCTCGTCGAGCCCCGGGATGTCGGGGACGTTCGGCGTCGACCCGGTGGCGACGACGACGTAGTCGGCCTCGACGCGTTCCTCGCCGACGGCGACCGTGTGGTCGTCGAGGAAGTGCGCCGTCTCGTGGTGGAAGGTGACGTTCTCGCGTCCGGCGAGTTCGTCGACCGTCGCCCGGCGGTGCTCCGCGAACGTCGAGACGTGTTCGTCCTTGCGGGCGACGGTCCGTTCGAGGTCGACCGCCGGCGGGTCGCCGGCCAGTCGGTCGTCGGTCCGTGCGCGGTAGCGGTGTTCGGCCGCCGAGAACACGTCCTTCGAGGGCATACACCCCCGGAGGATGCAGAGGCCGCCGCCCGGGTCGCCGTTGTCGACGAGCGTGAGTTCCACGTCCGGTTCGTCCGCGAGGGCGTCGGCGACGGCGACTCCCGCGCTCCCGTACGCGCCGATGACGACGACGTGAGTCATACGTGAGGTGCGACGGCCAGCGCTATAGTCGTTCTCGAAGGGGAGAGAAATAGCCGCGTTCTAGTCGTCCGCGGGGGCGCGCGCGAGTTCGACGGCGGTGTCGGATTGGATCCACGCGCGGTGGTTGGAGGGGTCATAGAGGATGACCTGCCCGTCGTCCAGCGGGAGGGCGACGCAGTTCGGGTCAGTCGTGTCCGGCACCGGGTTCGTCTCGTCGTGCGTTCGAGTGCTCATTGTTGGGGGCTACGTTCTCGATGTAGTGGTCGTCCTACACCCGTAGGTATGCCACCGACTGGCATAAGCCTTCAGTTACTGTGCGATGTCGGAACACAGTCACGGACGCGATGACGTCACGAGATGCGGAAGAAGTGGGCGAGAGCGCGGCGTCTCCGGCCTGCTCAGGCGGCGACCTCGGCGTCGGACTCGATGTCGTCGCCGATCTTCACGAAGCCGTAATCGCACTCGGTGCAGCGCCACTTCGTCTTCTCGCCGAGGTGGACGAGCGTGCTCGCGGTCCGGTAGAAGTCGCGCTCCTCCCCGCACTTCGGACAGTAGTGCTCGATCTCGAGGCTCATACGCCCCGGTGCGCCCGGGAGGCACTTCACGCTTCGCTTTCCTCCGGACGCTGCAGGTATAAGTCGCTGTGTGCGGTAGCCACTGGTATGAAGATATACACGGGGCGCGGCGACGAGGGGATGACGGACCTGCGGAACATGGACCGCGTCTCGAAGACCGACGCGCGTATCGAGGCGTACGGGACGGTCGACGAGGCGAACGCGCTCCTCGGCGTCGTCCGACCCTCGGGCCACGACGACGTGGACGAGCGCCTGAAGGCCATCCAGAACCACCTCCACGTCATCCAGGCGGACTTCGCCGACCCGGAGACCGACAGCGACGGCCCCCGCATCGGCGAGGAGGAGAGCGAGCGACTGGAGGCGTGGATGGACGAGTGCGACGAGGAACTCGACCCCCTCCAGTCGTTCATCCTCCCCGGCGGGAGCGAGGCGGGCGCGAAACTCCACCACGCGAGAGCGGTCGTCCGGCGCGCGGAGCGCCGGGCCGTCGCCCTCGCCGCCGAGGAACCCGTCAACGAACACGCCGTCACCTACCTCAACCGCCTCTCGGACGCGCTGTTCGTCTTCGCGCGCCTGGTGAACAAGCGCGACGGCGAGCGCGAGGAGGCACCGACGTACTGAGCGCTCGTCGGGAGGGTGCTGGAGAAATGGGCGGATTGGACAGACGTTCCGGCGGGGGTGCCGGGGCCCACTGTTGATGGTGTTCACGCCTCGCGGCGGCGATACGGGACGGCGCGACCGGCCGCGCCACAGGTTTAGGTAAACCTAAAACTACAAAAAGATTGCCTTCCCGTCCGACGGGCAGCACCGTTTCGTTCGCACGGTTGGTACCACTCGGCACGGATTGGCACGTCGAGGGCCCGCTGGTCGAGGAGCGGTCGGGACAGTCGCGGCTCGACGGGCTCAGAATTGCCCTGCCGAATCACTAGGAGCACCCCGACGCACGCGCGGCGAGCGAGGGGTCGCTCTCGCGCCTCGAACGAGAGCGCGGGAAACGCCCGGTGGCGTAGCCGAAAGGAAGCGTTAAGTTACGCGGGTCGTTGGTTTCGACTGCGGGTTGGTGATCTAGTCCGGTTATGATACCTCCTTCACACGGAGGACGTCGGCGGTTCAAATCCGCCCCAACCCACTTCTGATCCCTCGCAACGACGAGCGAAGCGAGGAGTCCGTGACCGGAGGTGGTCCCAGGGAGGTGGTCCCGGAAAACGAACAGCGTCGGTTCTCGTGGGTTATAATCCGCCTTCATCCAATATGCACGCCCAGCAGAAAGAGGTAATCCTGGGTAGGTCTCATACACGATATGTCACGAATACAGTCCTGGATTAACGCGGTCGAACGAGCGACAGGAGTAACGTCGTTGGAGGCGCTGTGGAAGGTTTCAGAGTTCGCCCTGAAAATTTACAACCCGGGTATGAACGTTTACGAGCGTGACTGGGATGTACTCGTCATTCTGGACGCCTGTCGCCCAGGAATGATGCGTCGAATCGGACCGGAGTACGGATTCGGCGACGTCGAAACGGTGTGGTCAATCGCCAATATGTCCAACGAGTGGATGGAGCGCACGTTCGTCGACGAGTACGCCGACGAAATTGCGCGGACTGCGTACGTCAGCGGCAACCCGTTCACGCGAAATCACGAGTGGGACGTAGCGACACTCGAGGAAGTCTGGACGTACGGATGGGACCACGAAATCAAGGGTGTGCCCGCCCGTCCAGTCACGGACGCCGCGCTAACAACGTGGCGAGAAAGCGAGGCAGACCGGATGATCGTCCACTATATGCAGCCGCACTTTCCTTCGATACCCCATCCAGACGTCGGAGAGTTTGGCGACCTTGGTGACTTTGGCCACGGCTGGAACACCGTCTGGGGAGATGCTGGCGAGATAATTCCCGAACACGTCGTCAGAGAGGCGTACGACGATAACCTTCGGTACGTACTGGCGGAAGTGAACCTCTTGCTCGACAACATCGACGCTGAGCACGTTTCGATCACAGCCGACCACGCGAACGCGATGGGTGAGTTCGGGATCTGGGGCCATCCGAGGATAGTTCTCCACCCGTCCATCCGCCGTGTTCCGTGGGTCGAAGCAACAGGGCGCGGACCGGGCGACCACGATCCCGAACCGGTTCCTGAAACCGACGACATAACTGACGCCGAAATCGAGGAGCGACTCGAAGCACTAGGCTACAAATAGAGACTCGCTGGACGACCGTGTCGTGACTTATGGTCCCATCGTCGATAGCGATTATTAAATCAAGAATTGATATTTCTTCAAGAATTTCACGCACTCAAAACAGTTAAGAGGTCGTCTCAATACTATACCGAGGAGCACCTTCAGATGAGCACACACGAGATACTCAAAACGTCTGACGGTGCGGGGAACAGTGTCTCCGCTCCCATCCGCATAACCGGGTCAGCTGGCGATAATCGGATGGCACTCGGTCACGATGGCGTCGACGCTATCGTTGACGAACTGGAGTACCACGTCGACATCACACAGGCGAGTGCGGGCGACGTCCTCGGCGAGATCGAGATCAACGCCGATGGCGAGTGGTCGCTTCGCCCACTCGGTACGTTCGAACGCGCGTTCGTCAATGGCCAGCACTGAGGCGGCCCTTCTCTCTCACTCGGGGTCTCACTTAGAGATCGCCTCGTCGACGCCACCGATTGTGGACACCAGTGGCCCCCATCTGTGGCGTTCTTGTGGCACATTCCTTGATAGTAGTCCTCGTGATCGAGGTCACGCCGACTCGTCGGGTTCCTCGACGGTACACTGGTCGTCGCGGCAGTTCGTCGCCTTCCGCAGTGCGTCGAGGTCCGGCTGTTCCTCCGGGGAGGTGGCCGACCACGCGAACTGGACGACGCGGTCGGGGTCGACGACGAACGCCGCTCGCCCCGGAACGTCATGGTGGCCTTCGAATTCCTCGACCAGGACGCCGTACGCTCGGCCGACCTTCCCGCTCGTGTCTGCCAGCAGCGGGAACTGGATGCCGTACTCGGTCGCGTACTCACGGTGAGCGTAGGCTCCGTCCGACCCCACGCCGAGGACGACGACGTCGTCCAGCAGCGTGAGCCAGTCGGCGTCTCGCAGCGAACACCACTGGTCGGTACACGCCGGGTGGAAATCGAACGGATAGAAGACGAGAACCGCCGTCCAGCCCCGGTCCGTGTACTCGGCGAGCGCGTGGGTCTCGATAGTGCCACCGGCCGCGCCGGGGAGCGCGAACGTCGGTGCCTCCTGTCCTACTCGTATCACGTCTCCGTGTACTCCACCACCGGACATCAGGTATCTGGGGCAGTGCGACTACGTCGCACGGCGGCGAAAGCAGGGACCTTCCGTAGCCTCGTCCTCGGAACGGGGGGACGTCAATCGGTCACCCTCTCGGTCTCGACGAACCCCTCGATGATTCGCCTCTCCGCCCGCCTGAGCACGCCGCTCGCGGCCGACCTGTTCACGCCGAACGTCTCCGCGAGGTCGGTCAGCGTACAGCCACGTGGGCTGTCGTAGTAACCGCGGTCGACGGCTTCGAGGACGAACTCGCGCTGGCGCTCGGTGAGCAGGTCCGCCGTCCCGTGGGACTGCGTCACCGTCTCGACCTCGTGGGGGATACCGGCCGACCGCAGTTCCTCGACGAACCGCGACAGCCGCTCGTGTGAGCCGGTCGGGTCGAGGCGCCGGGAGGGACGGTCAGTCGCTCCGCACCGACATCGCCCGCCGGACGTCGCGTTCGAGACGTGCTGCGTGTTCCAGGCGGATGTCACGCGCCTCCTCGGGCGTCACGGTCCCGCGCTCCGCCAGTTCGTGGGTCACCGGCTGGTAGGCGTCGACGTCGAAGCCCATCCGTTCGAGGTACAGTCGGACGGCCTCCGACCGCAGTCCGTCGTCGATGGCGGCGTTGACGTACCCGAGCAGCGAGTCGAACTCGGGGAGGACGACGGCGTCCGCAGTCATCCCGCCCTCGCTCCCCTCGATGCGGAGGTCGGTGTCGTCGAGTCGACCGACCGCGGTCGCCACCTCGTCGGCCAGGCGGACGACCTGTCCCGGGAGGGCGGTGTCGGGCGAACGCCACTCGACGGTGGGGAACGACTCGCGTAACTGGACGGGCGTCCAGACGGCGCTCTCGGGGTCGAAGTTCGCCTCGATGGCTCGCCGCTCGACGCCCGCGTCGAGGGCGGCCTCGACGAACTCCTCGTAGCGGCGTTCGACGCGGCGGGTCCACTGGTCGGTGTCGTCGGCGTACGACCACAGCCACCCCTGGTGGGGGAGGCTCTCGTAGGCCATCCGCCGGTACAGTTTCGACCGGGCGCCGGCGGCGATGGTACGCCCACGGTAGTACGGGGAGGAGTTGACCAGCGCCAGCGCGGGGTCGAGCGCGATGAGCGTGTTCAGCTGGTCTATCTCGCGGCCGGGTCGCTGTTCGACGTGGATGTGAGTGCCCGCGCAGTGACGGACGTACTCGAAGTCGTCCCCGACGACCCGGTTCTGGATCCGTATCCGCTCGCCCGAGCGCTCGGCCACCGCCTCGTCGTTCAGGGGCGTCGCGAGCGGGACGAGGTGTCTGTCGCGGTCCTCGGCGCGACGGAGGACGCGCCAGAGGCGCTCGAACAGTTCCTCGCGCAGTTCGGCCGTCGTCTCGCACGGTGGCGTCTTGATCTCGAGCATCGGCTCGACGAACTCCCGTTCGACCTCCGCCGACGCCTCGACGAGGTCGCCCGGTTCGGCCAGTCGGCCCTCCCCGTCGACGACCCAGTACTCGACTTCGACGCTTCGTCGGAGCGAACCGACGTCACCTCCCGACACGATACCCCCTGTCTCCCCACACGCTGTCCCCTCCGGACCCGGTCGCGGACGCTGGCCTGCTACTCATTGCTAGTTACTAACAACCGTAGGGAGACGTTCGGCATGTAACTTTCGTATGTCAATAGTAGTGCACACGTCTCCGGACGTGTGTAGTTACTCCGCGAGAATATCGAAACGTTTAGCGATTATTCGGACCATTCGGGCGAAGCCCCCCGATGTCCGCGGAGGGACGGAGACGGCGCGCTGCGCGTCCTGTGTGACCGTGTGGAGAGCGGGTGCGGCCGAGGTGTGTCCGAGAGTCCGCAGTCGACCCGTCGAGAGCGCGACGCTCCCTACTGGATGCCCATGGCTTCGATCTGTTCTTGATAGCGGTTGCGGATGGTGACCTCGGTGACCTGAGCGACGTCGGCGACCTCGCGCTGGGTCTTCTTCTCGTTACAGAGCAGGGAGGCGGCGTAGATGGCCGCCGCCGCGTACCCCGTCGGCGACTTCCCCGACAGCAGGCCCTTCTCGGTGGTCACGCGGATGATCTCCTTCGTCTTCGCCTGTACCTCCTCGCTGAGGTCGAGTTCCGAACAGAACCGCGGGACGTACTCCTGGGGGTCGACCGGACGCATCTCGAGACCGAGACTCTGAGAGATGTAGCGGTAGGTCCGACCGATCTCCTTGCGCTCGACGCGCGAGACCTCCGCGATCTCCTCGAGGCTGCGCGGGATGCCCTCCTTGCGACACGCCGCGTAGAGACACCCAGTCGCGACGCCCTCGATGGAGCGCCCGCGAATGAGGTCCTCGGCGAGCGCGCGGCGGTAGATGACCGAGGCGACCTCCCGGACCGACCGGGGGACGCCCAGCGCGCTGGCCATGCGGTCGATTTCGCTCAGGGCGAACTGGAGGTTACGCTCGCCGGCGTCCTTCGTCCGGATGCGTTCCTGCCACTTGCGCAGGCGGTGCATCTGGCTGCGCTTCTCCGAGGAGAGCGACCGACCGTAGGCGTCCTTGTTCTTCCAGTCGATCTGGGTCGTCAGCCCCTTGTCGTGCATCGTCTGCGTCGTCGGCGCCCCGACGCGGGACTTGCTCTGTCGCTCGGAGTGGTTGAACGCCCGCCACTCGGGACCGTGGTCGATGTTGGTCTCCTCGACGATCAACCCGCACTGCTCGCAGACGAGTTCGCCCTGATCGTCGCTCTTGATGAGGCTCTCCGACTCACACTCGGCGCACACCCGCTGGCTCTCAGGTTTCTGCGTTTCCTGCTCCGTCTCGAACTCGCGCTTGCGCTGGCGGGTGCGATGGTCCATCACGTCATGACAAGGACGTCCAAGAGACTTAAGACCTCGCTACAACTGCGACATGACGTATTTTACTCGATAGCGGCAAATATGCAGGATATATACCTCTCGCATCGGGGATAGACCGTACAAACGGAACATATATTCACGAACGTTCGAACTATCGTGAAACAGTCGTCTCTCCGGCGTCACGACTCGAACGACGGCCGGCGCATCGCCCACGAACGAATCGTGTCCTCCGTCAGGGGACGGGTTCGCTCGCGTCTCGTCGCCTACGGTCGGGGTGCCGCACGACCTTCGCTCTCGGAGGGCGGTCAGTGGGTGGTGACGCTTCGTCACGTGGACGCGGCCGTGGCCGGCGGAGACAGCCATCGGGTGCGATGACGACCGGGTTCCAGCGTCCCCGCCGGTGTCCGCGTCGGCGGGCCCGAGGCCCGCCCGCGCGCCCGTCGATAGCCAACGCACGACGCCGGGCGCGTCCTTCGCTGTGACGCCCCCCGGCATGAGTTTTCTGGGGCGCACGGGTTCGACCAGCACGTGGGTATACACGATGGGAGACGGGTTCCCGGATTGAAGTGACACAACTTTAATTACAATGGGTCGCTCGTCTCCGATACCTCTCGACGAACATTCCAGCCATCACGATCGCGGTGACGACGTCGCACTTGGCGTCTGTGGTCGTGTCCGGTGCTGTGGCAGCATTGGCGGGCGAGAGCGTCGGGAGGATGCCACACTACAGCGGTCGAGGCGGCCGCTCCGACGGTTCTCGCGCGCTACGACGCTCCGAGCACACAGCGGCGTGACTCGCGACTGCTCGCTCGATTCGAAGTGTCGGACCGCCAGAGCCAGGCGGACTACCTCAGATGTCCAGGACGTCTTCGACGGTGGTCTCCTCCAGTCCGGCCTCGACGACGGCCGGGTAGTAGTCGCGGTTCTTCTCCAGCGGTTCCCCGTGTTCGCGCTTGTGGCGCGCGTTCAGTTCGTCGAAGCGGATGTCCAGTTCCTGACGCAGGTCCTCGGGGAGGTACATGAGGACGCTCGGGCGCTCCTTGATGGACGCCCGGTCGTCACCGGTGTCGGTGGCTGGGTCGTCCGTCGGCGTGTCCGCGGAGGCGTCGCCTCGCTCCTCGCGCCCAGGCGTCGAGTCGGGGTCCTCGCGCTCGAACCGTCGTTTCAGCCGGTTCGAACGCTCGTCGCGGTCGGTCATCGTGCCACCTCCTCCAGGTGGGCGGCGACGTCGAGGAACGCGCGCTCCATGTCGCACTCCTCGTGGTGGGTGAAGATGGAGACCCCCTCGTTCCACGCGCGCTTGAGCGCGACGCGCTTTCGCACCTCCCAGACGGGGATGCGCCCCTCGAAGGTGTCCTCGAACCAGTCCATCATCTCGACCGCCTCGCCGTCGGTCTCGACGCGGTTGGCGACCAGTCCCACGTCGTCGATGTCGACGCCGTAGCCCTGCTCCAGCGTCTCCACCTGGTCGAACAGTATCTCCAGGGCGCGAATCGACGTCCCCTCCGCGAGCGCCGGGATGAGCAGATTCCGGCAGGCCAGCAGGGCGTTGTCGGTCAGGTTGCCGAGCGACGGGGGACAGTCCACGACGACGAACTCGTAGTCGTGGTCGAGTTCGTCGAGCGCCATCGAGAGGCGCTCGCGACTCCGCATCGCCGTCGTCAACTTCGGTTCGGCGCTGAACATGTCGACGTTCGACGGGACGACGTCGAACTCCTCGTGTTCGTACACCAGGTCGTTGATGTGCGGGCGAGCGTCGAGGTCGAGGAGCACGTCGAAGAGACTCGGCGGCGCGGCGTCGTACGCGTCGGCCAGGCCGAGGCCCTCGGTGCCGTGTCCCTGCGGGTCGAGGTCGACGAACAGGACGTCGTTGCCGCGCGCGTTGAGCGCGCCGGCGACGTTGATGGCGACGGTCGTCTTCCCGACGCCACCCTTCTGGTTCGAAAGTGCGAGCCGGAACGTCATTCGTACGTATCCATGACGGTTACGACGTCATAACTCTACGTCAGACGAGACGGGTGAGACGGCTTATTCATCTTAGAGCGCTATGGTGGCTATGCGGTCATTACTGTCAGGACCGGTCACCGACTGCTCGAAGGAGAGACACAGAGAGTACGTATCGGCGTCCGAACCGCCGCTCAGAGGTAGGGTGTGAGCACCGACGGGTCGACGGCGAGTTCGGCCCGGTCGCGGTCCGGGTCGAAGGCGACGACACCGGCGTCGTCGAGGCGGGGAAGGTGGCTGTGGACGAGCGAGAGGGTAATCGACCGGAGTACATCGTCGTCGACCGTGTCCGCGGGCGCGCCGGCCTCCGCCGTGGCGACCGCAGCGACGAGTTCCTCGAGTGTGACCGGTGCTTCCGTCTCGACGAGATAGACGAGGAGACGACGCCTGCGGCGCTTCGAGAGGATGTCGTGGAGGACGTCCATCGACGGACCGTGGTTCGAGTCTGGGTCCGTGCCTCGCCGCTCTCGCCGCTGATCGGTGAGTCGCTGGGATGCGTCGGACATGGCTACTCGATAAACACTTCCGAAACATGAACGGTCAGGCTAGACAGCTAACCCTGTATCGGAGAGTACCACGAGGTAGCGAAATTCACGTGTGACTCAGTCGAGGAGCATCTGGAGGATCTTCTGTTCGGCCGCCCGGAGGTGCTTGTGGACCGTCGGCGAGGAGACGTCGAGGCGTTCGGCCACGTCCTCCGCGGTGCTGTCGCGCGGCCACTCGAAGTAGCCGGCGTAGTAGGCCGTCTCCAGCGTCGTCCGCTGGCGGTCGGTGAGTTCGTCCTCCAGGGAGACGCGGATGCCGTCGGGGGTCCGGTTGCGCCGCGGGACCGTCCGCTGTGAGACGAGTGCGACGTCCGGGAACGGCTCCGAGAGCGCCTCGACGAACTGGCGAACGTCGGTCTGCGTCGGGAGTTCGACCGTCAGGGTGAGCGCCTCGTCGTCGGCGACGACGTCGGTGACGCGTCCGCCGTAACTCGCGACGAGCGAGGACGCCGGGGGGTCGGTCGCCTGCAGTTCGAAGACCGCCTCCCCCGTCCCCTCGTCCTCGCGTATCTTCCGGACGTCCGCGTACCCCGGGTATCGGTCGACCAGTTCCTCGAAGCGGTCGGCGGAGAGGCCGGTGACCGTCACGTACTGCAGGTAGCGGTCCTCGCCGGACGGGATGATGCGGTCGAAGTGGACGACGCCCTCGTCGGCCGCGGCCGCGAGCAACCCCCCCGAGGTCGTCTCCGCGCGCAACTCGACCTCGAGGACGCTGTCGCTCATCAGCGCGTCCCGGCGCTCGAGTGCGTTCAGCGCGTGTCCGATGGCGCGACCGAGGTCCGCGAGGACCTCGCGCTCTTTCGTGTCGAACGCGTCCGCTTCGTCGGCGTACAGGTTGAGGACCCCGAACAGTCGGTCCTCGAAGACGACCGGAATCGCCGCCGAGGACCGGTACCCGCGGGCGAGCGCCTGGTCGCGCCACGGGCCGTAGGACTCGTCGACCGCGAGGTCCTGTATCGCGCGTACCTCGTGGGTCTCGACGGCGAGCGCCGTCGGCCCTCGCGGTTCCTCCCCCAGCGGGATGGCGATGTCGTCGAGGTAGCCCTCGGGGTCGCCGGCCCACGTCTCGGGGACGACCGCCTGCTGGGCCCGGTTGACCGAGCCGACCCACGCGAAGACGTACGGCGCCTCCTCGACCACCCCCTCGCAGACGGCCCGCTCGACCTCCGAACGGTTCTCGGCGTCGACGAGCGCGCGGTTGATACGCCGGATGATGCGATTGACGCGGTTCAGCCGCGCGAGTTCGTTGCGGTCGAGCGCGAGTTCGCGTTCGCGGCGCTGGCGGTCGCCGACGTCCCTGAAGATGGTCTGGGTGACGGCTCTACCCTCCAGTTCGACGGTGGCGACGGTCGCTTCGACGGCGATTCGACGCCCGTCGTCGCGGACGACGTGGACCTCCCGTCGTTCGACCGCGCCCTCCGGGGAGTCGCCGAAGACGTCGGTACAGTACGCGCGCTCGTCGGACGGGTGGAGCGACGCCTGCTGGCGGCCGACCAGTTCGTCGCGAGGAACGCCGACGAGCGTCGTCGCGGCCGCATTGACGTCGAGTAACTCTCCGGTCGTCGCGTCGGCGACGACGATCGGGTCCGGTGCCGCGTCGAAGAGGCGCCGATACCGCTCGCGGGAACCAGGGGATTCCCGCCGACTCCACCCTCCACGGCGGACCACCCCGGTCACGAGGCGGTCGTCGCCGTGGTCGACGGCCCGGAACGAAACCGTGCCGGTCGTTTCGCCGTCCAGTGGGAGCACGACGTCGCTCCGCTCGCCGGTGGTCAGGGCGTCGTCGATAGCGGCCAGGACGCGCTCTCCGCACCGGTCGCCCGCGAGTGCCGCTAGCGACCCCCCGAGGACCACGTCCGGTGTCTCGCCGACGACTGCCGCACCGGCCTCGTCGGCGAGGACGACCGTCCCCCCGTCGTCGACCACGAACACCCCGTCGGTGCAGCGCGCGAGGAGGTCCCGGAAGAGCGGTACTTCGTCCACTCTCCCGACGACGGACTCGTCGTACGCACATCGGTCCTCCCGAGTGCGTCGGTTCCGAGCGTCTCCCCCCGCTGCACCCGAATCACCACTCACGCACGGACATTCGGTAGCGGATGTAAATAGCCGTCGGCCGTTTCGGGTCGACTCCACGGGTGTCCCGTCGGATACCGGCCGTCCGCGCGCTCACTCCACCATCCGTGATGAACCGGTGTTCACTATATCGAATCGCTCCGAGGGCGTCAGTGCTCGCCTGTCCGGACCCGGGCGAGCGCTCGCGGTCGACAGCGGGAGCCCCCGACGACGAGCGTGAGCGACCAGTCCCCGCCGATTCGGCTGGCCTCGGTGACGGTGACGTCGTCGCGCGGGAGCGTCCGGAGGAGGTCGACGACGATGGGGAGCGTCGGGAGTCCGTCCTCCTCGGCGGCGAGCGCGTAGCCGTCGACGCGAACGGTCCACCGCCGGCCGTCGACCGCCCGGCCCGGTTCGACCTCGTAGTCGTCGATGAGCGCGACCCGTCTGAGGTCGTCGAACGCCGCCGTGAGCGGTCGGGTCGTCTGCGGCGCGTCGGAGCCATCCAGTCGGTCGGCCGCCGCGCGGAGGACGGCCGCCTGCTCACCGGGGGCGAGGTGTTCGTCGAGCGCGCGGGCGATGGCCACGAGGAGCGTGAGACAGAGGTCGTCGGGGTCGGTCACCGACTCGGCGTGTTCGAGGTAGGCGTCCATCGCGGCGCGCTCGACGCGGCGGTGCGGTCCGGCCGAGAGCGCCTCGAAGACCGTCGCCGCCACTTCGTGACAGAACTCGACGAGCGGGTCGTTCCTCGTCCGGTCGGCGCGAGCGGGTGCCGTCGCGTCCGCGGTTCGGCCGACCGACTCGCAGACGACGAGGTCGTGCCAGCGCACGCCCGGGTCGTACCGTCGCAGTTCACTACGGTAGGCCGACGCCAGCCGGGCCGCCGCCACGGCCGTCTCGCGGTCGAGGAACCGAGCGGTGGCGACGGGGACGGGACGCTCGCCGGTCCGCGCACACCGGACGAAGAATCGACCGGTCGGCGTCGAGTGCGCGTCGATGCGGCGACGGATCGTCCGCAGGGTGTTCCCCATCACGGTCACTCACTCGAGGGCACTGTACGGTCTCTTTCCGGAACCGTTCGCTCCGACCAGCGCCGTCACCTCCCCCGCGGGGACGACGATGGAGTCGCACTCGACGACGGGTTCGTCCGTCGAGGGGTAGCCGTCGGCGCGTTCCTCGCCGAACAGTTCGCAGGCGCCGGCCGCTCCCCCGCCGAGGTCGACGCGCATCGAGCGGCCGTCGGCACGGTGTCCGTTCCGCATCAGCGTCCACCCCAGGACGGTGTCGGTCGAGGTCGACGGCCCGTCATCGCGTCCCCGCCGTCGTCCGCGCGCGTCCCCGTGAGCTCCCCTCGCGGCGTCCGCTACCGTCGAGTGTCGCCCGCGCGACCCGCGATGCACTGTCGGTCGAATCACGTTTTTAGGTCCACCTAATACCAGATAAACCGTTCGGAGCGATCCGGGTGGGGGACCGAACGTCTGAGCGCGAGCGACGCCGTCACCGGTCGTCTGTCGACGCGAGACGGCGCATCGACAGACGGCTGGTTGGACCCCCTCTCCGGTCGGTCGAGAGCATAAACGGTCGTATTATCGAGGACGAGTCGTATCCGGGGAAAGAACCGTCGGGGCGGACAGACCCTCGCCGGAGCGAGGACGACGAAGCGGTCGCGACGGACGCGACGCGGTGAGAGTGCGGGTTAATCGGTGTGAAATCCGAGCGACTGCGGGGAGACGTCTGCGTCACGATGGCCACGGCGAGGGGCCGGACCGAGACGTGTGGTCGCTCACGACGGTCCGCGTTGCCGACGGTTAATCGGAGAGTTATCCGAATTACCCAACGTGTAATTAAGATAATCATAGTTGGGTGTTAGTTCGTGATAGCAAGATGACTTCGGACGAACCGACCGAACCGGCGAGCGACCGTGCGTCGGGGTCCCCGGGGACCCGCCTCACCCGGCGTGCCATCGTGGCAGTGGTCGCCGTCCTCGTCGTGACCGCGGGCGTCGGAACCGTCGCGCTCGCGGGATTCGGCGGTGACGCCCCGCTGGGGGCGCTGGACGGAGACGACGGGGGCGACGGACCCGCCGACCTCGGGGCGGAGAACGAGACGACGGCCGACACGACCCACGAGACGGGCACGCGAGACGCGCCCGACGAACCGACGACAGGCGCGGACGCCGACGCCGGGAGCGGTTCGGGCGGCTCGACCGAGAGCGGCGACGGCGACACCGACGACGGCGACAGCGCGGCGGACACGTCCGATGCGGACGACACCGACGAGCGCGTTTCGTCGGGCGACGACGCCTCGGGCGACGGCTCGTCGACCGCGGACTCGTCGGACGACGACGATGGGTTCGTCTTCTCCGGGAACGGAGCGTCGACCGATGCCGGTGACGGCGCGAGCGACACCGACGAAACCGGTGACGCGTCCGACGACGAGGGTGAAGAATCCACCGAGTGCGACGACGAGGAGGACTCCAACGCGCACGACGGTTCCGCGGGTGACGGTTCCGATGCGAACGACGAACCGGCGGACGACGCCGGGAACCAGACCCAGGGCGTCGAACAGTCGGCGAACCAGTCCGCCGAGGACGCGGACCAGTCACAGGACCAGAGCGCCGACCAAGAGCAGGGACAGGGGCAGGTCGGTGAGAACGGCACCCAGGACCAGTCCCAGAACGCGACGCAGGACGCCGACCAGGGTCAGGTCGGCGACGGCGAGAACGGGTCGCAGAACCAGTCACAGGGGAGCGACCAGGAGCAGGAGCAGGTCCAGGCCGGCGAGAACAGCTCGCAGGAACAGACCCAGGACAGCGAACAGGACAGCGACCAGTCGTACGACGGAACCGACGGCGACCAGTCGCAGGACCAGCGGACGAACCAGTCCCAGGGACAGGCCCAGACCGGCGAGAACGCTACGCAGGGTCAGAACCAGTCGGCCGACCAGGACCAGGAGCAGTCCTACGAGGGTGCCAACGGCACTCAGGACCAGAACCAGACGGTCGACCAGGACCAGGAGCAGGTCCAGACCGGCGACGACGCGAACCAGTCGCAGGACCAGGCCGTCGAGCAGGACCAGCAACAGTCGAGCAGCGGCGACGGGAACGAACAGACCCAGGACCAGTCGACCGACCAGGACCAGGAGCAGTCCCAGTCCGACGGCGACGGGTCGCAGGACGCCGTTCAGAACAACACCCAGAGCCAGACCGGGGGCGACAACCAGCAGCAGGCGCTCGCCACCCAGACCGTGCAGGTCCAGGCGGACGGGAACGTCACCGTCAACCTCCTGATGGTCGTCCTGCAGCAGCAGGTGGTCGGCGAGGGCGAGGACTCCCAGCAACAGGCACAGGGAGCCCAGCAGATCCAGGTGCAGACCCCCGGTGACGCGGACGTGACGCGGGCGCTCGTCATCGTTCAGGACGAGAACGGTCAGACCGTGACCGGTCTCTCGCCGGACGTCCTCGAGCAGCTCTCGGCGGCGCTCGGTCAGTCGACCCCCGAGGGACCGACGGCCAGCGCGAACGGAACGACGGCCACCGCGGCCGCCGCGTAACTCATCGACGTCGACCGTTTTTTCGACGGAGACCGAGACGGTGACCCGACTCGGCGAGTGACAATTCCGATAAGGAAAGCGAAATCATGTTAACTCGTACCAATACGAGGTCGAGCGGTGGGGCTCGTTTCACGCCCCGACCTCGAGAGGGAAGAGAACGTATTATATCTGATATTTTTGATTAGTTGAACGTTTCGTCTCGTTTCACCCCACGCGAGACGGCCTGTATCGACTGTCTAACCCGAACCCTACGATTTCTGTCATGTGTTAATTGCTCATGTAGTCCGTATTAAACGAACTATAGTAAAGTGACTCTGCGGTGGGGTATGCGACGCGGATGTTGCACAAACCAGACGAAGAAAGTAACACGAAGACCGCCTCTCGAGGGCGAGCGGTCGTGACGCGCCTACTGGTGCTCACGGTGGCTACCCTCGTGTTGACGGGAAGCGTCGTCGCCGTCTCCGGAGCGATCGGAGGCGGGTCGTATGCGACAGCGATGTCGAACGACCAGGATTCGACGCAGTATAGCGACCAGTACCTGTCCAGCGACCAGGACGGGGACGGAAACAACCAGGACACCGCACAGGACGGTGCCCAGGAGCAAGGCCAGATTCAGGAGGCCGACGAGAGTTCGCAGGGCCAGTCCCAGTCCCAGTGGCAGGACGGTGACGCGAGTCAGGCCGGTTCCAGCGACTACCAGTTCGTCTTCCAGGGCGACCAGCAGGCCCAGCAGCAGGCACAGGCCGGCGAGGAGAACGAACAGGACCAGGAGCAGACCGGCGACCAGAGCGCCGACGCCTCGCAGTACGGCGCGGCCAGTTCCCAGTTCCTCGAGCAGTACGGTATCCAGGACCAGCAGCAGGTCCAGTACGGTGAGGACAACGACCAGGAGCAGTCCCAGGATACCGAGCAGGCGAACGACCAGACCCAGGACGCCGAGGACAGCGACCAGTCGGGCTTCCAGGGCGCGGCCCAGGCCCAGCAGCAGGCACAGGACGCTGACGACAGCGACCAGAGCCAGGGCCAGGACGCTGACCAGGACGCCGTCGGCGAGCAGTACGGCGAGGACAACAGCCAGACCGGCTCGCAGACGAGCGAGCAGGTCGAGGAACAGGAACAGTCCGGTGACGACAACGACCAGGACCAGAGTCAGGACACTGACCAGGACGCCGAGCAGGGTCAAGCCGGCGAGGACAACGACCAGAGTCAGGGTCAGGACGCAGCCCAGTCCCAGGGTCAGGGTCAGGACGGTGTCGATAACGACCAGGACCAGAACCAGGACGCCGACCAGTCCGCTAGCCAGGGTCAGTCCGCCGAGGACAGCGACCAGTCGCAAGACCAGTCCAGCGAGCAGAGCCAGGGTCAGGACCAGGACGGCGCCCTGAACGAACAGGACCAGGACCAGGACACCGACCAGGACAGCACGCAGGCGCAGTTCGGTGAAGACAACGACCAGGACGGTGACCAGGACGCCGAACAGTCCCAGGGCCAGTCTCAGGACGGCGTGCTGAACGACCAGGACCAGGACCAGGACACCGACCAGGAGCAGACGCTCGGCCAGGACGCCGAGGACAGCGACCAGAACGGTGACCAGGACGCCGAGCAGGGTCAGAGTCAGACCCAGGACGGCGCCCTGAACGACCAGGACCAGGACCAGGACACCGACCAGGGCCAGAGCGGGGTCCAGACCGGTGAGGACAACGAGCAGGACCTCGACCAGGACGCCGACCAGGACCAGGGTCAGAGTCAGGACGGTATCCTGAACGACCAGGACCAGGACCAGGACACCGACCAGGACCAGGGTTCGGTCCAGGCCGGTGAGGACAGCGACCAGGACGGTGACCAGGAAGCGGAACAGGGTCAGGGTCAGAGTCAGGACGGCATCCTGAACGACCAGGACCAGGACCAGGACACCGACCAGGAACAGGTGCAGGGCCAGGACGCTGACGACAGCGACCAGGACCAGGACCAGAGTTCCGACCAGGACCAGGAGCAGAACCAGGACGGTATCCTCAACGACCAGGACCAGGACCAGGACGCCGAGCAGGCGCAGGGCCAGGACCAGTTCGGTGAGGATAACGACCAGGACCAGGACCAGGACGCCGACCAGGACTCCGAACAGTCCCAGGACGGGGTGCTGAACGAGCAGGAGAAGGACCAGGACGCCGACCAGGAACAGACCCAGTCCCAGGACGCTGACGACAGCGACCAGGACCAGGACCAGGACGCCGACCAGGACGCCGAACAGTCCCAGGACGGTGCCCTGAGCGACCAGGACCAGGACCAGGACGCTGACCAGGAGCAGACCCAGGGTCAGACCGGCGAAGACAACGACCAGGACCAGGACCAGGACGTCGACCAGGACGCTGAGCAGGACCAGGACGCTGTCGACAGCGACCAGGACCAGAGCCAGACCGCGGACCAGAGTCAGGCCCAGCAGCAGTCCGGTGACGACAACGACCAGGACCAGTCCCAGGAGGTCGACCAGGACGCCGAACAGTCCCAGAGCGGAAGCGACAACGAACAGTCGCAGTCGCAGTCGTCGAGTCAGGAACAGACGCAGGTCTCGTTCGACGACTTCTGACGACGCTGCTGCCTATCGGTTTCCGTTTTTTGCGCCGCCCCGACGAGGAGCGACGCGCACTGTCCATCGCGTCACAGTCCGTCGCGTGCCACCTGTCGGACACGGCCAGTCGCATCGGACACGAGCGGTCGTGTCGTGTTCCGGTCGGTCGCGCTACGGCACGTCTGCCACGTCGGAACCCGCCAGCGGCACGCGCGTCGTTCGGTCCCACCGTCGTTCGTCACGGACGACTGCGCACCGCGACCCGTCGCGTCTCGAACGACTCGGGCGGTCGTACCGCTCGGTCGGGGCGCGTCGGGGGAGTGGTCCGCGAGCGACAGGGCGGTAGTCGGGGCTCCGGGCCCCTGCTCTGGAGCGGTGAGGGGCCGGTAGGTCGACCGAATCGGTTCGGTCGTCGGACGTACTCGTGGCGGTGAACGGCCGTCTTTCGGCACTCTCATCGGGGTACGAACGAGTTCGTCACGTCCGCCGTAGGGCGATAATGAGTCTTTTAACGAGAGCGGTGGCCGGCTAAATCAGTCTGAGAGTGTTCGCAACCAGTCTATAATAAAGCACGCGTAGGCTGTGGTCCCGACGCGGATGATTCCAGATAGCACCCGGCGCTCGACATCGAGCGCCAGACGAGTCAGGACTGCCGGGCGACTCCTCGTCGTGGCGGTCGTCGCGCTGGTCGTCGCCGGCAGTTTCGCCGGCGTGGTCAGTGCGGACACGAACGAGCGGTATCACTCCTACGGAGAGGACAACGACCAGGACAGTTCACAGACGGCCGAACAGGCGCAGTCGTCGTACCAGTTCGGCGACGACAGCGAGCAGGCCCAGAGCCAGTGGCGTAGCCAGGCCCAGGGTCAGGCACAGGGCGGTGAGGACAACGACCAGGAGCAGGACCAGGACGCCAGCGAGGAACAGTCGCAGGTCCAGGACGCTGACGACGCTTCGCAGGACCAGAGTCAGGACCAGAGTCAGGACCAGACGCAGACTCAGGAGGGCGAGGACAACGACCAGGACCAGCGCCAGTCGCTCGACGAGCGACAGGCCCAGGGCCAGTTCAACGACGGCGGCGACCAGAGTCAGAGTCAGGACCAGAACCAGGAGCAGTCCCAGGCGCAGGACGGCGAGGACGGCGAGCAGTCCCAGGCGCAGGACGAGAGCCAGAGCCAGGCGCAGGTCCGCTTCGGCTTCGGCGGCTTCCAGGTCGGGACCCAGTCCGCACAGCAGGACCGGTCGAACGACGGAGCGAGCGCCGGTGAGAACCAGATTCAGGGTCAGGTCGCCGGACCGTCGCAGTCGGGCGGCGTCCAGACCCAGTCGCTCCACGAGAGCGACGACGACGGCGCCACGACCCAGTTCCAGGGTCAGAGCGGAATCGGTGACGGCGACGGCGACGACCAGACCCAGAGTCAGGACCAGGAGCAGACCAACGGCGAGCAGTCCCAGAGTCAGGACGGCATGACGCAGAACCAGGACACCGACGGGCAGAGCCAGAGCGGCGGCGACGCCACGGTGGATGGCGGGATTCAGGTCGGTGACGCCGGCGGTAACGCGGACCAGCCCCAGTCCCAGGACCAGAGCCAGGAGCAGTCCCAGGACTGAGTTCTCACGTTCAGTCTCGACCCGTATTTTTCGACGAGGCCGCGAGGAGTGGCGACCGGAGGTCCGTGACGAGTCGCTCGTGGACGGACGAACGGTCCGGGCGGACCCTCGGATAGACGAGACGTCGAGAGGACGGCAACGGCCTCCTCGTTCGACCCGTCTCGACGCGTCGCGTCGCTCCCGTCATCGTGTCGTTCGTCGTCTCTGCTAGTCTAGGCTAGAACTAGTTCTAGTTCCGAACTAGTACGTACTAGAGAGGTCCAGGAGGCAGAGTCAGTCGGGGGAGCGCTCCGAAGCGTGCTATCGGTGACGATGTGTGTTGTGTATCGCGATAGGCCGTTTATCCACGTCGTGTCGGCTGTGGGTCACTCGGCGTCTCGGTGTTCGTCGTCCGGCGGTTCCGCGTTCGGGTGTGCCGTCGCCACCTCCTGTCTACACGGACCGTTTCGTGGGGGGCCCACCCCTCGTGTCCGCATAAATCGCTCACGGCGGTCTAGACACAGAATACCGGCAAATATTTCTTGTAAATGGCGAGGGAGAGTGACATACAGCGCCACTCCCACCCCACCCCCACCCCTCGAGCACTTATGCGGACACGAGGGGTGGGAGGGCTTTAAGTCATAGAGGGATTTGCGGTCGATGCGGACAATGAAGACGCGAGGTTCTTAACCGCGTGCGTCGCGGGTTCGAGTATGCCCTCGTTCCGGAAGCAGACCGACATCATCGAGAACGATATGGTCCTCGGCGAGGACTGGGTGCCGAAGGAACTCCCTGAACGCGAAACCGAGCTCTCCCAGATGTACGAGGCGCTGTCGCCAGCGACGCGGGGGTTCACTCCGGACAACATGTTCCTCTACGGGAAGGCCGGACAGGGGAAGACCGCGGCGACCCGGTCCGCCCTCAACGACCTCAAGCACTTCTTCGAGGACGAGATGCCCGAGGAACTGACGCCCGTCTACGTCTCGTGTAACGAACTCTCCTCGTCGTACCAGGTCACCGGGCAGTTGCTCGTCGAACTGAACGAGGACGTGACCGAGCGGCCGAACGGGCACGCACCCGACATCCTCTACTCGCGGCTGTTCGGTCGGCTCGACGAGATCGGCGGGACCATCGTCATCGTCTTCGACGAGATAGACGCCATCGGCGACGACGACCAGATACTCTACCAGATCCCGCGCGCGCACTCGAACGGCAAACTCGAGGAGGCGAAGGTGTCGTTCATCGGCATCTCGAACGACTTCTCCTTCCGGGACAACCTCTCGCCGAAGGTCAAGGACACCCTCTACGACTACGTCATCGACTTCCCCTCCTACGACTCCGAACAGCTCTGCGACATCCTCACCCGCCGCGCCGACATCGCCCTCGCGGAGGACGTCCTCGACGACGGCGTCATCGAACTCTGCTCGGCCTACGCCGCGAAGGACGAGGGCTCCGCGCGACAGGCCATCAACCACCTCTACAAGGCGAGCAAGATGGCCCAGACCGACGGTGACGACGTGGTGACGACCGACCACGTCGAGACCGCTCACGACATCCTCAAGCGGAACCACGTCATGGAGGGCATCCGCGGGCTCACACCGCAGAACAAGTACGTCCTCACTGCGGTGACGCTCCTCGAAGTACGCGAGGAGACACCCGCCCGGACCGGCGAGGTGTACCCCGTCTACCGGGAGATCGCGGAGAGCGTCGGGAGCGAACCCCTCGTCCGACGACGGATGCGCGACCACCTGCAGGAACTCTCGCTGCACGGACAGATAGCGCTCACGAGCCAGAGCGGTGGGGTCAAAGGCGGGACGTACTACGTCGCGGAACTCAACACGGACCTCGAGGCCACCATCACGGTGCTCTCGGAGGTGGACGAGGCGATGCACGAAGTAGCGGAGGACCTCCGCGCCATCGCGGAGATGAAAGGA
Source organism: Halomarina ordinaria (assembly GCF_030553305.1). Taxonomy (NCBI): domain Archaea; kingdom Methanobacteriati; phylum Methanobacteriota; class Halobacteria; order Halobacteriales; family Natronomonadaceae; genus Halomarina; species Halomarina ordinaria. The sequence continues at coordinate 558,701 of NZ_JARRAH010000001.1, read as the reverse complement.
ATGCTCTGATACACCACCAGAAACGACCAAACATCCACGTACGTGCGACAAAAAGCTCGTTTATCAGGACACGAGGGGTGCGACGAACACCCCTCGGTACGCGGTGCGCGCGGTGTCACGAGGCGGCCTCGACCCTATCCGCCACCACGGCGGAGAGACCCGCCGAGGGAGTATGTGCGTTGTGGTCGCGGACCGTCACCCGCTCACTCCCTCGGTCGCTCCCTGCTACCCCAGACCCGTTTGTCCTCGACCAGTGCGACGCGCAGGTCGCGCTCGACGGCCACCTGACACGAGAGTCGGGGATAGCCGAAGTGCGCGGCCAGTCGGTCGTGCCAGTGTTCGGGTGCGTGCGGCGTCAGGAGGCGAACGCCACAGGTCGCACAGAGCCCACGCCCGCCACAGTTCGCCCGTCGGGTCAGCGACGTGTACGGTGACAGACCGGCCTCGAGGAGAGCGTCTCGGAGGTTCGTCCCGGACGCCGCGAGGAGTCGTGTGCGCCCGCCGTCGTGTTCGACGGTCACGGCGACCGGGTCGCCGTCGGTTTCGACTGCGTCCTCGTCGCGGTCCGTTTGCCCCCTCTCTCGGCGGGCCTCACCGTCGTCTCCCCGTGCGTTCCCGCCTCTCCCTGTGTCGTCGGTCACGACCGGGGTAGGGGCGGGCGGTGCAAGACGTTCTCGCCGACCGATGCCGTTTCGTCCCCGGGGAGCGAACCGGTACCGGATGGTCGACCGCATCACGCGCGTGACGAGTGACAAACAGCTCTCCGACGCGCTCTCCGTCCGTCAGGAGGTCTTCGTCGAGGGACAGGACGTCCCCGAGGAACTGGAGTACGACGACCGGGACGAGGCCCCCGAGACGGTCCACTTCGTCGCCTACGTCGACGAGCGTCCCGTGGGCGCGGCGCGACTCGTCCCGTACGAGGGGAGTGACGACACCGGAAAGGTCCAGCGCGTCGCCGTCAGCGAGACCGTCCGCGGCGAGGGGTGGGGCCGCTGTGTCATGGACGCCGTCGAGGCGGCCGCCCGCGACGTCGGCTACACGCGACTCGTCCTCGACGCCCAGACTCACGCCGTCGGCTTCTACGAGCGCCTCGACTACGTCGTCACCAGCGAGGAGGAGTTCCTCGACGCGGGCATCCCCCACCTCTCGATGGCGAAAGACCTCTGACGCCGGTCGGTCGTCGGCGAGCACGCACTCCACGGCGACGCCCCTTCGAGCAGGGTATCACTTCGCGAAGAACGCTCTCCCGACACAACGAGTTATCCTCGCTATGCGCTCCAAGACGTCTAAGCTCGCTGCTCGCATCGAGCGCATCGCCACGACGAGTCCACGGAGACCGACCAGTACACGGCGCGAGATGAAGAACGGAGGAGGCGCCGCCGCCGGCGCGGCTACTGCAGGCCGAGGTCGACGTTCATCGCGTTGCCGGCGCGGGGGACGCCCTTCGCGGTGACCGTCTCGCCGTTCAGGAACGACCCGGCGGGCGAACAGAGGAACACCGCGAGGTCGGCGATCTCCTCGGGGTGACCGATACGGCGGTCGACCTGTTCTCGCGGTGGCATGTCCGACTCGTCGATGCCGAGCGTCTCCGCGACCCCCGGCGTCTGGACGAGGCCGGGTGCGATGCAGTTGACGCGGACCCCCTCGTCGGCCCACTCGACGGCGAGCGTCTCGGTGAGGCGGATGATGGCCGCCTTCGCCGCGCCGTAGTGGCTCTCGCCCGGCGCGGGGTGCTGGCCGTTGACGCTGGCGAGGTTGACGATGGTTCCGCCGTCACCCTCGCGCATGTACTCACCGGCGACCTGTGCGCAGCGGTAGGTCCCCCCGAGGTTGAGGTCGGTGACGGCGTCCCAGCCGTTCTCGGAGATGTCCTCGAACGCGGCGACGAACTCCCCGCCGGCGTTGCTGACGAGGACGTCGATACCACCGAACTCCTCGGCGGCCGCCGCGAACAGGTCCTCGACGTCCTCGCGCTCGCGGACGTTACACTCGACGGCGAGCGCGCGGCCGCCGTCGGCGTCGTTTATGCCCTCGGCGACGGGACCGACGCGGTCCATCGACCGGGAGCAGACGGTGACGTCGGCGCCGCTGGCGGCGAACGTCTCCGCGATAGCTCGCCCGATGCCCTGACTCGCACCGGTGACGACGACCGACAGTCCCGCGACACTGAACTCGGGTGTGTGCATCGGGTACACGGGCGGCGCCCGGCGCTATCACTCTACCGGTGAGCGCGAAAAGAACGGCGAGAAGCGCGTTACTGGGTCCGGATGCGGTACTCGTCGCGGGCGGCCTGGAGCGCCGCGGCGAGGATGGCCAGGTAGTCGACGACGTCCAGTTCCTCGAGGCGGCCGTTCGCGATGCGTCGACCGTCGACGTCGACGTCCAATCGGCCGTCGTCGGAGTCGGAATCGGTCGTCTCCTCCCCGTCGTCAGACGCGGTCGACACGGTATCGACGCCGTCGCGTTCGTCCCGCTCGTCGAGTTCGACGTAGTCGTCGTCGGCCGAGTCGGACGACTCCGACGACCCCGACGAGGACCCGCCACGGCGCTTGAGTTTGAGGAGGACGATGAGGACGGCGAGCACCCCGATGACGCCGACGGCTCGCTTCACTTTCCCGCCTCCCTCACCCACGTCCACGTCGTAGTCTTCCGCGATGTCTGTTTCGTCCATTGGCAGGTCGCAGGCTTCTCCTCCCGACTACTTAGCCGCTGAATTGCCGGCAAGAATACCCGCGAGCGGCCACTGGGTGCGCTCGCGGTCAGCGGGCGTGGAGGCGTACCTCGACCGGCTCTCGCGGGTGCATCGTCAGCGAGGGACGAAGCGACAGGTCCGCCGCAGAGCGGAGTTCGAGCGAGAACCGGTTCGCGACCATGCTGGCGATGACCTTCGCCTCGACCAGCGAGAACTGCTTGCCGATGCAGTGGCGCGGCCCGGCGCCGAACGGGAAGTACGCGTAGCGGTGGCGTTCGCGCGCGCGCTCGGGTCGCCAGCGCTCCGGGTCGAACGCCCCGGGGTCGTCCCAGTACGCCGGGTCGCGGTGGACGACCCACTGGGGAACCATCACCAGCGAGTCCGCGGGGACGCGGTAGCCGCCGAGTTTGACGTCCGCGTTCGCCTGCCGGAACAGGGTGTACACCGGCGGGAGCACGCGCATCGTCTCCTTCAGGACGCGCTCGGTGTACTCGAGGTGGCGCAGGTCGCCCATCGTCGGCGCCTCCCCCCCGAGGACCGAGTCGACTTCCTCGTGGAACCGCTCCTCGACGTGCGGGTGACAGCCCAGCTGGTGGAACGCGTAGGTGAGCGTCAGCGCCGTCGTGTCGTGGCCCGCCAGCAGCATCGTCATCATCTCGTCGCGGACCTGCCGGTCGGTCTGGTCGCCGACCGCCTGCGCGCGAAGGAGCAGCGAGAGGAAGTCCGTCCCCTCGTCGCCCGACGCGCGCCGGCGCTCGACGAGGTCGTCGACGATGTCCTCCAGCGTCGCCAGCGCGTCGTAGTACTCGCGGTTGCCCTCGCTCGGCACCCACGACGGCGTGAGGAAGCGCACGGGGTCGGGTTCGAAGCGCGCGCCGAGCGGTTCGAGGTTGTCCTGAACCCGACGGACCGTCTCCTCGTCGACGCTGACGCCGAACATCGCGTCGACGATTATCTCGACCGTGAGGCGGGCGATGGGCAACTGGAGGTTGACGGTGTCGCCGTCGCTCCAGCCGTCGAGCATCGCGCTCGTCTTCTCGGCCATGGTGTCGACCAGGCCGCTGATGCGCCCCATGTTGAACGCCGGCTGAGCGAGGCGGCGCTGTTTCTCCCAGAACGCTCCCTCGCTCATCAGCAGGCCCTTCCCGAGGAGGGCGTTGACCGCGTCGTCCTCGAAGTCGGCCTTCCGGAACGTCGACTCCTCGGTGACGAGCACGCGTTCGACGTCGTCCGGGTTCGACACCATGTAGGTGTCGACCGGGCCGAGCTGGAACCGCGCCACGTCGCCGTAGGCGCGGCGGACGGCGTCCATGAACGAGAACGGGTCACGAGCGTAGTGGTAGGTGTTCCCCACGACGGGGTAGCCGGCGGGGCCGGGCGGCTGGGCTCGCATACCTGAATAACGGGTGGAACGGACTAAAGCGTTCGTTCCGGGAGGTCTTCCGTAGATTCGAGAGGGTCGCGTACCGGACGCTCAGAGGAACTCTTCGACGTTGTCGGCGACCTCGTTGGGGGTGTCGCCGACGGGGACGCCCGCGTCGTTGAGCGCCGAGATCTTCGACTCGGCGGTGCCCGTGCCCGACCCGGAGACGATGGCGCCGGCGTGGCCCATGCGCTTGCCCGGCGGGGCGGTCCGCCCGGCGATGAAGCCCGCGACGGGCGTGTCCATGTGCTCGCCGATGAAGGCGGCGGCCTCCTCCTCGTCCTCGCCGCCGATCTCACCGCACATGACGACGGCGTCGGTGTCGGGGTCGTCCTCGAACGCGGCCAGCGCGTCGACGAAGTCCGTCCCGATGATGGGGTCGCCGCCGATGCCGATGGCGGTCGACTGGCCGATGCCGCGCTGGGTGAGGTTGTCGACGACCTGATAGGTCAGGGTGCCCGAGCGCGAGACGAGGCCGACGTTCCCCTCCGCGAAGATGTTGCCCGGCAGGATGCCGAGTTTGGCCTCGCCGGGGGTGATGAGACCGGGGCAGTTCGGGCCGACGAGGCGGGTGTCGACCTCCGAGAGGCGCTTGTAGACGCGCGCCATGTCCTGCTGGGGGACGCCCTCGGTGATGGCGACGACGAGGTCGAGGTCGGTGTCGAGCGCCTCGAAGACGGCGTCGCCGGCGAACGCCGGCGGGACGAAGACGACGCTCGCGTTCGCGTCCTCCTCCTCGACGGCCCCCTCGACGGTGTCGTAGACGGGGATGCCGTCGACCTCCTGACCGCCCCGTCCGGGGACGGCGCCGGCGACGACGTTCGTCCCGTAATCGACCATCTGGCCGGTGTGGAACTTCCCCTCACCGCCGGTGATGCCCTGTACCACGACGCGCGTGTCGTTGTCGACGAAGATGCTCATTGGTCCTCCTCCGCGTACTCGACGGCCCGCTGGACGGCGTCCTCCAGCGTCTCCTCGACCGTCACGAGGTCGGTGTTCAGAATCTCCATGCCCTCCTCGGCGTTCGTCCCCGCGAGGCGGACGACGACGCGCTTGGGTATCTCGTCGAAGTTCTCCAGCGCCTCGTTGATGCCCTTCGCCACCTCGTCGCCGCGGGTGATGCCGCCGAAGATGTTGAAGACGACGCTGTCGACGTTGGGGTCCGAGAAGACCATGTCGAGGGCGTTGGTCACCCGCTCGGCCTTCGCGCCGCCCCCGATGTCGAGGAAGTTCGCCGGCGCCCCGCCGAAGTAGTCGACGAGGTCGAGCGTCGTCATCACGAGGCCCGCGCCGTTGCCGATGATGCCGACGTTCCCCTCGAGGCGGACGTAGTCGAAGCCGTACTCGTCGGCCTTCGCCTCCAGGTCGTCCTGGTCGGTGTCGCCCTCCTCTTCCATCTCCTGGAGGTCGGAGTGGCGGAACAGCGCGTCGTCGTCGACGTTCATGACGGCGTCGGCCGCGACGACCTCGTCGTCGGCCGTGACCATCAGCGGGTTGACCTCGATGTCGGTCGCGTCCTTGTCGTCCCAGAGGTCGTACAGCGTCGTCAGTACGCGCGCCACGGACGTGGCGACGTCGCGGTCGACGCCGGCCTCGAAGACGGCGTTGCGCGCCTGGTAGGGGTGCATCCCGAACGAGGGGTCGACGTGGACGCGCGCGATGGCGTCCGGGTCCTCCTCGGCGACCTCCTCGATGTTCACGCCCCCCTTCGTCGAGACCATCGCCACGGGGCGGCCCTCGGTGCGGTCCATCGTGACGCCGACGTAGAGTTCGTCGGTGAAGTCGACGGCCGCCTCGACGAGGACGCTCCCGACGTGCAGGCCCTTCAGGTCCATCCCGAGGATGGCGTCGGCCGCCTCGCGGGCCTCGGCCTCGTCGTCGACGAGTTCGATACCGCCGGCCTTCCCGCGGCCGCCGACCTGCACCTGCGCCTTGATGGCGACGGGGTAGCCGATGCGCTCGGCGGCGTCGACGACCTCGTCGACGGTCTCGGCGAGTTCCGACTCGGGGGTCGGGATGCCCGCCTCGGCGAACACGCCTTTCGCCTGGTATTCGTGAAGCTTCATCAGGCGAACCGGGGACTGGCGGGCGCATAAATCCCGCCGGTTCGGTGAGAGCACGCCGGTCCGGCGAGAAGGGCCACACGCGCGCGCGAGTCATGGTCGTCAAGCTCGTCGAGTGGAGGTCCCAACGAACCTCCATCGCCGGGCACGGGGTCCCGGACTCGCCGGCGGTCGTCCCTCGGCGTCGCTCGGCGGTGAGGTCGAAAGGAACGTCACGAGGTGCGGTCGACGCCGCCGGGCCCGCTGAGAGGATGCCAAACGGCCGGGTGAGAGCCGCGTTGCGGGACGGACGACGCGCTCGCACGACACCCGACGGCAGTGACCTGCGACATCGGGTGTCAGACGCGACTCGACACAGCGACATAACGCTTGAGGTTCCGGCGGTCGACGGCCGACGGCCGACGAACTCAGGCCCGTCCCAGGAGCACGCCGAGCGTCCCCACGAGCAGGCCGAGGAGCATGAACAGCAGCGCCGCCTGCACCACGCCCCCGACGGTGAAGACGTTACAGCCGTCGGTCAGGTACAGTTCCGGCAGCGAGAGGCCGGCCAGCGGCGTCCCCTGGAGGGCGGAGACGGTCTCGAACGCGACGCGTTCGACGCCGTACCGTGGCTCGAAGTCGGCGGGACAGCCCACGTCGGTCCGGCCGCTCACGAGGCCGCCGGTGACGGCGGCGACGCTCCCGACGAACAGTCCGAACCCGAACAGCGACCAGCCGGCGCGTTGTAACCCCATGTCACCCGCATCGAAAGCGGCCGACAAACCCCTTTCGTCGCGCGACGGTCGGCAGGGCGGTCAGGTGCGGTCGGCGTACCAGCGCACGAGGTGACACCGCGGACAGACGTACGCTTCGACCGCCAGCATCGAGACGACGCCCACGGCCTCGGACCGCGAGCGGTCCGTGACGAGCGTCAGGCGGTCCCCCTCCATCGAGGTGACCGGCTCCGAGCGGAGCATCTCGACGTCACAGTCGGGACACGTTGCGGTCTGGCTCATGCGGGGAGTAGAGCGCGGGGGTTCAAATCGCTATGCGCGGGCGAACTGACGGGTCCCTCGGCGTGACGGTACGCCGCGACGACGGGGTCGGGGGGCTTTATCGCTCCCGCCTCCCTCGTGGCGACCATGCGCGCGATTCGCTACCACGAGACCGGCGGTCCCGACGTGCTCCAAGTGGACGACGTAGAGACGCCCGACCCGGGACACGGCGAGGTCCGCATCGAGACGCGGGCGGCCGGCGTCAACCCCGTCGACACCTACTTCCGGACCGGCGAGTACCCGCCCGGCGACCTCCCGAAGATACCCGGCTCCGACGTCGCGGGCGTCGTCGACGCCGTCGGCGCGGGGGTCGAAGGGTACGAGGTGGGTGACCGCGTCTACGCGACCGGCCTCGGGAACGACCGGCAGGGGACGTACGCCGAGGCGGTGCTGGCGCCGACGGACCGCGTCGCACACCTCCCCGAGGCAGTCACGTTCGCGGAGGGCGCGGCGATGGCGCTCGTCGGCGTCACCGCCTGGCAGGCGCTCGTCTTCCACGCCCGCCTCGAACCCGCGGAGGTCTGCCTCGTCCACAGTGGGAGCGGCGGCGTCGGTCACGTCGCCGTCCAGTTGGCGGCCGCGACGGGCGCGCGCGTCGTCACGACGGCGAGCGAGCGCTACCACGACCACCTGCGCGACCTCGGCGCGCACACGGTGCTCGACTACCGGCGCGACGACCTCGCGGACGCCGTGCGCGAGGTCGGGAGGCCGAACGTCGTCCTCGACACCATCATGAACGAGTACTTCCCGTTCGACGCGGAGGTGGCGGCGAAACGCGCCCGCATCGTCGGCATCGGCAACACCGATTCCACGGCCCCGATTCCCATGGGCTACGCGAAGCAGAAGGACCTCCGCTTCCAGCTGATGACCATGTTCAACACCGACGACACGGGGGCGGTCCTCTCGCGGCTGGCACAACTGATGGCGGCGGGGTCGGTCGTCCCAGAGATCGCGCGCACCTACCCGCTGGCGGAGGCCGCACAGGCCCAGCGCGACGTGCTGGACGAGAGCTTCCTCGGAAAACTCCTGCTCGAACCCTGAGCGAACTGTAGTTTTATCCACACCCGGTGCGTTCACGTCACCATGTCGCACAGCTTCGACTTCGACGGACAAGTGGTCCTCGTGACGGGCGCGAGCGGGGCGCTCGGCAGCGCGGTCTGCGAGGCGTTCGCCGACGCCGGCGCGACGGTCGCCGCCGCGGACGTGGTCGAACCGGACGACGAGGACGCGCAACTCGACACCGGCGAGGGCATCCAGTTCTACCAGGGTGATTTCACCGACGAGGGGGCGGTAGAGGAGGTCGTGAGCCGGGTCGTCGACGACCACGGCGGCCTCGACGCGCTCTGTAACGTCGCGGGGACGTGGCGCGGCGGCGACCCCATCGCCGAGACCGACGCCGAGACGTTCGACTTCCTCTTCGACGTGAACCTGAAGACGATGTTCCTCGCGTCGAAGCACGCCGTCCCCCACCTGCGGGAACGCGAGGGGGCCGTCGTCTCGGTGTCGGCCCGGTCGTCGCTCGAGGGCGGCGAGGGCGACGGTCCCTACCGGGCGTCGAAGGCGGGCGTCCGCCTGCTCACCGAGACCATCGCCGAGGAGGAGAGAGGGACGGTGCGGGCGAACGCCGTCATGCCGAGCGTCATCGACACGCCGGCGAACCGCGAGATGATGCCCGACGCGGACCACGACGCGTGGGTCGACCCCGCCGACATCGCGGCGGTGTTCCTCTTCCTCTGTTCGGACGCCGCGAGCGTCACGAGCGGCGCGGCCGTCCCGGTCTACGGCGAGGCGTAGCTCACTCGGACGCGCTGCTCTCCGGCGGGACGAACGGACCGACCGAGACGCTGTACATCGACACCGTCGCCACGCGAATCATGTACGAACTGAGCAGCGCGAGCGGGAGCACGATGACGGCCATGCCGAACGAGATTATCTCGGCGGAGCCGACGGCGGGGAGCGCGAGGCTCGACGACGTGTACGAGAGCGTCAGCGCGATGGTCACCGTCAGCGCCGTCAGTCCGGAGTAGATGATGAGCCGCGAGAGGTGCGCGAGGTCCTGCTGGATGGCGATGGTCTTGAAGAACTGGCGCATCACGGCGACGGCCTTCATCAGTTCGGAGACGGCGTCGAGGTGGTCGGTCGCCGTCTCCGAGAGGTCCGCCTCGCGCGAACGCCGGAGGTGGTGGGTCGCGGTGAGGTTCCGGGCGTACCCCGGCCCGAACAGCGAGGAGAGCAGGTCGGTCGTCTCCTCGTCCTCGTCGGAAGCCGCCGACAGCGCCGCGGCGTACCCCGTCATCGCGTCGAGGTAGGCGTCGACGCCCTCGTCGCTCGTGTCCAGTTCCCGGCGCAGGGCGTCGACGCGCTCACCGAGTGCGTCGCCGAGGAACCCGAGGAAGTGTGCCGGCTGGTTCGGGCTCGACGCGGCATCCGCGATGTCCTCGACGTTCGACCGCATGTCGAGGGTGCCCTCCAGCGTGTCCACGAGGGCGTCCGGCGTGTCGAACACCCGCGAGAGGATGAGCTGATTGATGGACAGCGCGACGGTGATGAGCGTCAACAGCCCGGAGGTGATACCGCTCCCGAGGAGCGTCGGGAGCATCGACCCGCCGCCGATTATCAGGAGGTCCTGCCAGATGAGACCGTAGACGACGAGGCCGATGGCCAGCGAGATACCCGCGGCGATGAGCCGCCGGTCCCCGCCGAGGAGGAACCACCGTCCGACCCGACTGCCGCCCTTCCCTTCGGTCCCGAGTTCACTCATCGCCTGCCGTTCCCCCGAGTGGGACTGACTCATATCCCCGTGGCTGCACCGGCCGCGGGGAAAGGTGCTCCGCTTGCAACGGCCCGTGCGTGTCTGCGAGTCGAATCGGTCGGGAGGAAGCGGAGTCGAGAGATGGAGGAGTGGTCGAGGGCGCGAACGGCGTGTGCGCCGTTCGACGTGATTTCGCACGGTTTATCCCCGTGCTCGTGATTGTACGTGTCAAACATGGCAGAACGAGAGATGTGGGCCACGAGAATCGGGTTCATCCTCGCGGCCATCGGGAGTGCGGTCGGCCTCGGAAACATCTGGCGCTTCCCGTTCCAGGCGTCGGCGAACGGGGGGGCGGCGTTCCTCACCGTCTACCTCGCCGCCGTCCTCGTCATCGGGATTCCGGCCATCCTCGCGGAGTTCGTCATCGGTCGTCGGGCGAAGACGAGTGCCATCGGGGCGTTCTCGAAACTCGGCCGACCGCGGTGGTGGTTCGTCGGCGCCATCGGCGTCGTCGCCGCCGGGTGGACGCTCTCGTACTACAGCGTCATCGGCGGGTGGGTGATACGGTACATCGTCGGCGCGACGACGGGCGCGGCGCTCGCCGACCCCGGCACCTACTTCGGCACCGTCTCGGTGGGCATCGAGTCGGTCGTCGTCCACGCGCTGTTCATGCTCCTCACCGTCGGTATCGTCGCCTTCGGGATCGAGGACGGCATCGAACTGGCGACGAAGTTCATGGTTCCGAGTATCGTCGTCCTCCTGCTCGGTCTGGCCGTGTACGCCTTCACGCTGGAGGGGGCCGGCGCGGGCTACGACTTCCTGTTCACCGCCGACTTCGGCGCCATCGTCGACAACGCCGGGACGGTCATCCCCGCCGCGGTCGGTCAGGCGCTGTTCTCGCTCTCGCTCGGCTACAGCGTGATGATAACGTACGCCTCCTACCTCGGCAAGGACGACAGCCTCCTCTCGGACGGCCTCACCGTCGCGGTAGCCAACACCGGCGTCGGCATCCTCGCCGGCCTCGTCGTCCTGCCGCTGCTCGCCATCCAGTCCGGCGGCGAGATAAGCGCCGAGGGCGGTCCCGGCGCCGTCTTCGTCGCTATCCCGACTGCGCTGGCGGAACTCCCCGGCGGGAGCGTCGTCGGCCAGGCGGTCGGCTTCGTCTTCTTCGCCGTCGTCCTCGTGGCGGCGCTCTCATCGGCCATCAGCCTCCTCGAGACCGTCGTCGCCTACCTCGTCGACAACTACGGCTTCGCCCGCCTCCCGACGGCGGTGGGCCTCGGCGCCGGCATCTTCCTGCTCGGCGTCCCCTCGGCGTGGGACACCGCCTGGCTCACCTGGTTCGACAACATCTCCGTCGCGCTGTTCCTCCCGCTGGCGGTGCTGTTCGTCGTGCTGTTCGTCGGGTGGGTCCTCGGCGCGGACGCCGTCGCGGAACTGCGCGAGGGGTCGAACTCGCCCGGCATCGCGACGGTGTGGCTGTGGGCGCTCCGGACCGTCGTTCTGGTGGCAGTCATCGGCGTCGTCGCGCTCAACCTCTACGACCTCTTCCTCGTCCCGGACGAGGGGACGTACTTCGTCCCGCCGCTCTGATCACCGGACCCGGTAGGGTTCGTCCCCCGGCATGAACCGTCCGAGGTCGACTTCTCGGTAGAAATCGCCCGCCTGGAGCCGCTGTAGCGACTCGACGAGCGTCTCCTCGTCCCCTTCTCCCCACTCGCTCGGGTCGCGGATGGGGTAGACGAGGAAGCCGCTGCCGCGTATCTCCGTCGCGTGGAGCGTGGCCGCGTCGAGGTCGGGGGTGACGCGCCGGGCCGTGTACTGCCCGAGGACGTGGCGAATCGCCCGCTCGCCGACCGGCAGGAGGACGTGAGCGGCGATGGCGCGCAACTCGGCGTCGAAGAAGCGCTCCATCTCCACGTACTCGGCCTCGGTCGGCGTCCCCTCGACGACGCACATGTGCAGGTACGAGAGGAACGTCCGGTTCACGACGGGGCCCTCGCCGGCGCTCTCGAGCAGGTCGGCGTCGGCGAGCGCCCGCAGGAGGCGACGGCCGGCCTCGTTGGTGAAGGGGACGCCCGAGGTCACCCCGCCGTGGACGCCGGGGTGGTCGCCGACGACGTGGAAGTCGGCGTTGGCGTCGCCGTACCCGGCGACGTAGCGCTCACACGGCGGACGCATCCCGAAGGGGTTGGTCGTGCGGTCGGTGACGTTCTTCACGGCGGGCGTATGCGAGGGGACGAAAAAGCTCGTACGGTTCGGAGCGACGCTGTTCGTCGGCTTCGACGCCCTCGGCGTCCACGTCGGCTCGAGCGTCTCGCCGGCGGCCAGGACCGGCGGCAGGTCGCGTTCCCGCGCCGTGCGCCGCGTTACGCGTGACTCCGATAGCTGTTGTCCCATCCCGGTATTCTTTTGGCCCGCCTGCGCGGACTTCCGATAATCAACCATGACGATGGACGAGCGAATCGAGGAGTTGCGCGAGCGCAAGGCCGAGGCCGAGAAGGGCGGCGGCGAGGACCGCATCGAGTCCCAGCACGAGAAGGGGAAACTGACCGCCCGAGAGCGCATCGACTACTTCCTCGACGAGGGGACCTTCGAGGAGTTCGACCAGTTGCGCACCCACCGGAGTCACAACTTCGGGATGGAGGAGAAACAGATTCCCGGCGACGGCGTCGTGACGGGTTACGGCGAGGTGGACGGCCGGACGGTGTTCGTCTTCGCCCACGACTTCACCGTCTTCGGCGGCAGCCTCGGCGAGGTGTTCGCCGAGAAGGTGTGCAAGGTGATGGACCGCGCGCTGGAGGTCGGCGCTCCCATCGTCGGCCTGAACGACTCCGCGGGCGCGCGCATCCAGGAGGGCATCGACTCGCTGGCGGGGTACGCCGACATCTTCCACCGCAACCAGCAGGCCTCGGGCGTCGTCCCGCAGATATCAGCCATCATGGGGCCGTGTGCCGGCGGGGCCGTCTACTCGCCCGCCATCACGGACTTCATCTTCATGGTCCAGGAGACGAGCCACATGTTCATCACCGGCCCCGAGGTCATCAAGACCGTCACGGGCGAGGAGGTCGGGTTCGACGAACTGGGCGGCGCGAAGACCCACATGAACACGAGCGGCGTCTCGCACTTCGCGGAGTCCGGCGAGGAGGCGGCGCTCGACGACATCCGCCACCTCCTCTCGTACCTCCCGGCGAACAACGTCGAGGACCCGCCACAGGTCGAGCCCTGGGACGAGCCCGACCGCGCCGACGAGGACCTCCTCGACATCGTCCCGGACCAACCCCAGAAACCGTACGACATCGTCGACGTCGTCGACGGCGTGGTCGACGTCGACTCGTTCTTCGAGGTCCAGGAGGGGTACGCCCGCAACCTCGTCGTCGGCTTCGCCCGCCTCGACGGCCACAGCGTCGGCGTCGTCGCCAACCAGCCCCGGGTGAACGCCGGCACCCTCGACATCGACGCCTCGCTGAAGGGCGCGCGCTTCGTGCGCTTCTGTGACGCCTTCAACATCCCCATCGTCACCTTCGTCGACGTGCCGGGGTTCATGCCCGGTACCGACCAGGAACACGGGGGCATCATCAAGCACGGCGCGAAACTGCTGTACGCCTACTCGGAGGCGACCGTCCCGCTGGCGACGGTCATCACCCGGAAGGCCTACGGCGGCGCCTACGACGTCATGGCCTCGAAACACATCGGCGCGGACGTGAACTACGCCTGGCCGACGGCCGAAATCGCCGTCATGGGCCCCCAGGGCGCCGTCAACATCCTCTACCGCGACGAACTGGACGAGGCCGAGGACACCGACTCGCGAAGGGAGGAACTCATCGGCGAGTACCGCGAGACGTTCGCCAACCCCTACACGGCGGCCGACCGCGGGTTCGTCGACGACGTCATCGAACCGACGGACACCCGTCGCCGACTCGTTCACGACCTGGAGATGCTCCGGAGCAAGCGTAAGCAACAACCAAGTCGCAAGCACGGCAACATCCCGCTATGAGGATCGGGCTCCCCGAGGACGTCGACGCGGACGAGGCGGCGGCCATCGCGGCGGCGGTGGAGGCGCTCGTGCGCGAGCAGGCGGCGGCACTCGCGGCCGCCGGTGACGGCCCGGAGAACCCCTGGGAGTCGGGCGGTCGGCGCTGGCGCTTCGCCGGGCGGGTCGAGGGCGTCCGCGACCGGACCCGCCGGGTCCCCCGGTTCGCGCCGACCGACCCGTGGGCGGCCGCCGGCCGCGCCGAGCGCTTCTAGACGAGGCGCCAGTCGTCGACGATGACCCCGTCGACGCCCGCGCGGCGCAACCGCCGGACCGAACGCCGGTCCGGGACGGTCCAGGCGTTGACGCGCAGGCCCGCCTTCGTCGCCCGGACGACGCGCCGGTCGTCGTCGAGACAGAGGCGGTACTCCGGGTGGAGGTAGGTACAGCCGAGTTCGCGCGCGCGGCGCACCCCGCGTCGCCACGTCCGTCGTCTGGTGTCGAACCGCCGGTGAAACAGGTACGCGAGCGGCAGGTCGCTCCGGGCGCGCACCTGTTCGAGCGCGCTCGCCTCGAACGAGGAGACGACGACCTCGCCGGCGAACCCCTCGAGGAGGGACACGGCCTCGCGAGCCAGCCCGTCGTGTTTCAACTCGGCGTTGAGACCCACCTCGGCGGGGACGGCGTCGACGACGTCCGCCAGCAGGGGGATGCCCTCCTCGCTCCCGTCGACGCGCAACTCGCGGAGGGTCCGCCAGTCGGTGCGGTCGAGGCGGCCCGTCCCGTCGGTGAGGCGGTCGAGACGCTCGTCGTGGAAGACGACGAGTTCGCCCGACCCGCAGCGCCTCACGTCGACCTCGACCATGTCGACGTGGGGGGCGGCCGTCTCGACGGCGAGCAGGGTGTTCTCGGGGGCGTGGGCGGGACAGCCGCGATGGCCGATACAGCGCATGTCGCGCCGGTTCGGGGCGGGGGATGATGAACCCTCCCGGCGCGGAGCGGTCGCGTCGGGCGGTCGCGTCGACGCGACACCCGACGGGAACCGGGGTCGGTGGAACCGACGTCCCGCTCCCGTTACCTGCACATTTATCTGACGACTACTGATACAGGACAGCATGTTCGAGAAGGTTCTCGTCGCGAACCGGGGTGAAATCGCGGTGCGCGTCATGCGCGCCTGTGAGGAACTCGGCGTCTCGACGGTCGCCGTCTACAGCGAGGCGGACAAGAACGCCGGTCACGTCCGGTACGCCGACGAGGCGTACAACGTCGGCCCCGCGCGGGCCGCGGACTCCTACCTCGACCAGGAGGCCATCGTCGAGGCCGCCCGGAAGGCGGACGCCGACGCCGTCCACCCCGGCTACGGCTTCCTCGCGGAGAACGCCGACTTCGCCGCCCTCGTCGAGAGCGAGGAGGGCATCACGTGGGTCGGCCCCTCCAGCGAGTCGATGGAGCAACTGGGCGAGAAGACGAAAGCCCGGAAGGTGATGCGCGAGGCGGGCGTCCCCATCGTGCCCGGTACCACGGACCCCGTCGAGTCCGTCGAGGAGGTCCACGCCTTCGGAGAGGAGAACGGCTACCCCATCGCCATCAAGGCGGAGGGCGGCGGCGGCGGCCGCGGGATGAAGGTCGTCCACGACGCCGACGAGGCCGAGGAGCAACTCGAGAGCGCGAAGCGCGAGGGCGAGGCGTACTTCGACAACGCCTCGGTCTACCTCGAACGCTACCTCGAGGCGCCCCGCCACATCGAGGTCCAGATCATCGCCGACCACCACGGGAACGTCCGGCACCTCGGCGAGCGCGACTGCTCGCTCCAGCGCCGTCACCAGAAGATCATCGAGGAGGCGCCGTCGCCAGCGCTCTCGGACGACCTCCGCGAGCGCATCGGCGAGTCCGCCCGCGAGGGCGTCGCCGCCTCCGACTACGTCAACGCGGGGACCGTCGAGTTCCTCGTCGAGGACGGCGAGTTCTACTTCCTGGAGGTGAACACCCGCATCCAGGTCGAACACACCGTCACCGAGGAGATAACGGGTATCGACATCGTGAAGTGGCAACTGCGGGTGGCCGCGGGCGCGGAACTCGGCTTCGCACAGGACGACGTCGCGGTCGACGGCCACGCGATGGAGTTCCGCATCAACGCCGAGAACGCGGCCAACGGGTTCGCCCCCGCGACGGGGAAGCTCTCGACGTACGACCCGCCGGGCGGCATCGGGGTCCGCCTCGACGACGCCCTCCGGCAGGGCGACAAAATCGGCGGCGACTACGACTCGATGGTCGCCAAACTCATCGTCTGGGGGGAGGACCGCGAGGAGTGTCTCGTCCGCTCGCAGCGCGCGCTTGCGGAGTTCGAGATAGAGGGGCTGGTGACGGTCATCCCGTTCCACCGGCTGATGCTCACCGACGACGCGTTCGTCGCGGGCACGCACACGACCAACTACCTCGACAACGAACTCGACACGAGCGAGATAGAGGCCGCCCAGGAGCGGTGGGGCCCCGGCGAGAGCGAGGGCGACGACGAGGACGGGGAGGTCACCGAGCGGGAGTTCACCGTCGAGGTCAACGGCAAGCGCTTCGAGGTGAACCTGGAGGAACGCGGCGGCATCGCCCTCCCGCAGTCGGGCGGCGGCGGTGGCGGGCAGTCCAGGCGCCAGGCACCGCGTCGCTCGCGCTCCGGCGGTGACGGCGGCGGTAGCAGTAGTGACGCCGCGAGCGCCGAGGGCGAGCAGATAGAGGCGGAGATGCAGGGGACCATCCTCTCGGTGAACGTCGCCGAGGGCGACGAGGTGGAGGCGGGCGACGTGCTCTGCGTGCTGGAGGCGATGAAGATGGAGAACGACGTCGTCGCCGAGCGCGGCGGGACGGTCACGGCCGTCGCCGTCGAGGAGGGCCAGAGCGTCGACATGGGCGATGCGCTGATGTCGCTCGACTGAATCCTCTCCGTCCGTCGTCGACCGTCCACGGTCTCGACCGAGCGGCTCGAACGATGAAAAACGGAACGTGGACCGCGACGACCGGTCGACCCGCTCAGTAACCGGTGTCGTTCGTCTCGTTGGCCGTCGCGTTGTCGACGGTCTCGTTGACGGTCGCGTTGTCGGCCGTCTCGTTGGCCGTCGCGTTACCGACCGTCTCGTTGGCGTCGTCCGTCGCGTTGTCGTCGGTGACGTTGTCGTCTGCCACCTCGTCCTCGTCGTCAGCCGGTGCCTCGCCGCCGAGGTCGATGGGCGTCACGTCGAGCGGCGCGACGGCGTCGATGGTCGCCACGGCGCCGAGCGGCTGGTCCTCGGTCGCGAGCGACCCGGTGTCCGCGGCGTCGGTCTCGTTGCCGGTGGTGTCGTTCGCGGTCTCGTTCGTCGCG
This sequence comes from Halomarina ordinaria, assembly GCF_030553305.1. NCBI lineage: Archaea > Methanobacteriati > Methanobacteriota > Halobacteria > Halobacteriales > Natronomonadaceae > Halomarina > Halomarina ordinaria. The sequence continues at coordinate 541,412 of NZ_JARRAH010000001.1, read as the reverse complement.
GTGGTCGCGTTCGCGCTGTCGTCGCCGCCACCGTCAGGCGAGACACTCCCGACGACGTACGCCGTCGACTTCGTCCCGCCGGGGAGGTACGCCTGGAGGACGAGCGCCGGGACGCCGCCGGCGATGACCTGGAGCACCTGCGTACAGTCCTCGCTCGGGACGTAGTCGCTCACGCCGCCGAACTCGACGTCCTCGGCGACCGTCCGGTCGGCGACGGCGATGTCGACCGCCCCGGCGTCCGGGGAGGCGTGGACGAACCGGATGGCGGCCTCGCCCGCCGAGGGGTCGGGCAGGTCCTCGCCCTCGGTGTCGGTGATGACGAGCGGTTCGAGCGCCGGTTCGTCGGACTCGGGGTCGAGTTCGCCGACCGCGAGGACCGTCGCGTCCTGGCCCTCGACCACCTCGAACTCGGGGACGTCGATGGCCACCGTCTCGGGGTCGCCGGCGGGCGTGACCTTCAGCGCGTACGTCCCCTCGGGGACCTCGAAGTACCGGCCCGTCGCGCCCGGCGCGAAGGTGCCGTACTCGAGGCCGGCCAGCGCGGGGGAGGTGTCGGCCGGGTCGAACTCCGCGTCGACGCCGACGTAGACGTCGACCGGCGGGGTGTCGGGAGAGAGGTGGCCGACGCGAACGCCACCGGTCGCGAGCCCCCCTGCGGCCCCGGGTACCATCTCCTCGCCGTCGGTTTCGTTGGCCGTCTCGTTCGACTCGTGTTCGTTCGCGCTGACGAAGCCGACGCCGCCGAGTGCGCTCGCCGCCCCCGCGACGCCGAGCAACTTGAGAACCGTCCGTCTATCTGTGTCTGTCATGGGTGCCTCGGTATAAACGTCGGTCGAGAGAATTGTTATCGGTTTTCCCAATTTAGGCCCAAAATCGACAGAAAAACAATCTCGTTTCCGGTTATCTGCTTCAATTCTTCAATATATTCACCGGTTCGTGTGGCTCACCGTCCACGGAGTCTCCCCGAGAGGGGAACTCTAGCGGTATGGGGGCTAGCCGCAGGGGATAAGCGCGTCCCGGCCGTTGTGAGGGGTGAGCGCATCGCCGCTCGCGTGCCGGGCCACCGTCGCGGCGAGTGACAACCGATGCAGGGACAACCACAACTCGCACGGCCGAGAGCCCGTGCTTTCGACGCCCGAGGAACCGTGTGATGGAGGGGGAACTCTGGTACGTCCTGGGAGGGACGCGCGGCGGCCCGAACCGTGCCCGGCTACTCCAGGCGGTCGCGGAGCGCCCGCGCAACGCGAACCAGCTGGCGAGCGAACTGGGCCTCGACTACAAGACGGTCCGCCACCACCTGGAGGTACTCCAGACGAACGGCCTCGTCCGGGACAGCGGCGGCGGCTACGGCACGGTCTACCTCCCGAGCGACCGGGTCCGGACCAACTGGGAGACCGTCGAGGAGATACTCGCGGAGACGGACTGAGGACGGCGGGAGCGAGCACGGCGCGCACGAGCGACGGCGCTAAGTCGCGTCGGCGCGTTTCTCCACCGATGAGCCTCGAAGGGGTAGACGAGGAGGAACTCAGGGAGCGCGTCTCGCGGTTCGTGATGCGCAACTTCCCGCAGATACAGATGCACGGCGGGAGCCACGCCATCCGCGACCTGGACGTCGAGAAGCGGAGCGTCACCGTCGCGCTCGGGGGCGCCTGCAGCGGCTGTGGCATCTCCCCGATGACGATACAGGCGCTGAAGACGCGCCTCGTCCAGGAGATACCCGAAATCGACGTCGTCCACGCCGACACCGGCTTCGGGGCGGAGACGCCGGTCGGCTACGACCCCGACGACGTTCCCTTCTGAGCGACGCACCCGCTCGACAGCGATACTCCCCGAGTGACATCTCGGCGTACGCGACGCCCGCGGAGGTTCCAGCGGGTCGGCGCGCCTCTCGCGGCCGGCGTGGTACGACCGGGCGGTGGACCGGTCGGTCGACCGATAGAGGCAGGTAGAAGGGTCGGCGGACGCAACCGCGGGCATGAACGAGACGCGACGGCGGGTGCTCGCCGCGCTCGCCGACGGTCCGGTCCCGGGACCGGCGCTGGCCGAGGAACTCGACGTCTCCCGGGCCGCGGTGTGGAAGCACGTCGAGGCGCTGCGCGAGGCGGGCTTCGAGGTCGAGAGCGGGGAGGCGGGCTACGCGCTCGTCTCGGTCCCCGACGAGGGGCTCGAAGCCCTCGAGTTCGGCCTCGACGCCCCCTTTACGGTCGAACACCACGACAGCCTCGACAGCACGAACCGGCGCGCTCGCGTCCTCGCGGAGTCGGGCGCGACGGACGTGGTCGTCGTCGCCGACGAACAGACCGGCGGCAGAGGGCGCCTCGACCGGACCTGGGAGTCGCCGCCCGGCGGCGTCTACCTGAGCGTCGTCTGTCGGCCCGACCTCTCGATGACCCGCGCACCGCTCTACACGCTCGCGGCGAGCGTCGCCATCGCCCGCACCACCCGCGAGGCGGGCGTCGACGCGCGCATCAAGTGGCCCAACGACGTCCTCGCGGGCGAGGAGCGTCGGAAACTCGCCGGTATCCGGACCGAGGTGCAGGGCGAGACCGACCGCGTGGCGTGGCTCGTCTGCGGCATCGGGGTGAACGCCGACGCGACCCGCGAGGACCTCCCCGAGGGCGCGACGAGCCTCCGCGCCGAGGGGGCGACCGTCTCGCGGCGCGTGTTCGTCCAGCGACTCCTCGAGACCTTCGACGAGCTCCGGGGGAACCCGGACGTCGTCCTCCCTGCGTGGCGCGACCTCGCGCTCACGCTCGGCCAGCGGGTGCGCGTCGAGACGCCCGGCGGCGAGGTGGTCGGCGAGGCCGTCGACGTCGAGGAACCGGGGACGCTCCTCGTCGACACCGGCGAGGGCGTCGTGCGAGTCAGCGCGGGCGACTGCGAACACCTCCGGCCGGTCTGAGCGCGCTACGGCAGCACGACCCGTTTCACGTCGCTCACGCCGGCGCGGCGGACGACCGCCCGCACGACGTCCTGCACCCCCGCGAGGTTGTCGGAGTCGCCGTCGAGGACCAGCAGGTGGGCCTCACGGCCCGGTTCGACGCAGCCGCGGTTCAGCCCCGCGATGTCCGCGCCGGCGACCGTCGCCATGCGGAGGACGGCCGGCGCGTCGAGGTCGGTCAGTTTCGCCGCGAACTCCATCTCGCGGAACATGGACGGGGCGTTCATCATCACGTTGTCCGTCCCGAGGGCGACGGTGGTCCGTTCCGCGAGCGTCTCGATGGGCGGGAAGCCGACGCCCGTCACGAGGTTCGAGCGGGGACAGACCACCGCGGGGACGCCCTCGCGCTCGATGCGGTCGAGGTGGTCCTCGCCGGCGTGAACGAGGTGGACGAGGAAGTCCGGGTCGTAGTCGAGCGCCGGGTGGATGTCCTCGTCGTCGCGCTCGCCGGCGTGGATACCGAACAGTTTCCCGGCCTCGCGGGTGGCCGCCCGCTCGCGTTCGAAGTCGGCGTCGCGCGCGCCGCTGGCGCCGTAGCCGTCCGCCACGTCGACGACGTCGGCCGACCCGCGCCCGAGGACGACCGGGTCGACGTCGAGGCCCTCGGCGGCCCGGTCGAGCAGGCGCACACCCGCGACGTCGCCCTCGCGGAACTCGAGGAACGTCCCGGTCCCGCCGCGCTGCATATACTGGAGCGAGCGGCGCATCGCCGCCACGAGGTCGTCGTCGCTCGCGGCGCGCAGCAGGCGGTGTTTCAACCCGTCCGGCGGCGCGACCAGGTCGTCGAGCGAGAGGCCCGCGCCGGCCTCCTTCGCGATGGAGTCGCCGACGTGGGTGTGGGCGTTGACGAACGCCGGGAGCACCACGTCCGTCGACTCGACGCGCTCCTCTTCTATCGCCGTGATACGACCGTCCTCGACGACGACCCGGCCCCGGACCGGGTCGAAGTCGCGACCCGTCAGTATCGTCCCCTCGATGTCCATGGTCGATAGCCACGGTACGCCCCCTTAGTTCTCGCTGAACTCGTCGAGCGTCCGGTGGCGGCCCGTCCGGACGTCGCTGACGAGCGCGTCGAGGTCGAGGCCGAGCACCCGCTCGACGGCGCGCCCGACGGCCGCCGTGTGTTCGTCGGGCGCGTAGACGCCGAGGCGCCACTGCTCGCGCTGGACGCGCACGAGCGCCTGGACGAGCGTCGATTGCCCCTCCAGTCGCCGGACGTTCCCGTTGACGACGACCCGGCTCGTCGACTCCGGTATCGACGGCCGAGCCGGGACGTCGAGGACGACGTACTCGGCGGCGACGCCGGCGGCGTCGGCCACCTCGCGTTCGAGGTCCGTCACCTCCCCGTGGGTGGCGTCGAGCAGCGCGTCGGAGACGTCGTCGAACTCCGCCCACACCGCCCGCTTGTAGAGCGCGCGGCGGTCGAGTCGGCTCGCGATTGCCGCCGTCGCCTCGCACTCCCGGAGGGCGACGAGCAGCGAGTGGTCGTCGAAGCGCCGGAGGTCCTCGGCGGCGACGTCGCCCTCGGCGAGCAGGCGCTCGGTCGCCCGGCGGAGCATCGCCTTCCCGATGCGCGCGACGTGGTGGTTGTACACCGTCGGCGTCATCAACGCGCGCGCGAGCAGGAGGCTCTCGGCGGTCTGGACGTTCCCCTCCGCGAGCACGAGTTCCTCGCCGACGAACCGGAGTTCGCGGACGAGGCGCTGGTGGTCGATGGTGCCGTAGGGGACGCCGGTGTGGTGGGCGTCCCTGACCAGGTAGTCCATGCGGTCGACGTCGAGTTCGCCCGAGACGAGCTGTCCGAGTTCCCCGTCGCCCCGGACGAGGGCGGCGATACGCGCCGGGTCGAGGTCGTAGTCGGCGAGGACGGCCGCCACCTCGCCGGTCCGGAGCAGGTCGTCGACGTCGTCGTGATACTTGCCCGTGTGGCGGTGGATGACGCCCTCGACGTTGTGGCTGTAGGGGCCGTGGCCCACGTCGTGGAGGAGCGCGGCCGCCCGGACGCGTTCCGCCGTCGTCCCGTCGATGTCGAGGTGGGCGAGCGCCCCCTCGGCCAAGTGGTAGACGCCGAGGCTGTGCTCGAAGCGGGTGTGGTTCGCCGAGGGGTAGACGAGCCCCACGGTCCCGAGTTGTCGGATGCGTCGGAGCCGCTGGACCATCGGGGTGTCGAGGAGGGCCTCCGCCACGCCCGTGACCTCGATGTGGTCGTGGACGCTGTCCTTGATGGTCGTCATACGCCGGGTTCGTCGCGTTCACGTAAAAACAATCGGCCGGCGGCGGCACCTCGCGGACGGTACGGGGGCTCCCTCGGCGACCGGTCCGATTACTCGGCGGCGAGGCCCCAGTCGTCGTCCGCGATGCGTTCGACGGCGAGTTCGTCGCCGTCGCCGAGGACGCGCACCTCGAAGGTGCCGTCCCCCCGTCCGTGCTGGAGCGTGAGGGTGAGCACGTCCGCCGTGAACTCCTGTTCTCTCGCGTCGGGGGCCTCCTCGCCCGCCGTCAGGCCGTAGTCCTCGTAGGGGAGGCGCGTCGTCTCGACGATGGTGTCGCTCTCGCCGTAGACGTCCGCGGTGATTCCCTCGCGGTTGTCGGTCTCTTCGACGACCAGTCGGTACGTTTCGAGCGCCATGTGCGACGCCACTCGACGCACCGAGGTATGTCTAGGGGCCGCGGCGAGCCGAACAGGCGCAACGGTTTAGCGTCACCGTGCGGGAGTGGCGGGTATGACGACCTTCCTCGCAGGCGGTACGGGCACGCCGAAGTTGCTCGCGGGGGCTGCCGACGTCTTCCCGCCGGGGGGGACGACCGTCGTCGGCAACACGGGCGACGACGTGGAACTCGGCGGCCTGTTCGTCTCGCCGGACCTCGACACCGTCCTCTTCCTCGACGGCGGCGTCCTCGACCGGGAGACGTGGTGGGGTATCGACGACGACGAGGGGACGACCCACGAGGAACTGGGCGCCATCGCGGAGCGGGCGGGCCTCGACGCGGGCGCGCGTTACCTCCCCGCCGCCCGCCAGACCGCGGGGCGGGACATCGCGCGCTGGCGGCGCTTCTCCGGCGTCGGTGAGTTCATGTACATCGGCGACCGCGACCGGGCCGTCCACCTGACGCGCACGAGCCTCCTCGACGAGGGGCGGACGCTCACGGAGGCGACGCGACTCCTCGCCGACGCCTTCGGCCTCGACCGCGACCTCCTCCCGATGAGCGACGACCCGGTGGCGACGCTCGTCCACACCCCCGACGGGCCGATGCACTTCCAGGAGTGGTGGGTCGCGGAGGGCGGCGCGCCGACCGTCACGGAGGTGGAGTTCCGCGGGGCCGAGACCGCAGAGCCGACGGCGGCCGTCCGCTCCGCCCTCGCGGACCCCGTCGTGGTCGGGCCATCGAACCCGGTGACGAGCCTCGGGCCGATGCTGGCGATGGACGCCGTCGGCCGCGCGCTGGCGGCGACGCCGGTCGTCGTCGTCTCGCCGTTCGTCGGCGACCGGGTGTTCTCCGGCCCGGCGGCGACGCTCATGGCCGCCGTCGGCTACGACCCCTCGACCGCCGGCGTCGCCGAGGCCTACCCCTTCGCCGACGCGTTCGTCCTCGACGAGGCGGACCCCACCGACCTGGGACGCCCGGTCGTCCGGACGGACACGACCCTCGACACGGACGCCGACAGCGAGCGGGTCGCGCGCGCCGTCCGCGAGGCGCTGGAGGCCGTCCGATGAGTCAGTTCGCCCCCCGCGTGGCGCTCGCCAGCCTCAGCGGGGCCGCGGACGCCGGGTGGGCGCGCCGGGGGAGTCGGTACGCCGGGTGTGCGTTCCTCGGCGGTATCGCACTCGACGACGCGACGCGCGACGCCGCCCGCGCCATGGTCGACCGCGACCGGGAGGAGTTCCTCCCCCCCGACCCCGTCGCGTTCGTCGAGCGCCAGTTCGAAGCGCTCGACGGCGTCCCGCTCCGCCCGGCGGTGAACGTCCGGAGCGCGACACTTGCGCCGCTCCGGCGCGTGGGCGCAGTCTGTCGTGCACACGACGCGATACTGGAGGTGAACGCCCACTGCCGGCAGGCGGAGATGTGCGCCGCGGGCGCCGGCGAGTCGCTGCTTCGACGTCCCGAACGCCTCGCCGCCCAGGTCCGGGCGGCGAGCGACGCCGGCGCGACGGTGAGCGTGAAGGTCCGCGCCGAGGTCGAGGGCGTCGACCTCCCCGACCTCGCCCGTCGGGTCGAGCGCGCCGGCGCGGGCGTGCTACACGTCGACGCGATGGACGCGGAGTCGGTCGTCGCCGACGTTCGAAACGCGTGCGACTGCTTCCTCGTCGCCAACAACGGCGTCCGCGACCGGGCGACCGTCCGGGAGTACCTCGGGCACGGCGCCGACGCGGTGAGCGTCGGGCGGCCGAGCGACGACCCGCGCGTGCTCGCGCGCGTCCGGGCGGCCGCCGACGAGTGGTTCGACGCCGACGCGCGCCGCCCGGGGAGGGTCGACGGCCGATGGTGAGGCGCGACCACGCGCGGAACGCGGAACTCGCGCTCCTGCTGGAGGTGGCCGGGACGCCGAAGCCGGGCAACGTCGACCGCCGGCGCGACCACGACGACCTCCGGTTCGAACACTTCCTCGCGGGGGCGGTCGGGAGCGCGCCCGGCCTCCGCCTCGCGGGGGGCGACGGGCCGATAGGCGAGGCCTTCGAACGGGCCGTCGCCGGGATGGCCGAACAGCGCGGCGGGAACACGCAGTTCGGCGCGCTGCTGGTGCTCGTTCCGCTCGTCCGCGCGGCGAGCGAGGGGGCCCTCTCGAAGGGGGGCGTCCGTCGCGTCTGCGAGGCGACGACCGTCGACGACGCCTGCACGTTCTACCGCGCGTTCGAACACGTCGACGTGGGCGTCCCTGACCCCCCCGCCGGGCTGGAACCGCTCGACGTCCGCCGGGGGAGCGCGGCCGAACCCGCCATCCGCGAGCGGGGGCTGACGCTGTTCGACGTGCTGGAGCGCAGCGCGAGCGTCGACGGCGTGGCCCGCGAGTGGGTCGAGGGGTTCCCCCGGACGTTCGGAGCGGCCGAGCGCATCACCGCGAGCGAGGGGCCGGCCCCGGACCGCGCCGCGCGGGTCTTCCTCGAACTGCTGGCGGCCGAACCCGACACGTTCGTCGTGAAGCGACGCGGACCCGAAGCGGCGCGCGAGGCGAGCGCGCGGGCACGGGCGGCGCTCGACGGCGAGACGGACCCCGAGGCGCTGGCGGAGGCGTTCGTCGCCGAGGGTATCAACCCGGGGACGACGGCCGACCTCACCGCCGGCGCGCTGTTCGTCGCGCTGGAACGGGGCCTCCCCGTATGAACGGGTCCGACGACCTCGCCGGGTGGCCCGTCGCGCTCGCGGGCGTCACCGAGTCGGTGGTGACGACGCTCGGCCCGAACGAGCGCTGGAACGTCGCCGCGCTCGGCCTGTTCGCACCCGAGGACGGCGGCCCGGTGACCGCCCGGACGTGGGGGCGAACCCGGACGTGGCGGAACTTCCGCGAGCGTGGCGAGGGGTACGTCCAGTTCACGCGCGACCCCGTCGACTTCGTCGAGGCGGCCTGCTCGGTGCGCGAGGAGGACGCCCCGGTCCTCGACGGCGCGGACGCGTGGGCGCACGTCACCGTCGCAGTCGTCGACGCGGGTGAGGAGAGCGACACCGAGTGGACGGAGTGGGAACTCGTGCCCGTCGAGGCGGCCGTCGAACGCCGGGTCGTCCCGACGACGAACCGCGCGCGCGCCGCCGTGGTGGAGGCGACGGTGGCCGCCTCCCGCCTCGGCGTCGCGGGGTACGACGACGAGGTGCTGCGCGAGCGCATCCGCTACTTCGAGTCGGTCGTCGACGCCTGCGCCGGCGCACGCGAGCGCGCCGCCTGGGAGCGTTTCGAAGAACTGGTCGCGTGGCGCCCGTGAGGGCACCGACGAGGGTTAGAACTCCTCGTCGTCGGTGTCGCCGCGGCGGAAGCGCCGCACGCGACGGTAGCCCGTGACGGTGCCGTCGCCGTCGAGGTCGACGTGGTACTCCCCGAGGATGTCCGAGGAGTCCGGGACGGCCCGGCGCTCGATGACCTCGACGCTCGCGCGCCAGCCGTCGCCGTCTCCGGGCTGTTCGACCGCGGAGACGCCGTCGAGCGGCCGCCCGATGAGGTCGGGGGCCACCTCGATGACCGACTCGCGGACCTCGAGGATGCTGGCGGCGGCGCTCTCGCCGTCCGACTCGTCCTCGTCGCTCTCGGCGTTCTCGCCGCTCGATTCCTCGTCGTCCGTGTCGGCCTCGCTCACTGTTGGGTCCTCCTCGTCGTGCTGGTAGCAGAACCCGTCCTCTCGGGCGGGGCGCTCACAGCGGCTTCCGTCGCCCGTCAGTGCTCGACACTGACCGGCGCCGTCGTCGGTCGATTCTGCCTCGCTCATTGGTCAATAAGGGGTGTCAGTCGGGGTTACGACGAGCCGGCCGGTTCGACCAGCGGGGTCGTCGAGCGGTCGAGGTCCTGCAGGTCCTCTAGCTCGCCGGACTGACTCGCTATCTCTATCTTCGACATCTCCCTCGCGTAGTGGAGGAACGTGTCGACGGACGCGACGACGACGCGCGCCTCGACGGTGAGGATCTCGATACCGATGATGGAGACCCGCGCCCAGATGTCGATGACGACACCTTTGTCGAGGATACGGTCGAGCACGTCTGCCAGACTAGATGTACCCGGTCGTTGGCTGGACATCGTGTAGTCCCCACTCCACTGCGCTACTTATCCTTTCTGCCCCCAGAGTTAAGACGCAATAGCGAGTGAGAGACCCCACATGAGTCGCTACTTTCTCTCTCGGTCGTGGTCCCCGCCCCGCTCGCCTACCGTCCCACGCGTACGCGCCGGGGGGCGCAGGGGTCGACGGCGATGAGCGACGCCCACCTCTACGTCTACGGCGTCACCCACGAGACCGACCTCGAACGGAGCGTCGAGGGGGTCGACGGCGGCGAGCGCCTCTACACGGTCGACTACGGCCCGCTCTCGGCGGTGGTGACCGACGTCGACGACCTCGAACCCGAGGAGACCGACGAGAACACGCGCGCGCACGACGACGTCATCCGCGACGTCATCACCGGCGAGGACCCGCTCACGCTCGTCCCGATGCGCTTCGGGATGGTGTTCAAGAACGGCCGGACGCTGAAGAGCGTCCTGCGCGAGGCGCGCCCGGCGTTCACGCGCGCGCTCCGCGACCTCGACGGCACCGTCGAACTGGGGGTGAAGTGCATCGTCCCGGAGGACTCGACGGTCGACCGGGAAGCGCTCGCCGAGGACGCCTCCGAGCGCCTGTCGGCGGTGAGCGAGGGGGAGGTCGACAACGGCCTGTTCAGCGACCGCCTCGCGTTCAACCGCTCGTACCTCGTCGAGCGCGCCGACCGCGAGGCGTTCGACATCGCGGTGGAGGAACTGGAGGCCGACTACGACGAGGAGGTGACGGTCCAGTACACCGGTCCGTACGCGCCGTACAACTTCGTCGACATCGAGATCGGGGCCCAGCGCTGATGTTCATCCTCGACGACCTCCTGTTGCGCCCGCTGGTCGCCATCGGGAACGTCCTCCACTCGATGGCCATCGAGGAGCTGTACGACGTCGGGGCACTCCGCGACGAACTGAAGGAGAACCGGCTGCTGTTCGAACTGGGGGAGCTCTCCCGCGAGGAGTACGAACTGCGCCAGGACGACGTCCGCGACCGTATCGCGCTCGCGGAGGAGGCGCGCGAACACCTGAGCGGCCGGGTCGAGGTGAAACGCTGACCATGTCTCAAGAATCCACACAGACCGAACCGTCCGTGACCGCCCTCGTCGAACGCGCGCGCGACGACCTCGCCGACCTCGTCTCCCTCGCGCTGGGGGACGGGGCCGTCGAGGACGCCGTCGACGCCGTCGACGACCTGCTCGCGGTCGCCCGCGAGGCCGAAGAGCTACTGGAGACCGTCGACGTCGACGACGCCGCGGCGTCGGCCGAGCCGTCGGAACTCCCGGAGGTGATCGACGTGGGGGAACTCGCGACCGGTGACCTCGACGACGGGGTCGCCCTCTCGCGACTCCACCGCCTCGTCGACCTCGGCGAACTCTGGTCGAGCGTCGACGTGCGGGAGTTCTGGCGCAACAAGCAGGAACTGGAGGCGGCGCTCGCCGAGGTCGGCCTGGTCGACGAGGAGAGCGAGGACGAGGGCGACGACGGCGGCGGGTTCGGCCTCGACACGGGCGACGTCGGGTTCGGCGGCGGGGACGGTGGCGGGAGCGATGGCGACGGTGACGACGACCGCATCCCCGTCGAGGCCATCCAGGCGGGCGTCCAGCAGCAGTTGGCCGAGTCGCTGTCGGAGTTCCGCGAGGTGGCGCTCGACGCGCGCGACGAACTGGAGGCGGCGACCGAGAAGGCCCAGGAGAGAATGCCCGAGCACCAGCAGTCGTCCTCGCGCAACCCGACGGCCGTCTCGCTGGTCCCGTCGGCGCGCCGGGACGCGGGGCTCGCGGGACGCGCCTCGACGGTCCCCCGCGAGACGCGCCACTCGGAGGCACCGAACACCGAACGACTGGTCGGACGCCGCCTCCGCCAGCGAAGCGAGGACGAGGGTGAGGACGATGGCTGAACCCGAACGCTACGACGCCGACGGGTCGGTACGCCCCCGGAGCGACAGCCTCGCGGACGTCGTCGAGATGCTCCTCGACAAGGGGGTCGTCATCAACGCCGACATCGTCGTCAGCATCGGCGAGACGGAACTGCTCGGCATTCGCCTCCGGGCGGCGCTGGCCTCGTTCGAGACGGCCGCCGAGTACGGCCTCGAGTTCCCCGAGGGGACCGACCTGCGCCGGGTCGAACACGCCTCCGGACGGGAGAGCCTGGAGGACATCGAGTCCGAGAAACCCATCGACATGTCCGCGCCGGTCGAGGAACTGGGGGAGACGGCCGCCGGGGGAGCGACCGGCGGCGAGGGCGACGCTTCCGACGAGGGCGACGCCTCCGGCGAGACGGACGATGGGGACGAGACGGACACGGACGGGTCCGACGCGACCGACGCCGAGACGGGTGGTGAGACGAACGGCGACGGGGACACCGAGGGGGGAGATGACGAGAATTGACGTCGACGGCGACCGGGCGAGCGACGGGCTGCTCTCGCTGGTCATCGCCGTCGTGGAGGTGGTCGTCGAGGCGCTCGAACGCGAGGCGGTTCGCCGGATGGAGTCGGGGGCGCTCTCCGACGAGGAGATAGAGCGCCTCGGCACGCAACTGGCCGCGCTGGAGGAGGAACTGGAGCACCTGAAGACCAGTCAGGACCTGGAGCAACCGGTCGACGACCTCCGGCGCGACCTCGACGGCCTCGTCGGCGACTTCCTCGACCGCGTCGACGACGGCGGCTGGGAGGCGGTCGGCGATGAGTGAGGAGGGGCGGTACCTCTACTGTGCGGTGGCCGTCCCCGACGGCCCCGCCCGCCGGACCCTCGACGTGGAGGGCATCGACGGCGACCCGGTCTCGCTCCTCGCGGACGACGGCGTCGGCGTCGTCGTCCACGAGCGCGCCGAACAGTACGACTCCGAGGACGCCGTCGCCGTCCAGCGCTGGCTGCTCGCCCACCAGCGCGTCATCGACGCCGTCGGCCAGGAGTTCGGGACGCCGCTGCCCTTCCGGTTCGACACCCTGCTCGCGGGCGACGACGACGACGTCTTCGCGTGGCTGGCCGACGAGCGCGAGACGCTGGCCGAACACCTCGCGGACCTCGCCGACCACTGGGAGTACCGCATCGAGGTGCGCCGTGACCCGGAGGCGTTCGAGGCGGCCATCGTCGAGGCGGACCCGGAGCTCGCAGCCCTCCACGAGCGCGTGGAGTCGGCCGGCGGCGGGACGGCCCACCTCCTGGAGAAGCAGTACGAGGGGAAACTCCGCGAGGCGAAGCGGGCCCACGGCGACGACCGGACCGAAGAACTCCTCGACCGCGTCCGGCCGCACGCGCGGGAGGTGCGGGCGCTCTCGCGACGACCCCAGACCGGCGGGCTGGTCGAGCGCGAGAGCGACGCCGTGACGCTCGCGCGCCTCGCGATGCTCGCCACCGAGGACGGCGCGTCCGCGGCGGGCGAGGAACTCGACGAGGTGGCCGCCGACCCCGGCGTCGAGGTGCGCTACACCGGCCCGTGGCCGCCGTACACCTTCGCGCCGGCCATCGGCGAGGAGGGTGAGGAGGGCGAGGAGTCGGAGGGCGACACCGAACGGGGGGACCCGGATGGAGCCGCGTAGGGACACCGACGACGCCCTCGTCGACCTCGTGGACGTCCTCCTTCGCGACGGGGCGGTCCTGCAGGCGGACGTCATCATCAGCGTGGCGGACGTGCCGCTGCTGGGAGTGAAGCTCCGGGCGGCCCTCGCCGGTATCGAGACGATGGCCGAGTACGGGATGTTCGTCGAGTGGGACGAGCGTATCCGCGAGCGTGCGCTCGCGGACGGTGAGGACGCCACGGCGCTCGAAGGCGAGCGAAACGGGGAGGGTCGCCGCTCCTGAGGTGGGGCCCGTCAGTCGACGCTCGCGTCCGGGGCGTCGTCCGGCAGTGGCCGGCAACTCGGGCAGGTCGGGTCGTGTCCGTGGTGGCTGGCGTCGACGAAGCGGCCGGGGAGTTGCACCCCGCAGCGATTACACGTCTCCATAGTCGCTTTGGTGTCGCCATTCTATACTGTACACAGATAAATACATTCCCCCGGATGCCACAATCGTGCTGTGCGTTCGCGCGTCTCGGCGAGGCCCACCACATCTTAATAAATTATTTACATCCTCGCTCCATAGCCCCTGCTAGTGGCACCACGTCACCGGAATCGTGCCTCTGACAGCTCGAACACAGGTGGGGACCGCCGAATGAGCTCCTGCGTGATTCTCCATCGACACCGGTGACCGGGTGCCGCTTCTCAGACGCCCCGAGCGGCGGCACTCCCGCGGTGCGTTCGCCTCCGACGGCGTGCGTCCGTACCTCGACGACTCGAAGACGAATCCTTTTAGCCGCGGCGTCGGCAGGATAGGGTATGGCCATCAAACCCGCCTACGTCAAGAACACGGGGAACGTGCTGCTCGAGAAGTACTCGGACGCGTTCAACGCGGACTTCGAGCGAAACAAGGACCTCGTGACGGAGTTCACCAACATCGAGTCCAAGGAGGTCCGCAACCGCATCGCGGGCTACATCACCCGCAAGAAGGGCGGCACGGTCGAGTAACACACTTCTGACGTCGCGGCGTCGCGCGAGTTCCCGGACGGAGAGCCGCGCGAATCGCCCGGTAGGGGGGTTCCGACAGGGGAGGCGCTTGCGTCGACCACAACCGTTTTCGTTCGCTCGAACGGAGCCTCGGTAATGAGTGTCAACGTAGGCGTCCTCGGCGCGACCGGCGCCGTCGGTCAACGACTCATCCAGTTGCTCGACCCCCATCCCGACTTCGACCTGGTGTCGCTCACCGCGAGCGACGACAGCGCGGGCAGGTCCTACCGGGAGGCGGCGAAGTGGCGCGTCGACACGCCCATCCCCTCGGACGTCGCGGAGATGACGGTGACGCGCACCGCGGCCGACGCCGTCCCCGACGACGTCGACCTGCTGTTCTCCTCGCTCCCCTCCAGCGTGGGCGAGCGCGTCGAACCCGAGTTCTGCGAGGCGGGCTACGTCGTCTCCTCGAACTCCTCGAACGACCGGACCGCGGACGACGTCCCGCTCACCATCCCCGAGGTGAACGCCGACCACATCGACCTGCTCGAGGTCCAGCGCGACTCGCGAGGGTGGGACGGCGCGCTCGTGAAGAACCCCAACTGCTCGACCATCACCATGGTCCCGACGCTCGCGGCGCTCGACCGCGCGTTCGGCCTCGACACCGTCCACGTCGCGACCCTCCAGGCCGTCTCCGGGGCGGGCTACGACGGCGTCACGTCGATGGAGATACTCGACAACGCCATCCCCCACATCGGCGGCGAGGAGCAGAAGATGGAGAGCGAGGCGCGGAAGCTCCTCGGGTCGTTCGACGGCGCGGAGGTACAGTGGCACGGCGCGGCCGTCGCCGCCTCCTGCAACCGCATCCCGACGCTCGACGGCCACCTGGAGAACGTCTGGGCCGAGACGGACGAGGAGGTCACGACCGAGGACGCGGCCGACGCGATGCGTGACTACCCCAGTCTCGACCTCCACTCCTCACCCGACCCGCTCATCCACGTCTTCGAGGAGCCGGACCGCCCACAGCCCCGTCTCGACCGCATGCGCGGCGACGGCATGGCCGTCACCGCCGGGGGCTTCCGCGAGACGGAGGGCGGCGTCCAGTACAACTGCCTCGCGCACAACACCATCCGCGGCGCGGCCGGCGCGTCGGTACTCAACGGCGAACTCCTGCTCAACGAGGGCTGGCTGTAGGGGAACGTAAGAACCGCCGGGAGGCGGTCTTTTAACCTCTCGCCCTGCACGGGTGTGCGTATGGACCTCATCCACGTCAGGCTGCACGTCGCCGACGCAGACGAGAGCGCGGACTGGTACGTCGAACAGCTCGGCTTCGAGCGCTCCTGGGAGTTCACGACCGAGGACGGGAGCGCCCGGCACGTCTACGTCGCCGACGGCAACGGCTTCGAGCTCCAGCTCACCGACGCGGAGGGCGAGGACGTCGTCGCGGAGGCCGACCAGTTCGACCACGTCGCCCTCGGCGTCGACGACGTGGACGCCGCCTTCGAGGAGATAGAGAACCACGGCGTCGTGAAGGAACCCGGCGACCAGCCCGAGGCGGGCGCGCGCACGGCGTTCCTGAACGACCCCGACGGGCACGTCGTCGAACTGGTCCAGCCCCTCGAGTAACTAGCGCTCCAGTTCTTCGACTCGCCGCTCCAGAGAGCGCACGCGGTCGGACTCGCTCGCCCACTTCGCCCCCACGCCGGCGCCGACGACGATACCCGCCACCGCGCCGGCCGCGCCGTACGTCGCACCGACGTTCCCCACGAGGAACGTGAGTGCGACGACCACGAGGTCCTTGTAGTCCATCACTCGACAGTACGTGACTGTTGGCAAGAACGTTCGGGGTGGGCGTTCGAACCGCGGCGATGCCGTGCGTCGAAACCGGTCCCGTCTACCGGAACCGGCCGACCAGCGAGCCGAACAGCCCCGCGATAGCGCGGGCGGGCGACTGCCTGTCGACGTCGGCGCGCGCGCCGTCCCACGGCCGTTCGCCGACGGCGTCGGCCACCCGCTCGATGGGGTGGGGCGGCATCGCCGCACCGGGGCGGTCGCCGAGTTGCGACCGGCAGGAGGCACCGGGGGCGGTGACCTCGTCGCCGGGGCTCGTCTCGACCTGTCGGAAGAGGATGCGGCCGATGGCCTGCGAGATGTCGTAGTGTTCGGCCTCGTAGCCGAAACTGCCCGCCATCCCACAGCACCCGGAGTCGAGGGGGTCGACCTCGTAGCCCGCTCTCCGGAGGACGCCCACCGCGTGGTGGTCCTTGTTCATCGCCTTCTGGTTGCAGTGGCCGTGGTAGGTGAGCGAGTCACCGACGTCGCCGAACTCGATGGCCTCGTCGAGGCGGTAGGTGTCGAGGAACTCGAGGACGCCGTAGGCGCTCGCGGCCACCTCGCGCACCGCCTCGCCCGTCAGCAGGTCGAGGTACTCGTCCTGGAACATGACGGCGTCGGACGGTTCGACGAAGACGACCTCCCAGCCGTCGCGGACCTTCGGTGCGAGCGCGTCGACGTTGTGACGGGCGCGCTCGCGCGCCAGGTCGAGGAACCCCTTCGAGTAGGGCGGCCGACCGCTGTCGCCGACGCCCTGGGCGAGTTCGACGTGACAGCCCGCCGCTTCCAGCACTCTGACCGCGGCCTTCCCCGGTTCGGGGTAGCTGTAGTTGGTGTAGGTGTCCGGGAACAGCAGCACCTTCTGCGTCGCCTCCTCCTGGGGAACCTGCGCCCCGCCGCGGGCCTCGAACCAGTCACGGAGCGTGGTGCGCGTGAAGTGGGGGAGTTCGCGGTCGGCGGCGATACCGAGCGTGCGCTCCATCGCCTCGCGGGCGTAGGGGAGGTGGGGCGCGACGTTCGAGAGGGGGGCGAGCGCGCTCCCGACGCGCGAGAGGCGGTCGATGTCGGCGAACAGGCGCTCGCGGAGGCCGGCACCTTCGCGCTCGTGGTACTGGTGTTTCGTCTCGGCCTTCAGCTTCGCCAGGTCAACCCCCGTCGGGCAGTCGCTCATGCAGCCCTTGCAGCCGACGCAGAGGTCGAGCACCTCCGACTGGAAGCGCTCGGAGTACATCTCCTCCTCCGAGAGTTCGCCGCTGATGGCCGCCCGGAGCATGTTCGCCCGACCGCGCGTGGTCTGGATTTCCTCCTGTGAGGCGCGGTAGGTCGGACACATCGTGTCCGTCGTCGTCTGCCGGCAGGTACCACAGCCGTTACACAGTTCGACGAGTTCCGAGAAGCTCCCCTCCTCGGAGAAGTCCATCGCGGTCTGCGGGGAGATGGACTGGTAGGTGGCGCCGTAGCGGAGGTTCTCGCGCATGTCGGCGCCCACGCCGCGCTCGCCCGAGGGGCCGACGTCGTCGGGTCCGTCACGGTAGACGACGTTGCCCGGGTGGAGCAGCCAGTCGGGGTCGAAGGCGGTCTTCAGCTCCTTGAACGCCGTCCAGAGCTGGTCGCCGTACATCTTCGGGTTGAACTCGGTGCGAGCCATCCCGTCGCCGTGCTCGCCGGAGAACGCGCCGTGGTGCTTGAGCACGAGGTCGGTGACGTCCTCGGTGATGGAGTGCATCGCCTCGATGCCGCCCTCCTGTTTGAGGTTGAGGATGGGCCGGATGTGGAGCGTCCCGCTGCCGGCGTGGGCGAAGTAGGCCGCCGAGGTGTCGTGGTCGTCGAGCACCTGCTCGAACTCCATGACGTACTCCGCGAGTTCCTCGGGCGGGACCGTCGCGTCCTCGATGAACGGGTAGGGCTTCGGGTCACCGTCGAGGCTCATCAGGAGCGGAATCGCCGCCTTCCGGAGCTTCCAGAGCTTCCCCTGGTCCTCCTCGGTGTAGGCCTCGATGACGTCGAAGGCCTTCCCCGAGTGGACGAAGTGGGCGTTCGTCTCGGCGATGGCCTCCTCGAAGTCGTCGTGGAGTTCGTCGTCGAACTCGAGCATGAGTGCGGCGGCCGTCCCCTCCGGGATGGGTTCGGCGTACTGCGCGAACTCCTGGGACTCCCGCGCGAGGCGGAACACCTCGTCGTCCATCAGTTCGACCGCGCCGGCGTCGAACTCCAGGGCCTCCGGGACGGCCTCCATCGCGTCGACGAGGTTCTCGAAGCAGTAGAGCGCGAGCGCCGTCTCGCCGGGGAGGGTGACGAGGCTCACCGTCGCCTCGACGATGACGCCGAGCGTCCCCTCGGCGCCGACGAACAGCTTCGAGAGGTTGATGACCTCCTCGCCGTCGTCGTTCTCGTAGATGACCTTGTGGAGGTTGTACCCCGACACCGAGCGCTTGAGCGTCGGGTAGCGCTCCTCGATCTCCGCTTCGTTCTCCTCGACCAGTCGCCGCGCCTCGCGGTAGATGTGGGCTTCGAGGTCGTCCTGTGCGAGGATGTCGTCCCACTCGTCGCTGTCGAGGACGACCTCGCGGGTGTGTATCTGCGAGCCGTCCGCGAGGACGACCTCCAGTTCCTCGGTGTAGGCGTCGGTGATGCCGTAGCGGACCGAGTGCGCGCCCGTGGAGTTGTTCCCGATGCCGCCGCCGACGGTCGCCCGGTTCGAGGAGGCGGGGTCGGGGGCGAACTTCAGACCGTGGGGGGCGAGTTCGTCGTCGAGGTGGTCCTGGGGGACGCCCGGCTGGACCCGCGCCAGCTGGCCGTCGGGGTCGATGTCGACGACGTTGTCCATGTGACGCGAGCAGTCGAGGACGACGCAGCCGGGGCCGACCGCCTGCCCGGCGAGCGACGACCCGGCACCGCGCGGCATCACGGGGACCCCGTGGTCGGTGGCGGTCTGGACCGCCGCCCGGACGTCGGCGGCGTGTTTCGGGTAGACGACGCCCGCCGGTCTGGCCTGGTAGATGCTTCCGTCGGTCGCGTAGAGAATCTGTGCGTACTCGTCGAAGGCGACGCCACCGTCGAGCGCCCCCCTGAGGTCCCGTGCGAGTTCCCGATACTCCGCGACGTCCGAGTGCTCGAAACCGAGAGACGAGACGGAGGTATCGAGATCGCTTGGGTCGTAATATCTGTCCTCGACAGCCATGCGTTGCAGTACGACGGCTGCGGGTTAAACCTGTGGTGGCTGGTAACTATACGGACTATCCCAACCCATAATACGACGACCGGGTGCGACCGTCGCGCCCGGCAGTCGCAAGCGTGATACGTGACCGCACCACAGCACGTGCCGATGAGCGTACGCGAGCACGTGGAGTTCCTCGCCGGGTCGGAACACCGGGTGGCGGTGCTGGAGACGCTTCGCGACCGACCCTCGCGGCCGTGCGAGCTGGAGACGGCCCTCGACGCCTCCCGGGCGACCGTCCAGCGGGCGCTCACGGGGCTCACGGACCGGGGATGGATTCACAAGGAGCGCGGTACCTACCGGCTGACGGCCGCCGGCGCGCTCGTGTTGCGGGCGTACGACGACCTTCTGGACCTCGTCGCCGCCGTCGACGACGCCGGCGAGACGCTCGCGCTGCTCGACGCCGCGAGCGTCGACGTCCCTCCGGAGGCCGTCCGGACAGTGACGGTGACCCGCGCCACCGCCAAGACGCCCCACGCCCCCATCGAGCGCTACGCCCGCCTCCTGGCCGAGACGGAGTTCGACTCGTTTCGTGGCGTCAGTCCCGTCGTCAGCCCCGTGTTCGACGAGGTCCACCGACCGCTGGTCGAGGGGGGCTGTCCCATCGAACTCGTCGTCGACGAGGAGACGTTCCGCGCCGCGAACCGACAGCGCGACGACGCCCCGCTCCCGGAGGACGCCCCGTTCACGCTGTACGTCCACCCGGACCCCATCGACGTCGGACTCTCGCTGTTCGGCGACCGTGCCGTCGTCGGCGCCTACGACGACCACGGCCGCTTCCGGGCGTCGCTCGACGGGACGGACGAGGCGTTCGTCGAGTGGTGTTCGACCCTCTTCGCGCGCCACCGCGACGCCGCACGCCCCGTCGAAATCGCCTGACGGTGCACGATGTCTCACTCGGTGAGACACCCGACAGGGGATGCGTATAAACCGTTCTGTTCCCCATGTACACCCGCGTCCACACCACAGGTCCCCGCACTTTCGGCCCCCTGCGATGCGGACGCCGCTCCGACTCCTCCCGGTCGGAGTCCTCCCCGCTTCTTCCCGACTAGGACACCGACCGTTCGAAGGCGTCGCCCGCACGGAGCACCGTCGCGTCGTCGAAGCGCTCGCCGACGAACATCAGCCCGACCGGGAGGCCGTCGCTCGTCCCCGCCGGGACGGAGATGGCCGGGTGGCCGGTGACGTCGAACGGGGCCGTGTTCGCGAGCATGTTCAGCGCCCGCTCGATGGCCTCGACGCGGGTGAGGTCCTCGCGCACCTCGTGGGCGGTCTGGGGCGTCGTCGGCATCGCCAGCACGTCCACGTCCGCGAGTTCGGCGTCGTAGTCGTCGGCCAGCGACCGCCGGAGGTTCTGGGCCTTCGCGTAGTAGTGACCGCGGTAGCGGTCCGAGAGGTACTCGCCGAGGAGGAGCGTCAGTTTCACCGTGGTGAGGTAGTCGTCGGCCTGCGCGCGCCGCGCGCGGCCGAAGGCGTCGGCGAACGCCGTGTCGTAGTAGCCGAGACCGTAGCGTCCCACGCCGTCGTCACGCACGAGCGCCGCCGTCTCCTCCATCACGATGGCGTTCCAGATGGGGAGGCCGTCGAGGTGCATCGGAATCGACACCTCCTCGACGGTCGCACCTGCGGCCTCGAAGGCGTCGAGCGCCTCCCGCACCGTCTCGTCGACGCCCGGTTCGCTCTCCTCGTGACCGAACCCCTCGGTGACGACGCCGACGGTGACCTCCTCCGCCCGGCCGTCGAGCGCCTCCTCGTAGTCCTCGACCGCGACGTCCCGTTTCTGTCTCGGGTCGAGCGGGTCCGGGCCAGCGACGACGTCGAGGACGCGCGCGCAGTCCTCGGTCGTGCGGCACATCGGCCCCGTGTGGTCGAAGGAGTGGCCGAGGCCGACGATGCCCGTGTAGGGGACGAGCCCGTGCGTCGGCTTGTGGCCGACGCCGCCGCTCCACGACGCGGGGATGCGCACCGACCCACCCTGGTCGCCGCCGATGGCGACGTCCACCTCGCCGGAGACGACGGCCGCGATGGAGCCGCTGGAGGAGCCGCCGGCGATGTGGTCCTCGCTCTGCGGGTTGAGCACGGGACCGGTCGCCGAGAGTTCGCCGCTCCCCGAGAACGCCATGTCCTCCATGTTCGTCTTCCCGGTGATGGTGGCGCCGGCGCCGAGCAGGCGCGTCACGATGGTCGCGTCCGTTCGCGGAACGTACCCCTCGAAGAGCTTCGACCCGCAGGTCATCTCGACGCCCGCGACGGCGATGTTGTCCTTCAGGCCGACGGTGAGTCCCGCGAGCGGGCCGTCGTCGGCACCCCGTACCTCGCACTTCGTGACGAAGGCGTTGAGGGGGTCCTCCTCGCGGTCCGGCCGGTAGCCCGGGTCGCGGTCGGTGAACTCGACGGTCGGCGTCGGTTCGACCAGTTCGTCCAGTCGCTCGTAGCCGCCCAGCGTCCCCTCGATGACCGCGAGGAAGTCCTCCACCTCGTCGTCGGTGAGGCTCATGTGGTGGCGGTCGGCCATCTCGTGGAGGTCCTCGGGCGTCGGCGCTCGCACGTTCGGTGGCGTATATGGCATGTCGTCACAAGCCAGGGACGAACGCGACAAAACCGTATCTCAAGGAACGGAGAGTGACTGTCAGTCGTGAGTGTCGTCGTCCGAGGACGGCGGCGGGACTCAGGGGACGACCTGGTTGACCAGGTCCTCGTCCGCGTCCAGTCGGTCGACGTTCTCGGCGACGATGTCGGCGAGGCGGGCGTAGTACTGCGGGGTGTGGCCGCTGTTGTGCGGCGTGATGAACACGTTCTCGAACGTCCAGAGGACGTGCTCGGGCGGGAGGGGTTCGGGGTCGGTCACGTCGAGGGCGGCCCCGCGGACGTGGCTGCCCTGGAGCGCGTCGACCAGGTCGTCGGTGTCGACGACCGGTCCGCGGGCGACGTTCACGACGACGGCGTTCGGGGGGAGGGTGTCGAGCGCCGCCGCGTCGACGAGCCCCTCCGTCTCGTCGGTCAGCGGCACCGCGAGCACGAGGTAGTCCGTCCGGGCGAGGGCGTCGTGCAGGCGGTCGACCCCGAGCACCTCGTCGGTCGGGCCGCCCGCCTCCGGCGAGTTGCGCACGCCGATGGTGTGGACGCCGAAGCCCGACAACCGCTCGACGACGGCCGTCCCGATGGCGCCGAGGCCGACGACGGTGACGGTGCTCCCCTGCAACTCGTCGGCCTGGTAGTGGCGCCACTCGCGGCGGCCCTGGCGGCGCCACGCCTCGGGGAACCCGCGGACGAACGCGAGGATGGCCCCGACGACGTACTCGGCCATGTTCGGGCCGTGGACGCCCGAGGCGGTGGTGACGGCGACGCCGTGGTCGGCGAAGGCGTCGGTCGGCAGGTGGCCGTAGCCCGCGTAGCTACAGGCGAACAGGTCGAGGTCGTCCGCGTCCTCCAGCAGCGACGGGTCGAGGTGGTGACCGGTGACGACCGTCGCCTCGGGCACCAGGTCGCGTTCCTCCGCGGGCGTCCGCGCGACCCGGACGCGCGCGCCGGGCAGGCGCTCGCGGAGGTCGGTCGCGTAGTCGTCTATCGGCATCCCGTGGACGCCGCGGCGCAGGACGACGACGTCGTGGTCGCGGCCGCGGTCGGGGTCGGGGTCGGGGTCGGGGTCGGGGTCGGGGTCGGGGTCGTTCTCGCGTTCGCTCATGCGGCTACCGTCACCGTCCGGCCTCTTGAGTCGCCCCCTTCTCGACGACGTCACTCGGGGAGTAGCCGGGCGAGACGCTCGACCGGCCCGCCGCCGATGCCCGACCCACACTCGACGGTCACCCCTCGACCGACGCCCCACTCGGACACGGCGTCGGCGAGCGCGTCGAACTCGGGAACCTCGTGGAGTCGATAGGCGTGGCCCCGTCCCGTCGCGGGGGAGACGGCGACGCGGGGGCGACCGAGCCACCCCCCATCGTGGAGGGTGACGCGGTCGAGCGCCTCGGGGGCGTACCGCCGGACGGTGTCGGCCCGTCGGAGCACCGCCTCGGCCCCGCCCTCCTCGTAGGTGCGGCGGGCGTCCGCCGCCGCCCGGCGGTGTTCGCCGGTCCCGAGGCCGAACAGGGGCGTCAGATGACCGTACTCCGCGACGTAGAGGGCGTCGTCGGCGAAGAAGAGGTCCGCGAGGCGCAGGGGGAACGAGCCCGTCATCGCGAAGTGGACGTGACGGACCACCTCGACCGGGTCGTCGCGTCCGCCGGCGTCCCGCGTCGCACCGCCGTCAGCCGGCGTCCGGGTCACCGTCCGCGCCCCCCGCCGACGGCGAGTCGGGCGAACAGGACGCCGCCGCCGACGAACAGGACGCCGACGAGGAGGTCGGCCGTCGCCGCGAGGTAGCCGCCGAGTGCGACCCCCGCGACGGCACCGACGGCGGCGACGCGCGTGCCGAGCGCGTAGTCGGGTGTCGCGTCCCGGGGGTCGGTCGTCCCGCGCGCGCGTCGCTCGCCGGCGTAGGTGAGGAGCATCGTCCCGAGCGCGAGCGCCACGAGGACCGTCCGGAGGGGACCGGCGAGGACCACGTCGAACCCCCGGTCGAGGAGGGTCGGGAGGGCGGCGAGGAGGAGGCCTCCGGCGTAGACGGCCAGGCGGTGTGTCACGAGCGCGTCGAGCATAACGGGCGTGGAGAGAGCGCGGCGTCGAGCGGACAAAAACGTGCCCCTCGACGCGCGAGACGGGCTGAAAGGCACCGACGGCGGCGACACGCACGTGGTCGTGTCTTTCACGGGTGACGTACGAGTCACGTCGCTTAAGTCACTACGCGAGGGGGTAGGGATATGCACGAGGTAGACGTGGCCATCGTCGGCGGTGGCCCCGCAGGGTCCTCGGCCGCGCGGGCCGCCGCCGAGGAGGGAGCCGAGGCCGTCGTCCTGGAGAAGGGTGTCCCCCGCGCCGACCGGGACGGCCTCGGTCCCGACTCGACCGACGCCGCCGGTATCCTCGATTACTGGGTCGACATCATGGAGTTCACCCCCGACGAGATTCCCGAGTGGGTGAAGTGCCGGGAACTGCGGGGCGCCGAGTTCGCCGGCCCGAACGCCTCCATGCTCCTCCAGTCGACCGGTATCGAGTCCTCGTATCCGAACTTCGGGTTCACCATGCACCGCGCCCGGTTCGACGACTGGCTCAGGGAGCGCGCCGAGGACGCCGGCGCGGAGTACCGCGTCGGGGCGTCGGTCCGGTCGGTCGAGACGGACCACCGCGAGCGCTCGCACACCCTGATACTGCGCTCCGGTGAGGAGGTCCACGCCGACCACCTCGTCCTCGCCGACGGCCCCCAGCGCACCGTCACGAGTCAGGTGCTCGACCCGCTCCTCCCCGACGGCTCCCTCGAGAACCTCGCCTCCCGGCGGGCGAACCACATCGCCTACCAGGAGTACCGCGAGTTCCCGGAGGAGGTCTTCGAGGACGACGTCATCAAGTTCTGGTGGGGGCTCATGCCCGGGCACACCGCCTACCCGTGGGTGTTCCCCAACGACGGCACCGTCGCCCGCGTCGGCCTCACCATGCCCATCGGGATGGACCTCGACGCGGTCGAGGGCCGCGAGGAGTACGCCCTCCTGCGTCCGGAGGACGAGCGCATCCCGACGGGGACGGAGTACGTCCGGCGCCTCCTCGAGTACGAGTACGGCGGCCGCTTCGATATCGAGGAGGACTTCCCGCTCGTCGAGGACCGCGGCAAGCGCGCGGGCACCGAGACGTACCCCATCTCCTCGACGCGCCCCATCGACTCGCCGACGGCCGCCAACGTCGCCGTCGTCGGGGGCGCGATGGGCGCGACCAGCGCCTTCCACGAGGGCGGCGACCACGTCGCCGTCCGGACGGGGAAGATAGCGGGGCGACTGGCCGCCCTCGACGCGATGCGGGCGTACAACAGCGAGTGGAAGCGCGCCATCGGGAGCGAGGTGCGGCGCAACGTCGCGTTCGCCGACCTCGTCCGCGGGCACCGGCCGGCGGACTGGGACCGTACCTTCCGGACCGCGGACGCCATCGTCAACCGCGGCGGCGCCTACGGCTTCGGGACCCGCGACGCCGTCGGTGCGGGGGTCGCCGGCGTGAAACTGTACGGGCGGTACAAACTCCTCAAGCACTGCTACCGCGACGACCGCTACGTCCAGATACGCGAGCGCGACTACGCCGTCTGAACGGAGAGAAGGGCTTAACCCGCCGACGCGACTACCCCCACTGCGTGCCTCTAGTCCCCGCCCGAGTTCATCTCACGCGGATGCGATGACAGCGCGGAGAACCCGGGCACGCGACACACCGGCGGTTCACGCCGCCACCGAACGTCGTCGTCCTCTGGACGACGCACACGCCGGCTGACGCCGGCTCCGAAAGTCGTCGTGCAGCCGCACGACGCACACGCCCGGCACGAGGGTTTCCCGGCCGACGCGGCACGCCGCCACGGGATGAGGTCGGACGTTAGTGTTCCGGGCGACACGTTTCACGGGTACCACACTCACCGACCAGAGACGACAGTCGCCCCTCGAAGCGACCGGCCGCTCGCTCGGTACTCCCGACCCGGAGCCACCGCCGCGAGCGCGCCGGCGTGCAGGTGGTGCCCGGCGGTCACCCACTGCACGCGCGTCGACGGGTGCCGTGGCGTCATCGGATGCCTATCTACTCCTCGACCACGTACCTCGACGGGGGTGAGCCCACCATGACCGAAGCACGGAAACTCGACTGCGAGTCGGCAGTGGCCGACTGCCGGTTCATCATCCAGTCGGAGGACGAGGAGGAGGCGATAGCTCTGGCCAAGCGACACATGAAAGATGTCCACGGTCAGGAGTACACCGACGAGGAACTCCGCGAGGAACACCTGCAGGTAGTCTGAACGCGTCGACGCCCGGTTCGGCGGTGAGATCCGGCCCCGAATCGGGCCGGACCGGGCGACCCAAGGGGGTCGCTCAGTCGTCGGCCGGCGCGGCGTCCGCCGGAACCTCGTGGTCGGAGAGCGCCGCGCTCGGTGCGAGGAACGAGGCGGGGTCGAACGCCTCGAGGTCGTCGCCCGCCCGAACGCGGGCGGGCCAGTCGGGGTTGGCGAGCGCGCTCGTCCCGAGCGTGAGGAGGTCGGCGCCGGCCTCGACGGTCGCACGGGCGGCCTGCGGGTCGCCGAGGCCGCCGTTGGCGACGACGACGGTCCCCCCCCTCGACGGCCGCGGCCGCCGCCTCCGCGAGCGTCGGTCCCTCGTCGCCGAACGCCGGTTCCGTTATCGCGGGTTCGGTGACGTGGAGGTAGTCCGCGTCGGCCGAGAGCGCCTCGAAGAAGACCTCCGCGGCGCGCTCGCCCTCCACCCACCGGTAGTCGTCGTCGGTCACCTTCGTCTGGGAGACGCGGACGCCGACGACGAAGTCCTCGGGGACGGCGTCTGCGACGGCGGCCAGCACCTCGGCCGGGTAGCGCACCCGGTCCTCGGGGTCGCCGCCGTACTCGTCGTCGCGCCGGTTGGCGTCGCTCGCGAGGAACTCGTTGAGGAGGTAGCCGTTGGCGGCGTGGAGTTCGACGCCGTCGAAGCCGGCCTCGTGGGCGTTCAGTGCGGCGTCGACGAACCCCTCGCGGGCCGCGTCGAGGTCCTCGGTCGTGGCCTCGTTCGGGACGGGGAACGCGCCGCTGCCGCCGTAAGCCTCGGCCATCTCTCCGGCCGGGCGAATCGACGAGGGCGCGAGCGTCTCGCCGTCGTCGACGTGGGGGTTGCCCTGGGCCTGCGCGCCGGCGTGCATCAACTGGGCGAACACGGGTGTGTCGGCGTCGTGGACGGCCGCGGTGACCGGCTCCCACGCCCGGACCTGCTCGTCGGTGACGAGACCGGGCTGGTTCAGGTAGCCCTGGCTGTACTCGTCGTCGGTGTAGACGCCCTCCGTGAGCAGGAAGGAGAAGCCGCCCTCGGCGAACTTCCGGTAGTAGCGCGCCATCTCCTCGGTCGCGCGCCCGTCGTCGGTGGCGCTCACCCGCGTCATCGGCGCGAGTCCGACCCGGTTGTCGAGCGTCAGTCCGTCGAGCGCCGTCCGGTCGAACAGCACGTCGGTGTCGGTCATGACTGGAACTGGGGCCCTGACGGAAAAGTAGCCCCGGCGGGTTGACCGCGGGGTCACACGTCCGGGGCGGTACCAATCGACACGGGAAACGGGCCTAGTCGTCGCGACAGCCGCCGTCCAGTTCCGGTTCGCCGTCCTCGACGAACGCCTCGACGAGGTAGTCCCGGCACTCGGTCGGGTCCCACGTCTGGCCGCGCTGTGCGGCGTCCGTCTCCACGCTCACCTCGGCCCGGTCCCCCGCCGGGCGGAAGGTCGCCACCATCTCGACGTCGTCGTTCGAGCGGGCGGGCAGTCGCCCGGAGAACTCGTTCGTCGCGCTCTCGCCCCGACGGACCACGACGCGGTAGGCGCGCTCGGTGTCGTCGCGGTTTCGCAGCCGGACGGTGACCGTCGCCTCTTCGGGGGACGAGTTGCCGTCGCCGGTACAGCCGGCCAGCGCGGCTCCGAGGCCGACGCCCACCAGCGCGACGAAGCGTCGTCGCGTCCCGAGACTCCCTCCCTCCCCGTCGGTTCCGACCATGCGCTCCGGTACGGCGGGCGGAACATAACGGTGGGTGACGTCTCGCGGGCCCCGAGGTGACGCGACGGGTCGTCGCGTACAGAGCGCCGCGGGTCGCTGGACGTTTGTACTCCGGCGACCGACTCCCGTGCGTGCGGTACCAGACCTACGGGCGACTCGCGGCGCTGGCGTTCGCGCTGGTCCTCGTGAGCTTCGTCATCCTCGGGTTCACGCGCGGGTTCGTCGGCTTCCGGACGGCGCGCCTGCTCGCGGCGCCGACGACGCTCCTCGCGTTCGTCCTCGTTTGCTTTCTCTTCGTGCGCGCCGTCCTCTCGTACCTCGGTCTCGCCCGACTGGAGTGAGTCAAAGGTGGGTTTGATACATCAGAAAAGCCTTAGCCACGACGGAGAGACGGGGAGACGATGAGCCTGTTGCCGCTCCGCGAGTCCCCGACGCGCGAACCGGGCGAGCCACGGATGGTCGGCCTGGACGGCGAGCGGGCGGACGAGCTGTTCGACGTGCTCTCCTCGGCGACGACGCGAGAGGTCCTCTCGCGGCTCTACGACCAGCCGGCGACGCCGGCCGACCTCCGCGACGCGACCGGCACCTCCCTCCAGAACGTCCACTACCACCTGGGGAAACTCGACGACGCCGGCCTCATCGAGGCGGCCGGCGTCGGCTACTCCGAGCGCGGCACCGAGATGACGGTCTACGCGCCGACCAGCGAGGCCGTCGTCCTCTTCGCCGGCCGGGACGAGGACGGGTCGCGTCTGCGCTCGCTGCTCGCACGCCTGTTCGGCGTCGTCCTCGCGCTCGGCGTCGCCACGCTCCTCCTGCGACAGTTCCTCTACGGCGCGATACTCCCCGACGGGACCGGCGGCGACGCGACGGCGCCCGAGTCCGAGGCCGGAGGTGGGGGCGGCCCCGGTGTCGCGACCGACAGCGGGGGCGGCGCCACCGGGTCGGCCGACGCCGCCCAGACCACGGCGGAGGCCGCGGCCGCCCTCGACCCGGCGCTCGCGTTCTTCCTCGGGGGACTGTTCGCCCTCGCCGTCGTCGGCGTCCTCTGGTACGCGACGCGCTGACGCGGGTCAGCAACCGTTTTCCGCACCCCTTCCGAAGCCGCGGGTATGAACGTCAGACGCGTCGCGGACCTCGGTCCGGCCGACCGTCGCGCGCTCTTCGAGCGCGACGCGGGGGTCGACGCGGCCAGCGAAACCGCCCGCGACATCGTCGAGCGCGTCCGGACGGAAGGGGACGTCGCCCTCCGGGAGTACACGAGCGAGTTCGACGGCGTCGAGGTGGGGAACCTCGACATCACCGACGAGGCCGAACGCGCCGCCGAGACGGTGGACCCCGACCTGCGCGACCACATCGAGACGGCCGCGGCGAACGTCCGCGAGTTCCACGAGGCGCAACTGCCCGATGACTGGCGCCGCGAGTTCTCCCCCGGCCGGGAACTCGGGCGGCGGTTCCGCCCCATCGAGCGCGTCGGCGTGTACGTCCCCGGCGGGGCGGCCGCCTACCCCTCCAGCGCGCTGATGGGCGTCGTCCCCGCCGTCGTCGCGGGCGTCGAACACGTCGCCGTCGTCACTCCGCCGGCCGAGGAACTGAACGACGCGACGCTCGCCGCCATCAACCTCGCCGGCGCGGACGCCGTCTACCAGGTCGGCGGCGCGCAGGCCATCGCCGCGCTCGCCTACGGCACCGAGACCGTCTCGAGCGTCGAGAAGGTGGTCGGGCCGGGCAACCGCTTCGTCACCGCCGCGAAGGCCGAGGTGCGCGGCGACGTCGCCATCGACTTCCTCGCGGGGCCGAGCGAGGTGCTCGTCCTCGCCGACGGGGACGCGAACCCCCGGTACGTGGCGGCCGAACTCGT
Source organism: Halomarina ordinaria (assembly GCF_030553305.1). Lineage (NCBI taxonomy): Archaea > Methanobacteriati > Methanobacteriota > Halobacteria > Halobacteriales > Natronomonadaceae > Halomarina > Halomarina ordinaria. The sequence goes on along the minus strand of NZ_JARRAH010000001.1, from coordinate 511,787 downwards.
CGCGCAGGCCGAACACGACGCGAACGCCTCCGTCGTCGCCGTCACCGACGACGAGGACCTGGCCGAGGCCGTCCGCGAGGAAGTCGACCGACAGGCCGGGGAGCGCGAGCGCAGCGACGTCGTCCGCGAGGCGCTCTCGAACGAGGCGAGCGGCGTCTTCCACGCCCGGTCGATGCCCGAGGCCGTGCTGTTCGCCGAGGAGTACGCCGCCGAGCACCTGGTCGTCCTGGCGGACGACGACGAGGCGCTCCTCGACCGCATCAGCAACGCCGGGAGCGTCTTCCTCGGGCCACACACCCCCGTCGCGGCCGGCGACTACGCCAGCGGGACGAACCACGTCCTCCCGACCAACGGGGGCGCGCGGGTGTTCGGCGGCCTCTCCGTCGAGACGTTCCTGCGCTCGACGACCGTCCAGCGCCTCTCGGAGTCCGGCCTCGCGGACCTCCGGAACACCGTCACGACGCTCGCGCGCGCCGAGGGCCTCGAAGCCCACGCCGCGAGCGTCGAGGTGCGCTTCGAGGAGGAGTAGGCCCGTTCACAGCCGCCGCTCGTACACGCTGCCCCACGCCTCGTAGCCGTGGGCCTCGTAGAACCGCTCCGCGCCGTCGTTTCCCGCGCGGACCGCGAACGCGACGAGGTCGCAGTCCCGCTCGCGGGCCCACTCCTCGACGAACCCGAGCAGGCGCGCGCCGTGACCCTCCCCCCGGCGGTCGGCGTCGACCACGAGGTCGGAGAGCCAGACGTGGCGCTCGTGGTGGAGCACCGGGCGCACGGAGGCGCCGGCGACGCCGACGAGCGTCCCGTCGGCGAACCGGCCGAAGAGGTGGTAGGCGTCGTCGTCGAGGAACCCGCGGATGCGGTCCTCCTCGACGTCTGAGAAGAGCTGTGCGAGGAGCGAGCACGCCGCGCGACGGTCGCTCTCGGCGGTCAGTTCGCGGGTGGTCGTCGTCACGGGTGAGCTTCGACGTCGCGGGACAAGCACGCGTCGATGACGCGACCGTCGTGTCGAATCGGTCGGGGGGCGGACGTCGCATCGGCGTCAGGGTTAACCTCCTCGGGGCGAGACTGTGAGGTATGAGTAGCACGACCGCACACGCGGACGCGTCCGTGGAGGTGACGACGGGGGCCGCAGAGCAGGCGCTCTCGTTGCTCGAACAGGAGGGGCTCGACACCGACGAGGCTGGACTCCGCCTGTTCGTCCAGCAGGGCGGCTGTGCGGGACTCTCCTACGGGATGCGCTTCGACGACACACCGGAACCGGACGACACCATCTCCGAACACCACGGCCTGCGCGTGTTCGTCGACCCGGCGAGCATGCGCTACATCGACGGGAGCGTCCTCGACTTCGAGGGCGGCCTGCAGGGCGCGGGCTTCCACGTCGAGAACCCGAACACCGTCAGCGAGTGCGGATGCGGCGAGTCCTTCCGGACGTAGTCGCCCACCGCCCACCGCCCGTTCTCCTCCGTTCCTCGACCCACGGCCGTCTCGCTCCCACGGCCAGAGTACGGTCCCGGCGTCGTCGCACTCCCGGTCGCGTGTCACTCCGAAGAAATCGACATTCGTAGTGTCATAGTACGTTTCAGGCACCACTTGCAGATGTCTGCCGGCAGTTTTTACAGCTAAGTGTCGAACGTCGGGTGCGATGTTCCAAACACTCTCGACAGCAATCGCACGCTCCTCACGGAGCGTCGCGTTTCAGGCACAGACCGTCCCGGAGTTCCTCCAGGAGACGGTCTCGCAGGTGCTCGCGTTCCTCCCGCGGCTCGTGGGAGCGATACTCATCCTCCTTGTCGGCTGGGTCGTCGGCCGGGTCGTCGCCGCCGTCATCCGCCGGCTGGCCGACGCCGTCGACATCGACGACCGCGCCCGGGACACCCCGGTCGCCTCGATGGCGGGGCCGGGCGGCGTCGACCGCGCGCTGGGGAAGATCGGCGCGTACTACGTCTACTTCCTCGCGGTCCTCGCGGCGGCCGACGCGCTGGCCATCGACGTGCTCTCGGCGTACGTCAGCGAGGCCGCGACGTACCTGCCCGCGTTCATCGCCGGGCTCGTCATCCTCGTCCTCGGGTTCATCGTGGCCGACTTCGTCGCGGACGTCATCCAACGCGCCGAGGGCGTCGCGGAGACGGCGTACGCGCGGGCGTTCGCCACGGGGGTGCGCCTGTTCCTCTACTTCACCGTCCTCGTCATCGCGCTGAGTACGATGGGCGTCGACGTGAGAATCCTCTACATCCTGGCGCGCGCGGTCGCCTACGGCTTCGGCGCGGCCATCGCCATCGGTGTCGGCCTCGCGCTCGGCCTCGGCGGGCGCGACTACGTCGCCGACAACGTCGACCGGTGGTTCCGACGCGCTCGGGAGGGGTCGCCGCGGATGAGCGACGAACCGACCTCCGGGGCCGACGACTGACCGGCCTTACTCTATCTTGAACGCGACTTCGACTTCGGCCTGATACTCGCGGTCGTCGACGCTCGCTATCTCGACGCCGAACTCCTTGACCTCGACCCAGTGGACGTTGTCGAGGGTCTCGTCGGCGCGCTCGATGGCGTCGTCGACGGCGTCGTCGAAGCTCTCGTCGCTGCTCCCGATGAGGGTTATCTTCTTGTATACCATCGCGGCGGGTTCCTACTCCCGGCGCGGGCATAAGTGTGCACGCGCCAGCAGGTCCTGCCGTCTCCGGCCTACTCCGCCTCGCGGGCCGTCAGCCGGAGGCTCAGCGCGTCGGCGACGTCGGTGAGGTGGGCGGTTCCCCAGAGCGCGACGATGACCCCGCCGATGGTGTTGAACACGAGGTCGAGCATGGTGTCTTCGAGACCGTACTGCGTGAGGACGGGGTCACCGCCGAGCATGGCAGCCGCCTCCGCGATGAGGAACTCGACCACCTCCCAGAGGACGCCGAAGGCGATGACGAACAGGAGGAGGTACACGAACATGAACGGGCCGGGGAAGTGGTTGCTGTCGGAGTGGAGTTCGAGCGCCCGGGCCGTCGAGTAGCCGGCGGCGGCGACGACCGACGACGACAGCGTGTGCGTGAGGTGGTCCCACCACCACACCGACTGGTAGGGCGTCGACGCCGTCCCGGGGAGACCGACGGTACCGAACGCGTGCAGGAACACCGCCGTGGTTATCCACAGGGTCAGGCCCGCGTCCATCGGGAGGCGGAGGTCCCGTTCGAGCAGCGACGGCAGGCGCGTCACCGCGAGTGCGACGGTCGTGTTGACGACGATGCCGGTCTTCCCGCGTTCGAGACCGATGAAGAACATGCCGATGAGACCGAGTTCCATCAGCCGCACCAGCTGGCGCTGGCGCCGCTCGCTGATATCGAGGACGTCGCGCAGCCTCACGGCTGCACCTCCAGTCGGTCGGACGCCCTGGCGTACCGGCGGAAGTACCCGTCGAAGACGACGCCCGCGATGACCCCCGCGGCGGTCGAGGCGATGAACTCGAACATGAGCGCGCGCTCGTCGAGGTCGAAGCCGGTGCCGAGGTAGATGTCGGCGCTCCAGCGCGTGACGGCCCAGACGCCGGCGGTGGCCATCGTCACCACGACGACGAAGAACACCGCGAACGAGTGGCTCATCTCGACGGGCGTGAACACGTGCAGTTCGACGGCGATGATGAGCGCGATGGCCGCCACCGAGAGGTAGGTCGCGACCCCCCCGAGGCTCGCCGGCCCGAAGGGACGGGCCAGCAGTGGGAGCGCCGCGAGCAGTACGACCTCCCAGGGGAGCATGGCGCGCACCGAGCGCAGGCGCACCGCCGGGAGCACCGCCACGAGCGCGACGAGCGCCGCGAACCCCGCCCACAGCGGGTCGCCGTCGAGGGCGTTTCGCACCGCGACGAGGGCGACCACGACGACGAGCGCCCACGCCAACCCGGCGTTCAGGCGGGCGTCCCGCAGGACGCGTCCGATGTCGCTCGTTTCCATGTCCGGGACAGAAACACCGAAAGGATAGAAGCTTTCCCCAGTGCGTCCCGTCGTCCGGTTTACAGGACGGCGAGGTAGCTCGCGGTGTAGGCGAGCGCGCCGAGCGAGACGGTGGCCAGCGCCGTCACGACGGTGGCGACGAGGCGCTCACGCCGGCCCCGACGGACCACGTGCGGCGCGCAGCCGACGACGCCGACCCCGAGGATGCCGAAGACGAACGGGTACGAGAGGTCGAGCGTCGGCGCGGGCACCGCGAGCACCGCCCCCGCGTAGGCGAGGCCGAACGCCGCCCACGGGTGGACCGCGTCGCGGGTCCGGCGCTCGGTCAGGTGGAGGTACGCGACCACGCCCGCCCACAGCGCCAGCAACTCGACGCCCATCGCCCCGAGCAGGTGGAGCGTCGGGTCGCCCGCCAGCGCCACGTAGCCGTCGAAGACAGGTACGTCGAGCGGGTAGAACAGCGCCGGGGGCCCGCCGGTGAAGAGGTCGCCGAACGGGTGGGTCAGCAGGCCGGCGAGCGCCGCGGCGAGCACCGCGCTCGGCGAGAGGTCGAGGTGCCGGGCACCTGCGACGAGGAGGACGCCGCCGGCGACGAACGCCCCCATCACGAGCGCCCCGAGGCCGCCGCTCTCCGCGGCGCCGACGGCGACGAGCGCGACGAGGAGCGTCGAACCGAGCGCGCGCCGGGCGCGGTCCGTCGAGCGCCACGCCGCGAAGCCGACGGCGGCGACGCTCCCCACGACCAGCGAGTGGGTCATCGAGCGGTGGACGACGGCGCTGGCGTCCCAGAACCCCTGCGCGAGCCCGACCAGCGAGTCGGCGCCGGCGAGGAGACCGACCGGTGCGTAGAGCATGTCGACGTCCGGGAGGAAGCCGAACCCGGCGGCGAGGAGACCGACGGCGAGCGCGCGCTCGCGCGACCACCCGACGCGGCGGGCGGCGAGGGCGACGAGGGCGAACGCCACGAGACCGTGCCCCACGAACATACCGTCGTCTATCGCGTGCAGGGACAAAAGGCGTTCGTGGCACCCGCTGACGCGCGTCCGTGGGCGGCGGGCGCGCGTGGGGCGCGTGGAGTGGAGCGGTCTCTCCTACGGGACCGGTCTCAGGACGGGAGCGCCTGACTGCTCTGTGGGTGGAGGACGTCGTAGGCTCCGTCCTCGGCGACGCTCACGACGGCCCAGTCGTAGTCCGGGCCGCGGTCGAGCAACCGTTCGCGCAGTCGTGACGCGCGGTCCTCGCTCGCGACGAAACAGCGGAGGTCGACGTCCTCGGTGACCTCCGACGGGTCGTCGGTCGTGACGTAGACGATGCGCCACTTGCGCTCGGCTCTCAGTTCCGACCCGAGGTCGGTCACCGTGTAGCCGAGACCGGTGAATATCTCGCGCGCTTCCTCGAGTAGCGGCTTGTTAACGACCCCCATTCGTTTGCGGGTTGTATGCGACGGCTCTTAATCTTTGTCACGAATTGGCACGAACTCACCGCGGAGAGACGTACCGACTGCGGGAAACTACTCGTGGGCCGCGTCCCACTCCTCGGCCTTGTGGAAGTTGCGACACTGGTTGCACTGGATGCGGCCCATCGCGTCGACGGCGTTGTCGAACGTCTCGCAGTTCGTACAGAAGAACCCCCAGCGGCGCTCGCCGTCCTCGGTGCGGTAGACGGCGAGGAAGGGCGCTTTCGACCCGCGCTCCGGTTCCGTCCGGTCGACGTAGAGCGTCGTCCCGTCGGGGTGCGTACGTGCCTCCATGCCCTCCCCTCCACGCGCCGGCCCTAATACTCCGACGGTCGGGTCGACGTGTGGTCGACACGGCTTTGTGCCGGCGCCGCGCGCCTCCGACGATGCCGCGGCTACTCCACTACTCGGACATCGAGGGGGTCTACGACGACCCCGACCGCCTCGCCCGCCTCGCCGGGCGTATCGAGGACCTGCGCGGACCGGACGCGCTCGTCGTCGGGACCGGCGACGACACCGCTCCCGGGGTCCTCCCGCTGGTCGCGCGGGGGCGCCAGTCGGTCGCGTTCTTCGAGGCGGTCCGTCCGGACGCGGAGACCTTCGGCAACCACGACTTCGACTACGGCCTCGACGCCACGCGCGCGGTCGTCCGGGCGTCGCCCCAGCGCTGGCTGAGCGCCAACGTCCGCGACGGCGACCGTCCCTTCGGCCACGAGGAGGGCGTCACCGCCTCGACGGTCCTCGAGACGGCCGACGCGCGCGTCGGCCTCGTCGGCGTCACCGACCCGCTGACCCGCGAGATGAGTCCGCGCGCCAACGGCCTGACGTTCGAGGACCCCCTCGCGGCCGTCGAGCGCGAACTCGCCGCACTCCGGGGAGCGGGCGCGGACTACCTCGTCGTCCTCTCGCACCTCGGGGGGATGGACGACGCCCTCGCGGAGCGCGTCGACGTCGACGCCGTCCTCGGGGGCCACCTCCACGTCCCGCGTCTCGAGCGCGTCGCGGGCACCGTCTGTACGCGTCCGGGAGCGAACGGCCACGCCGTCGTCGAGGTGGACCTCGCCGCCGGGACGGCCACCCGCCACGCCGTCGACGGCGCGACGCCCGACGCCGACCTCCGCGAGTACTTCGAGACCCGACGGCGCGAGGCGGGGCTCTCGCAGGTGGTCGGACACGTCGAGCGACCCATCGAGCGCACGCGGTCGCACCGCTACGACGGGGAGAGTCGCATCGGGAACTTCGTCGCCGACGCCTACCGCTGGGCGACGGACGCCGACTGCGCGCTCCACAACAGCGGCGGCATCCGCGAGGGACCGCCGCTCGCCGGCGACGTCACGGTGGCCGACCTGGCGAGCGTCGTCCCCTTCGACGGACCCGTCGCGCTGGCGCGGGTGACGGGCGCGGAACTCCGGGCGCTCTGTCGCGAGGCGCACAGCCACGCCCACGGGGAGTCGCGCTGGCTGGCGCACGTCAGCGGGTTGCGCGTGCGCTACGACCGCGACGCGAGCGAGGTGCTCGACCTGCGAGTCGGCGGCGAGTTGGTGGACGACGACCGCACCTACCGGCTGGCGACGAACGCCTATCTCACGGTGGCGGCCCACGAGTTCCCGACGCTCACGCCCGCCCACTGCGTCGGGTCGGCGGCGGTCCAGTACGAGGTACTCGCGGACTACGCCCGCGCGACCGGTATCGACCCCGAACGCGAGGGACGCGTCGAACTCCGATGAAAAAGTTGAGAGGGGTGCACGGAGAAGCGAACGCATGACGCAGGTCGTCGTTCCCGTCCGCTATCCGCTGTCGGAGCACTCCGAGGCGACGCTCCGTGAGGGGGTCAACGTCGCCCGCGACCGGGACGCCGACCTCACCATCCTCCACGTCAACCTCTACCAGAACGGCGGGACGGTGACGCGGCGGGAACTCAAGCGCGACGTGGAGTCGCTGCTCGGTCCCCTGCCAAGCGCGCGCTACCTCGTCCGCTCGGGGTTCCTGGTCGAGGAGACCATCCTCGACGAGGTGGCGGCCGAGAACGCGGACGTGGTCGTCATCGGGCGCAAGCAGGCCAGTCGCTGGCAGCGCATGATTCGACAACTGATGGACGACCCGGACGTCGAGCGCTACCTCCGGCGGAGCCTCGACTGCGAGGTCGTCACGGTCGGCTAGGTCGAGGGGTCGTCGCTCCGGGCGTCCCCCCGGCCGTTGGGGTTCGCGTCCGAGGTGCCCCGACGGTCGCCGTCCGCCACTCGACCGCCCGGCCCTCCCTCGCCGACCGCCACGTCGAGGTGACCGCTCGTCTCGTCGAAGACGAGGTGCGAGTGGGGGTACGGGAACGTCATGTCGACGTCGTCCTGTCGGTCCCAGACGCGCTCCAGTATCTTCGAGCGGGCGGTGAGCAACTTGTAGGGCTCTTTCACCCAGAACCGGAGCGTCAACAGGACGCCGTGGTCGGCGAAGTCGTTGACGTAACACGTCGGCGCGGCGGGGTAGCGAGCGCTCCCGATGCGGATGTCGGGGCCGCCGTCGATGACGACGTCGACGTCCCGGGCGGCGTTCTCGAGGAGACGACGGGCCGCCTCGACGTCGTCCTCGTAGCTGACGGTGACGTCGAGGCGCAGGCGCGTGCGGGGGTCCTCCGCGGAGTAGTTGACCACGTCGCGGTCGCGTATCGAGCCGTTCGGGATGGTGACGAACGTATTGTCGAGGGTGAATATCTTCGTGTAGCGGAGCGTGACGTCCTCGACGAACCCGTGGACGTCCTGGTCGACGATCTCGACCATGTCGCCCACCTCGTAGGGCTGGTCCGCGAGCACGAAGATGCCGCTGATGTAGCTGCCGACGATGGGCGCGAGGATGACACCGACCACGGCCGTGAACACCGTCACCGAGAGGACGATGTCGCCGAGTTGGACCTCGTAGACGGTCAACACGGTCGTGAACCCGAAGAACATCACCACGAGGCGAATCAGCCGAAGGACGGTCCGGGAGACGCTGGGGCGACGGAAGCGCCGGGCGATGCGCCGGCCCAGCAGGCGGTTGATGACCTTCGAGGCGTACCACGCCAGGACCATGATGACCACCGCGAGGACGAACTTCGAGACGGCGTCGGCCAGCCCGACGGGGAGCCACTGCGCGAGGAACTCCCCGAGGGCGTTGGCCGTCTCCGCGGCGGTGTTGTTCTCCGGCGTCGTCGCGCCGGCCTCGCCGTCGATGCGCGGCCCCCACGTGCTCTCGTTGGCCGACTCGTTCGTCGCCCCGCCCCCACCGGTCGTCCCGTTGGCCGACTCGTTCGTCGCGTCGGCTGGTCCGTCCGCCGACGCGTTCGACCCGTTCGTCCCGTCCTGTGCCGCCATTACCGGAGTCTCTGGCGACGCGGGAAAAAGGGTTCCGACCCGCGAGACTAAGGCACAACACGGCACACACTACCGCATGTCGTTCGACCCGTCCGGCCGAGCTCGCTTCGACGTGACACACGACAGCGCCCCGACGGAGACGCTGCTCTGTGGCTTCTCGGAGTTCGGGCTGGCCGGCCTCACCGCCGCCGACTACCTCGTCAAGCAACTCGACCTGACCGAGACGGGCCACGTCACTACCGCCGAGTTACCACCCATCACCCCGTTCAGCGGCGGGAAACCACGTCACCACACGCGGCTGTTCTCCCGCGACGACCTCGACCTGACGGTCCTCGTGGGCGAACTGTTCATCCCGCTCCCGATGGCGACGTCGTTCGCCGACGCCGTCCTCGACTGGGCCGAGGGCGCGGTCGGTGAGGTGGCCGTCCTCTCCGGTATCCCCGTCACCCACGGCCCCGACGAACACCGGACGTTCTACATCGCCACCCAGGACTACCACGAGCGTCGGCTGGAGGGCGTCGACCTCCCACCGATGGGCGGAGGGTTCCTCGAGGGCGTCAACGGCGCGCTGATGCAGCGGGGCCTCGACGCCGACCTGCGCGCCGCCGTCTTCGCCACGCCCGCCCACGCACAGACACCCGACGTGACCGCCGCGCTCCGCCTCCTCGACGCCGTCGAACGCGTCTACGGTCTCGACGTCGACACCGGGCCGCTGGAGTCGTTCGCCGACGAGGTCAAACACCACTACGCGGAACTCGCCGCCCGGATGCAGTCGGCCGAGGAGCACCGCCAGCCGGAAGACCGGATGTACATGTAGCGTCCGCCGACCCGCGCCGCCGGCGACGTGCCTCGACACTCCTCGACACTCCTCGACACCGCTCGACTCCTTCCCCATGTACCTTGCCCCGACTCGCTCCACCCTCACCTCGTGAACGCGGCCCGCGGGACGGTGTATCAGTGCACATCCGTTTGGAATAGCTGCGAAATACCATGATAAACAACCAGCGGTAAATTCTATAACGGTTGTTTTAGCCACTTTTCGGCGGCTCGACCCACCAAGCATTTACCGCCACACATCCTATCTGAAATCGATGAGTTCCACGAACGCACACCACGGCGCGGGTGACGGGCGCCGGCCGAAGATGACGCTGTTCTGTCCGACGTGCGGCCACGAGGGCAGCGCGGGCGCCGACGGCGACTGGCACCTCGTCGAACGCGACGGCCGCGGGGAACGACGCATCGCCTACGAGTGCCCGGTCTGCGGGGGCGTCGTCGCCGCCCACCGGGTCCTCCCCTGGAGCCGGTAGACCCTTCCGCCCCCCACGAGACGGCCCGCCATGGACGCGGTGTTCTTCGACATGGACGGCGTCGTCGTCGACTCCGAACGTTACTGGGTTCCCGCCGAGCGCGACCGTATCTTCCCGGCCACCGTCGAGGAGTCGGTCGACCCTCACGACGTCACGGGCCTCAACGTCCAGGACCTCTACGACCACCTCGACGAGGAGTACACGGTCCTCGTCGACCGCGAGGCGTTCGTCGCGCGCTACGACGAGACGGCGACAGAGGTGTACACCGAGCGCGCCGCACTCATGGAGGGGTTCGACGAGGCCGTCGCGGCCGCCCGCGAGCACGACGCGGCCGTCGGCCTCGTCTCGTCGTCGCCCCGGCGGTGGATTCGACTGGTCCTCGACCGGTTCGACCTCGCGGACACCTTCGACGCGGTAGCGAGCGCGGAGGACGTCGAGCGCGGCAAGCCCGACCCGGCGGTCTACCTGCGGGCGGCCGACGACCTCGACGTCGACCCCACCCGGTCGGTGGCCGTCGAGGACTCCGCCAACGGGGCGCGGGCGGCCCGGGCGGCGGGAATGGCCGTCGTCGGGTTCGGGGCGTACGAACACGCGCCCGAGAGCGCCGACGCGACGGCGAGCGACGGCGGGGACCTCCGTCGGCTGTTCGCGAACGGCGTCGGCGTGGAAGACGGAGGCGTGGAGGAGGGTCTCAGTCGGTGACGACCCCGTCGACGAGGTGCATCGGCGTGGCGTCGTAGGCGGGGTTCTCGATGCGGAACCCCTCGGCGGGTTCGCGCATCACCTCGCTCGGCGACCGGACCTCGTTCTCGAAGACGAACCCGCTCTCGATGAGCTTCGCGCGCGATCCGACGACGGTGACGGGGACGTCGAGTTCGTTCGCCACCGCCGCGATGGGAAAGGTGCCGACGCGGTTGTAGAGGCTGTCGCCGACGATGCAGTCCATCCCGATGACGACGCGGTCGCACTCGGGGAGGACACAGCCGACGGCGCTGTCGACCAGCAGGTGGGGGTCGACGCGGTCCAGTTCGGCGAGCGTGCGCGCGGTCTTCCGGCCGAGGTAGCGCGGGCGCGCCTCGGTGACGTAGACCGTGAGGTGGACGCCGTCCTGGACGGCGAGTTCGATGGCCTCGAGCACCGTCGAGGAGTAGTCGTGCGTGAGCACCGTCGTGCCGTCCTCAAGCAGGGCGGCGCCGCGCTCGGCGGCGCGGTGTTTCGCCGTCTCGACCTGTTCGACGACGCGTTCGGCGGCCTCGCGGGTGAGCGTCTTCGCCTCCTCGACCGTATCGGGGTCGGCGTCGGTGACGGTGCTGACGATGTCACGCTGGGTGGTGTGGAGGGAGGCGTGGGAGGGGTTCGCCCGGCGGAGGGCGCTGCTGTTGCGTTCGAGGTCGCGGACGAACTCCTCGACGGTGGCGACGTCGCGTTCGGTGAGCGACGCGAGCGCACGTGCGGCCTTCACCGCGACGACCGACGAGCTGTGGGTCTGCATCTCGCGTATCTCCTCGACCGTCTCGTCTATCATACGTAAGCGGTCGCCGCATTCGGGCAAAGAGCTTCTGGGTGGGCGGACCGGACGGACGGGGTTTTGCCCCCGGAGGGCCTATTCGAAGCCATGACCGTACCCGTTCGCTACGTCTGTCCCCGGTGCGGCGCGGTGGCCACGCTCGACCGCGCGGCGCGACTGGCCGACAAGTGCGTCACGCCGGACCCGCTCGACGGCTGGACCTACGCCGCCGCCCACGACGACTTCGAGGACGCCGACGGCGTCGAGGTGGTGTGCGGTGCCGCGGAGACCGACGGCGAGGGTTGCGGCCGGCTCTACTACCTCAGTTTCGTGAAGTACGAGTCGGGGCGCGAACTCGACCCCGCGCGGCCGCTCGACCCGGCGGACGCGCCGAACTTCCGGTTCCGCCCGTAGTCTCGCTACTCCCCGTCGTGGGGTGACTCGCCGTCGGTCCCCGTCCCGGGGGGGTCCTGCACGTCGAGCGAGCGCAGGCGCTCGGGCGACAGTTTCCGGTCGCTCTCCTCCCCGTTGACCGTCACGCCGCTGGTGACGATGGACTGGACGCCCTCCTCGACGGTCATGTCGACGTCGAGCACTCGCTCGCGCGAGACGTGTAGCACGAATCCGCCCATCACCGGGTTGGGCGCCATCGGCATGAACAGCGTCACCATGTCGTCGTGGCCCGCGATGGTCTCGACGTTCTCGGGGGTGTCCGCGGTGACGAACGCCACCGTGTAGGAGCCTTCCGTGGGGAACTCGACGAGCTTCACGTCCTGGAAGCTCTCGACGTCGCTCTCGACGACCACCTCACTCATCTGTCGAAAGCCGGTGTACAACGAGCCGATACCGGGGACGCGCTCGATGCTGCGGTCGATGGCGTCGGTGAGTCGCCCGCCCGTCGGGTGCGTCTCCGCGACGATACCGACCGCCAGCAGGAGGACGAGGAACGCTACCACCGCGAGACCCTTGATGACCCACCCCGCGACGTCGGGTTGTTCCTCGACGTAGCCGAACCCGATGACCGCGACGGTCACCAGCGGGTCGAGCAACCCCGAGAGGAAGTCCAGCGCGAACGCGAGGACCAGCAACGTCGCGAACAGCGGTATCGTCAGCGCGGCACCCGTGATGAACCACTGCTTCAGCAGGCTCCGAAACGACGGTCCCGCGCCCTCGCTCTCGTGCGAGAACTTCCCCGATTCCATACCCCGGCAAACACGACCGTCATATAAATGCGGTTGGATTCACCCCCGGTGGAATTATATCGGTGAGGGGCCGTACGGTGTGGTAGTGAGCGTCAACGTCGACACGCGCGTCGTCCCGCCGGGGAGCGACGACTACGTGGATGCCGCGTGGGACCTCAAAGAGGGGATACGACGGTCGGAAGGGGTCCTGAAACAACAGCGTGGCTTCTTCGTCGACGCCTACCGACGCTCGACGGTCTACTGTTACATCGCTCAGGGCCCCTCGGAGGAGGGGGAACTCATCGCCTTCGCCTCAACGCGCCGGGACGGCTACATCCTCTTTCTCGCGGTCGCCCCCGAGTTCCGAAGCGACGGCTACGGCAAACGGCTCGTCGCCACGGTCGCCGAACACCACCAGTCGGTGACCTGCCACGCCCGGACGACGAACCACAACGCCCTCGACTTCTACGAACACCTCGGGTTCGAGATACAGCGACGCATCAACGGCTACTACGAGGACGGCGGCGACGCCTACTACCTCCGCCTCGGCGACGACGCCAGCCTCCGGGAGAAACTCTCGCGGTTCATCGGGTTCTGACGTGACCGGCCGACACTGTCGTCAGTGACTACGTTCTCCCCGCGAGTACTCCGGCCCCGTAACGTCCCCTCGACGTTCCGCCTCGCCGCTAGTTGCTCACATCGGTTCGCCCCTGCTCTCTCTCACACCGACGACTGAACGGTTCCCGGTAGCCTCAAACAACTCTGACTCTCGATTTAAATAATAAATATCTATTCAAAAAATATTATCCCGAGAGACGTTGTTCGAAACGTGTCATGCCAACGCAGGACGAAAGCGAGGCGCGCTCCGAGCGGCGACAGGCCGACGAACCGACTGCGGACGGACCGCGAACCGACGGGGGGACCCGGCGCCGGACGTTCCTCAAGGGGTCGGCGGCAGCGCTCGGCGCGACAGCCCTGCCGGCGGGCGCCGCGGCCGCGACGGGACGCGACCGCCCGACGCCGGCGGACGTACCCGTCGCCCGGAGCGAGGAGGGGATGGTCTCGTCGCTGCACCCGCAGGCGACGGCCGCCGGCGCGGAGGTACTCCGGTCGGGCGGCAACGCCATCGACGCGGCCGTGGCGGTCCAGTTCGCGCTGAACGTCGTCCAGCCGCACACCTGCGGCATCGGCGGCGGCGGGTTCATGGTCGTCTACGTGGCCGAGGAGGACGAACTGTACGCGGTCGACAACCGCGAGCGCGCGCCGTTCGGCGCCGACCCCGAGATGTTCCTCGACGACGACGGCGAGGCCCTCCCCTTCCAGGAGCGCCGCACCAGCGGGAACTCGGTGGGGGTCCCCGGGACGCTCCGGGCGGCCGACGTGGCGCTCAAGCGCTACGGGACGATGGACCTCGCGCCCCTCGTCGAGCCGGCCATCGGCCTCGCGGGCGAGGACGGCCCCGACGTGCACGTCGACGCGCCGCTGGCCGAGGCCATCGCCGGCAACGCGGAGGTGTTCAACGACGCCGCGAGCGAGGTGTTCGCCCCCGACGGCCACCCGCTCGAGGAGGGCGACACCCTCGTCCAGCCCGACCTCGCACACACCTTCCGGACCATCCGCGACGAGGGCATCGGACCGTTCTACAAGGGCGACATCGCGACGGCGCTCGCCGAGACGGTCCAGGAGGCGGGCGGCACCATGACGCCGGCCGACCTCGCACGTTACAACGTCACCATCGACCACCCGGAGTACGCGGAGTTCCGCGACGTCACGGTCAGAACGCAGTCGCTGCCCAGTTCGGGCGGCCTGACCATCGGACAGATACTCAAACTGGTCGAACCGTTCGACCTGGGCGAGCGCGGGCGGTACTCGCCCGAGACGTACGAGATACTGCTGGAGGCGTTCGGCCTCGCGTTCGCCGACCGCGGTGCGTACATGGGCGACAAGGCGTTCGTCGACGCCCCGTGGCAGGGACTGTTCGACGAGGAGTACCTCGAGACGCGACGCGCCCACATCAGCCCCGACCGACACGCGCTCGACACGCTCGAACCGGGGAACCCGTGGGACTACCAGCCCGGCGAACCCTACCGCGTCACCCCTGTCGGTCCCACCGGGGAGCGCGGGCCGACGCGGGACAGTGGGCAGACGACGCACTTCACCACCGCCGACAGCGAGGGCAACCTCGTCTCCTGGACCAGCACCATCGAGCAGTTCTTCGGCTCCGGGCTGATGGTGCCGGAGTACGGCTTCATGCTGAACAACGAGATAACGGACTTCGACGCGGTGCCCGGCGGGCCGAACGAGGTCCAGCCGTGGAAGCGGCCGCTCAGTTCGACCAGCCCGACCATCGTGTTCCGTGACGGGAAGCCGCTGATGACCGTCGGCTCGCCCGGCGGCCCGACCATCATCACGACGGTGGCACAGGTCCTCCTCAACGTCGTCGAGTTCGGCCTCGGCCTCCGGCAGGCCATCGCGGCACCGCGCGTCTACAAGGCTGCCGGCGACACGATACTGTACGAGGCGGGCCTCCCTCGCGGCACCCGGACCGTGCTCTCGCGCGCCGGCTTCGAGTTCGCCGACGAGGCGACGCGTCTCGGCAACGTGCAGGTCATCTACGTCGACCCCGACAGCGGCGAGTACGTCGGCGTCGCCGACCCGCGACGGGAGGGGGCCGTCGAGGGTATCTGACGACCGAACCCGACGGGTTCTTGGTCCAGCGCCCGGAGTACCACAGACGCATGAACGACCGGACGCGCGAGTACCTCCGGGGCCGGTTCGGCGACCACTACCGGCGGGTCTCGCTGACGCCACCGCCCGCGTACGAGGCGC
Source organism: Halomarina ordinaria (assembly GCF_030553305.1). NCBI lineage: Archaea > Methanobacteriati > Methanobacteriota > Halobacteria > Halobacteriales > Natronomonadaceae > Halomarina > Halomarina ordinaria. The sequence goes on along the minus strand of NZ_JARRAH010000001.1, from coordinate 496,234 downwards.
GCGAGTGGGGGTACATCCCGTTCACGGCGGGGTCCGGGACGACGATGGTCCGGCACAACTCGCACATGGACCTCGGCGACCTCGACACGTTTCTCGCCCGCGAGCGTCCACGTCACGTCTACTTCTCGGCGGGTCGCTACGCCGACCCCGGCGCGCGCTCGATGGGGGAGAAGGGGTGGCGCGAGTCGGACCTCGTCTTCGACCTCGACGCCGACCACCTCCCCGGGGTCGACCCGGAGACGGACGCCTACGGCGAGATGCTCGCGACCTGCAAGGACGCCCTCGAGAAACTCCTCTCGTTTCTGGAGGACGACTTCGGGTTCGAGGACCTGACGGTCGTCTTCTCCGGCGGCCGCGGTTACCACGTTCACGTCCGCGACGAGGGCGTCAGGCGGCTCGACCGCGACCACCGGCGCGAGGTGGTCGACTACGTCCGCGGCCTCGGTCTCGAACACGTCGACGACCTCGCCCGGACCGAGACCGTGTCGGGCATCGGCGTGAAGAACCCCGTCGAGAAGCGTACCCTCCGCACCGACGGCGGCTGGGGACGGCGCGTCCACGCGCGGCTCGTCGCGCTGGCCGACGAGGTGCGCGCGCTCGACGAGGTGGCGGGCGTCGCCCGGCTCCGCGAGTTCGACGGCATCGGCGAGAAGGGGGCGACGACGCTCTACACCGCGATGACCGAGAACTACGACGAACTCGTCGCGGGGAACCTGGAGGCGGCTGGCCAGTACAGTCGGACGCTCGCCGACCGTCTGCTCGCGCGCGCCGTCGAAGCCGAGAACGCCCCCATCGACGAGCCCGTCACCACGGACATCAACCGGCTCATCCGGCTCCCGGGGAGCCTCCACGGGGGGAGCGGCCTCAGGGTGACGCGCATCGACCGGGACGCCCTCCCCGACTTCGATCCGCTCGTGGACGCCGTGCCGGAGACGTTCCGGAACCACGACATCACCGTCGAGGTCGACGAACCGCAGTCGGTGCGACTCGACGGGGAAACACATAAGATTGCGGACGGAAAACGGACCGTTCGAGAGTGCGTCGGCGTGCTCCTGATGGCGCGCGGCGACGCGGAGAAGGCGGCAGAATGAACCTCGACGAACTCCAGACGGCCCAGAGCCGTGAACGGCAGACCGACAGCCTCCAACAGCTCCGCGAGTCGTTCTACGAGGAGGCCGGGCGATTCATCCGCCAGCTCCGCGAGGAGCGCTCGCGCGCCGCCGAGCGTGCCGACGACCCCTTCGACGCCCCCGAAGTGCGACGGCTCACCGACGACATCAAGACCGCAGAGCGGACCGTCGAGGCCATCTACGAGCGCCGAATCGGCAAGCTGGTCAAACAGGCCAGCCTCGAAGCGGCGGGGATGGCCGCCGACGCCTCCGGACTCACCCGCGAGGAGGCGGCCGTCTTCGACCGACTCGTCGGTGCCATCGAGGAGAACCGCGCGCGCGTCCTCGACGACGTGCTCGGCGACGACCCGAGCGCGTCCGCCGAGGGCGACGCGCCGTCCGAGCCGACCGCTCCCGAGTCACCGGCGTCGGAGAGCGAACCAGCGGCTCCCGGGCCGGACGATGGCTCCCCGGAACGAACGCCGGGCGTGAGCGCCGCCGACCTGATGGGCGACGGCTCGCCGACGGACTCGGCGTCCGACGACGCGACGACGCCCGACCCGTCGCCGCCAGCGACCGAATCCCACGAGGAGCGGTCGGGAACGGGCGTCCCGCCCGACACGCCGCCGGAGCGCGCCGAGGCGGCGGCGCCGCTCCGCGAGTCGTCCGCGGAGACGACGGCCCCCTCAGTGTCCACTGACGGCGCCGAACGTACCGACGGCGAGGAGACCCCTCCCGAGGAGTCGTCGTCCGACGCACGAGCCGTCGAACGGACGACGCTCCGCATCACCGCCGACGTCGGCGAGATACTCGGCGTGGACGAGCGGGCCTACGACCTCCGGACGGACGACGTGGTGACCCTCCCGACGCCGAACGCCCAGCCGCTCCTCCAGCGCGACGCGGCCGAGCGCCTCGACTAGTGCGAACAGGCGACACCCACACACCCCGCCGACGGTCGTGTCGCGCTCCCGCGGCACGCCGGCGGTGACTCGTTACCACATGGCCGTCGCTGGTCGCCCGCTGGTAGATAAACTCCTGGAGCGCCGGCCCGATGGATTACGATGGTTTATTCTCCTCTCGAGAGGAGTCTCCGGCGTGCGACGGACTGTCCGGTTGGCGGTAGGACTCGTGCTCGGCGGTGGTGCGCTCGCGGCGTACCTCCTCCTCGTCGGGCCGGAGCGAGTCCTCGGACGCGCGGCGGCGGTGGCGCCGTGGGCCGTCGGTGTGGTTCTCGCGCTCGTCGTCGCGGAGGCGGCCGTCGACGGCGTCGGCGTCTGGGCGTCGGTGAAACCGCTCGGCGACGGCCTGACCGCGGGTCGGAGCGTGCAGTTCGCGTTCGCGGGCGACTTCTTCGACACGCTCAGCCCGGCCGGTCCGGTGAGTTCCGAGCCCATCATGGCCCGGTTCTTCAGCGTTGCGACGGCGACGACCTACAGCGAAGCGCTCGGCGTTCGCGGCGTCGCGAAGTACGTCAAGTCCGGCGCACAGCTGTTCGTCTCGACGGCCCTCGTCGGCGCGCTGGTCGCCGGCGGGGGGACGCCGCGGTCGGTGGGCGTCACGCTCGGGGGGGCGGCCGTCCTCCTCGTCCTCGTCGGCGGGGTTCTCGTGTACACGCGCGACCTGCTGTCGGGGTCGCTCGTCGTCGCCCTCACGCCGGTCGTCTCCCAACTCTCCGCGCTCCTCTCGGACGCCTCACACGGCAGGGAGACGGTGGCGGCCGCGCTCGACCGCTTCTGGATGCGGGTCCTGCACTTCAGGGGGGAGCCCGGGCTGCTCGGGCTCATCGCCCTCGGCGGCGTCCTCGAACAGGTGCTGACGGCCGGTGCCCTCTGGGTCGCCCTCGCCGGAACCGGCACGCCGGTCGCGCTCGTCCCCATCGTCGCCGTCATCCCGCTCCCGCGGGCCGCGAGCGTCCTCCCCGTCCCGGGGAGCCTGGGTGCCTACGACGCGCTCCTCGGCGGGGCGCTCGCACTGATGACCGGCGCGACCGCGGCCGGTGCCGCCGCCGCGGTGTTGATCGTCCGGACGTTCGAACTCGGCCTCTCGCTCGGCGCCGGCGGCGTGGCGACGAGCTTCCTCCGTGGGTGGCGGCCCTGACGAACGCGGTGACCCGTCCCCTTCTCGTCAGTCGGCGTCGAGAACGCCCGAAACGAACGGTGTATGGCAGAACAACGAGTGGCGAACGGCCGCGCCGCGGAGCGGCGCGGTTCGCCGCGAGCATCGTGATGCGGTACTCGCGGCCTTTTTAGGTAGTTCTTTCCGCCGAGCGGTGCCCCGAAGGGGTACCCGAGGCGTAAGAGGTCCTACTGGAACGTCCGGGAGACCTGCTCGCGGTCGGCGGCGGTCTCGCCGCTGGAGAAGCGCTCCTCGATGTCGTCGTAGCGCTCTCTGACCTCCTCGGTGACGCTCGCGTTGACCTCGTCGAGCGCGCGGTCGAAGTGCTCCATCGTGATGCGGACGTTGCCGAGCGACCCCTCGATGTCGTCGCGGTCGACGCTCGTGATGAGTTCGCGGGAGGCGATCATCGCCGCCTCGCGGCAGACCGCCTCGATGTCCGCGCCGACGTAGCCCTCGGTGCGCCGCGCGAGGCTGTCGAGGTCGACGTCGTCGGCCAGGGGCTTCTCGCGGGTGTGAACCGCGAAGATGGCCCGCCGGGCCTCCTCGTCGGGGACGGGTACGTGGACGTGCCGGTCGAGCCGACCGGGACGCATCAGCGCGCTGTCGATGAGGTCGGGGCGGTTGGTCGCCGCGACCACGACGACGTCCTCTAGCTCCTCGAGGCCGTCGAGTTCCGTGAGCAGTTGGGAGACGACGCGCTCGCCGACGCCCGAGTCACTCATGTTGCGCCCGCGCTGGCCCGCGATGGAGTCGATCTCGTCGAAGAACACCACGGTGGGTGCGTTCGACCTGGCCTTCTCGAAGACGTCGCGGACGCCCTTCTCGGACTCGCCGACGTACTTGTTGAGCAACTCCGGCCCCTTGATGGAGATGAAGTTGCTCTGGGACTCGTTGGCGACGGCCTTCGCCATGAGCGTCTTGCCGGTCCCCGGCGGGCCGTACAGCAGGACGCCCTTCGCGGCCTCCATGTCGAGCGCCTCGAACACCTCGGGGTAGTCGAGGGGCCACTGGATGGTCTCGCGGAGGCGCTCCTTGGTGTCCTCCAGGCCGCCGACGTCGCCCCAGGTGATGTCGGGCACCTCGACGAACACCTCCCGGAGCGCGGAGGGCTGGATGCCCTTCAGCGCGCCGCGGAAGTCGTCCTCGGTGACGCGCAGGGCCTCGAGCACCTCGGCGTCTATCTCGTCGGTCTCGAGGTCGAGTTCGGGGCGGATGCGCCGCAGGGCGTTCATCGCCGCCTCCTTCGCCAGCGATTCGAGGTCGGCGCCGACGAAGCCGTGGGTGTTCTCGGCGTAGACGTCGAGGTCGACGTCGTCTTCCAGCGGCATCCCGCGGGTGTGGACCTGCAGGATCTCCTTGCGCCCGCCCTTGTCCGGGACGCCGATCTCGATCTCGCGGTCGAAGCGCCCGCCGCGCCGGAGCGCGGGGTCGAGCGCGTCGAGGCGGTTGGTCGCGCCGATGACGGTGACCTGTCCGCGTTCCTCTAAGCCGTCCATCAGCGAGAGCAACTGGGCGACGACGCGTCGCTCGACGTCGCCGCTGGTCTCGCCACGCTTGGGGGCGATGGAGTCGAGTTCGTCGATGAAGACGATGGCCGGGGCGTTCTCGGACGCCTCCTCGAACACCTCGCGCAGTTGTTCCTCCGATTCGCCGTAGTACTTCGACATGATCTCCGGCCCGGAGATGTCGGTGAAGTAGGCGTCTATCTCGCTGGCGACGGCCTTCGCCATGAGCGTCTTGCCGGTGCCGGGCGGGCCGTGGAGCAGCACGCCCTTGGGCGGCTCGATGCCGAGCTGTCGGAACAGCTCGGGGTGGCGCATCGGCAGTTCGATCATCTCGCGGACCTGTTCGAGTTCGTCGTCGAGGCCGCCGATGTCCTCGTAGTTGACGCTCGGCGAGCCGCCGTCACCCGAACTCGGCTCGGAGACGATCTGCTCGGCGGGCTTCTCGCTCACCTCGACCTCCGTCGAGTCGGTGACGACGACGGTGCCGCTGGGCGCGGTGTCGGCTATCTTCAGCGGGATGCGCTGACCCGACATCGACGAGAGGGGGCCGAACCCGAGCGAGAACGGGACCGTCTGGCCCTCCGTGATGGCCTGGCCGCTCAGCTTGTCGCGGATGTGCCCCCCGATGTTCCCCCGGATGCGGAGGTTCTGCGGGAGCGCCACGGTGACCGAGGTGGCGGGCTTGACGTCCGCCTTCTCGACCTCGACGGCGTCGTCGATGCCGACGCCGGCCTCCTGGCGGAGGCGGCCGTCGATGCGGATGACGCCGTTGCCCTCGTCCTCAGGGTAGCCCGGCCAGACCCGGGCGACGGCGCGCCCCTCACCGCCGCTGATGAGGATGTAGTCGCCGTTCTCCAGGTCGAGCGAGCCCATGGCGCTGCGGTCGATGGCTGCCAGCCCCCGTCCGGCGTCCTTCTGTTTCAGTGGTTTGACAGTGAGTTTCATGCTCTCACCTCGACGGTGACGACGCCGTTTTTGATAAACGCTTGTGCGTCCCCGTCGGGAAGGTCGAACTCGAACTGTCGGGAGTCGTGCGCGTCGCTCGCGACGACGACGATGGCCGTCCCGTCGACGACGTCCACGTCGACGTCGCGGCCGTCACCGAGGTCGGCGGCGAACACGACCGCGTCGTCGTAGTCGTACCGGCGAACCGGGCTATCCTCCGCGACGAACCGTTGCTCGTGACTCATTACTAACTCGTAGTTAGTCAGTTTGCTATTTAAACCTTTCGCAGGAGAATCAACAGAGGGCGGCGGGTACAGAGGATACCGGTAGTATTGTGGTTCACGCTTTACTGACCTCGTCGAGGGTCGTCGAACGGCGGCGGTTCGAGCGCCCCGTTTTATCCCCTCGGTCCCCGCAGGGTGGCCATGAGTCACGAGACGGTCACCCACCACGGCCGGACGACGAGCTATCGCCGCACGGCGTTCGGCGAGGGCCCGACGACGCTCTACGTCCACGGGAGCGGCGGGTCACACGAGGTGTGGGTCGGCCAGTACGGCTGGCGCGACCACCCCGGGCCGGCCGTCGCGCTCGACCTGAGCGGCCACGGCGAGAGCGACGACGTGGCGACGCCCGCCGGCCCCGAGACGCTCGCCGCCTACGCCGCGGACGTCGTCGCGGTCGCCCGCGAGACGGACGCCGACGTGCTCGTGGGCAACTCCCTCGGGGGTGCGGTCGTCCTGCACGTCGCGCTCTCGACGTCGCTCTCCCCCTCGGCGCTGGTGCTCTGTGGCACGGGCGCGAAACTGGCCGTCGACGAGTCGTTGAAGGACCTCCTCGCGGACGACTTCGAACGCGCCGTCGAGACGCTCCACGGCGAGGACCTGCTCTTTCACGACGCCGACGCGGGGACGCGCGAGCGGTCGATGGACGCCATGCGCGAGACGGGACGACGCGTCACCGAACGGGACTTCCGCACCTGCGACGCGTTCGACGTCAGGGGCGAGCTCGATGGGTTGACCGTTCCCTGTCTCGCGATTACGGGCGAGCACGACCGGCTCACCCCCGTCGCGTTCCACGAGTTCCTCGTCGAGCGCCTCCCGACCTGCGACCTCGCGGTGGTCGAGGACGCCGCCCACCTCTCGATGGTCGAGCGCCCGGGCGCGTGGAACGACCGCCTGGCGTCGTTCCTCGACTAGGCGAACGCGAGGTACGGCCCCAGGAGGACGAGGACGGCCGCCAGCGCGCGCTTCAGGCGGACGGTGTCGACGCTGTGGGCGAGCCGCCAGCCGGCGAGCGCCCCCACCAGTTCCGGCACGCCGACGAGCAGCGCGAGCGTCGGCGAGACCGCCCCCTGGGCGAGGTAGCCCGCCGTCGCCATCCCGGCGATGAACACCGACTGCACCTGCGCGACGGCCACCGCCGCGAGCATGGGCGCGCCGAGCGCCACCAGCAGGGGAACGGCGAGTACCGGCCCCCCCACCCCGAGCATCCCGCTCGCGGTCCCGACGCCGAAGCCGACGAGGGTGACGGCGACGGTCCCGGGTGGGTCGCGCGCGCCGCTCCCGGCACGGGTGCGCCACCAGACGAGCAGGCCCGAGAGCGTGACGACGACGCCGAGCAACGCGCCGAACGACGCCGACGTGAGGCGGGCGTTGAGCCACACCCCGAGCAGCGCGCCGACGACGCCGGTCACGCTCAGGACGACCGCGTCCCGGCGGCCGGCGCGGGCCGCCAGTTCACCCGACCGGACGTAGGTCGCCACGCCGAGCAGGCCCGTCGCGACGAACGTCGCGCTCGCGGTGCCGGCGACGGTCGCCGGGTCGGTCGCGGTCAGCGCGAACAGCGCGGCTGTCACGAGGATGCCACCGGGGCCGATGGCGGTGATGCCGATACCGCCGACGAAGGCGACGACGACGAGGACGGCCGCGGTGGCGGGGTCGAGCGCGAACACGAGTCGTGTTCAGAAGCTCCCGGACAAGATTGCTCCGAAGACGTCGCCCGCGGAGGAGACCGCGAGGAACACCGAGAGGATAACGAGCGATACGTTGACCGCGTTGATGCCCAGTCCGTTGCGGTGCTCGCCCATCGTCTCCCGGTCGTTGACGGCCCAGAACAGCAACAGGGCGGTCAGCGGCAGGCCGACGACGCCGTTGTACGCCGGGAACAGGATGATCATGTCGACGACGCTCAGCCCGAAGACGGCGTGGACGAGCGGCGAGAGGCTCCCGACGGCGACGAGGCCGGCGTAGAGCAGTTTGAACTGCCGGTCGTCCGCCTTCACGTCGTAGCCGAGCGCCTGCGGAATCATGTACGCGGGCGTCCACATGATGGGGACGATGCTGTTGAACGCCGCCGCCAGCGCGCCGACGAGGAACAGCACGAGCGCCCACCCGCCGAGGACCTCCGCGAGCGCCCGCCCCGGCGTGATGAACGTGTCCAGTTCGGTGACGCCGGCCGGCCGGAGGACCGCCGCCGTCGCGATGACGATGGCGATGGTCGTCAGGCCGCCGACGACGTAGCCCATCCCCAGGTCGCGGCGCATGGTCCCGACCGCGCTCTCGTCCGACCAGCCCTTCTGTCGGACGAGGATGGACTCGAGGAAGAAGTTCGGCCACAGCGCCGTCGTCCCGATGATGGCCGCGACGAGCGTCAGCGCGCCGGCGTCGGGCACCGACGGGACGAACCCGGTCGCCACGTCGGCGACTTCGGGACCGCTCGCGCCCGCGACGACGACGTAGGCGGCCAGCAGGCCGAACATCATCAGCGTCATGACGCGCTCGATGGCGTCGTAGCCGAGGATGCCGGTGACGATAGCTGCCCCGCCGACGACGAGGGCGAGCGGTTGCCACCCCACCGCGCCGCCCGAGAGTACCTCGATACCCTTCCCGACGGCGGCGGTCAGTTCCAGACACCACGCGACGCACCCGACCGTCAGCAGTAACGCGATGGCCGTCGCGCCCGCCCGTCCGAGTTTCCTGCGGGCGAACACCATCAGCGGTTCGCCGAAGATGCCGAGTCGCGCGCTCATGTCCTGCGCCATGAACCCGAACAGCACCGCACCCGCCGCCGCCCACAGGAGGGCGTAGCCGTACCGGACGCCCGCGGAACTCGCGATGAACACGGACCCCGAACCGAAGTAGCTCGCGACCATCACGAACCCGAGCCCGTACTCGTCGAAGAATTTCTGTATCGATGCACCGACCGCCGAACCAGTAACAGCTGTCGTTTCGTCTGTTGCCATTGAGGTCTCTCGTCAACACGTCGAACTCGCTCGGGACGCCACCAGCCGCTCCGAAATCAGTTACACACCGCTCGCTTCACCCTTCACCTGACGTGCTCGCGGACGACGGATGTAAGCTGGGCTTGCACGTGCTGCTTGCCGGGGACGGGTCGTATATACGTGCGAGACGGCGAGCGACGGCCGTCAGTGTTCGAGCAGGTCGCCGTTCTCGCCGGCGGCGACCTGGAGGTAGTGTGCCCAGTAGCCGGCCAGCGGCCCGTAGCGGTCACTGAGCCGGCGCAGGTCGTCGTCGCTCGCCGGCGCGTCGAGGCCGTAGCGGGCCGTCACCGCCGTCCGGAGGCGGTACTCGTCGGCGGGCGTGTACTCCATGCGGCCGAACCCGCGCAGCGTGACGAACTCGGCCGCCCACGGGCCGAACCCCCACACCTCCTCCAGGCGGCCGCGGAGCGCGAGCGTGTCGAGCGCCGACAGCGGTTCGTCGGCGAACGCCGCCGCCGCCGCGAGGAGCGTCCGGACGGCGTGGTCGTCGTCGAGGGCGACCCGGAGCGCGTCTGCCCGGCGGAGCACCCGCTCGGGGGTGGGAAAGAGCGCGACACGGCCGTCGGCGCGCTCGACGTACCCGCCGCAGGTCTCGACGAGCGCCCGTTTCCGTTCGCGGGCGACGGCCGTCGGCGTCCGCCGGGAGAGCGCGGCCCAGCAGGCCGCCTCGAACGGCGTCGGGAACCGGACGTGGTGGAGGCCGTAGAGCGTCTCGACGACCGGCGAGAACGTCGGGTCGTCGCGCGCGGCGGCGTACAGGGGACCGAGGTCGTCGGAGAGCGAGAGGAACGCCGCGAGGTGGTCGCCGACGGCGATGTCGGGTCCCTCGGCGTCGAGCCACTCGACGTCCACGTCGAGCGTCGCCGGCACCTCGCCGGCCCGGACGGTCGCCACGAAGGCGTCGTCGTCGACGTAGCCGCCGGTGACGAGCCGGTCGCCGGCCGCGACGTGGTCGTCGCGACAGGGGTCCAATCCAGCCAGGAACGCGACCGACTGGGAGAAATCGAACGGAGCGACCGCCTCGAGGAGCATGGGCAGTCGACGGGAGGGGAGGTGATAAAAGCGTGCCCGCCGGGCGTCAGTAGAGGCTGTCGAGGTCCTCCTCGACGTGGCTGTGTTCCGGGGCGGGGAAGGTGCCGTCCTCGACGGCCGTCACGTAGTCGTCGACCGCCCGTTCCATCTCGCCGCGGACGTCGCCGAAGCGCGTCGCGAACGGCGGAACCCACTCCGAGAGGCCGACGGCGTCGTGGAAGACGAGCACCTGTCCGTCGCAGTCGGGGCCGGCCCCGATGCCGATGGTCGGGACGTCGAGTTCGTCGGTGACGTGCGCCGCGAGGTTCGCGGGGACGTGTTCGAGGACGAGCGAGAACGCCCCCGCCTCCTCGTGGGCGCGGGCGAGGTCGACGATGGCGTTCGCGTCCTCCTCGCTCGTCCCCTGTCGGGTGTAGCCGCCGAGTTCGTTCACCCGCTGGGGCGTCAGGCCGAGGTGGGCCATCACGGGGATACCGAGTTCGACGAGGCGCTCGGTGAGCGAGACGGTGTGGGCACCCGATTCGAGTTTCACGGCGTCCGCGTTCGCCTCCTTCAGCATCCGCCCGGCGTTGCGGACGCTCTCGGCCTCGTCGACGCCGAACGAGAGGAAGGGCAGGTCCGCGACGACGAGGGCGTCCTCGACGGCGCGGGTGACGGCCGCCGTGTGGCTGGCTATCTGGTCGACGGTCACCGGGAGCGTCGAGTCGTGGCCGAGGACGGCGTTACCCACGCTATCCCCGACGAGGATGACGTCGACGCCGGCCTCGTCGACGATGCGCGCGGTCGGCGCGTCGTAGGCCGTCAGCATCGTTATCGGCTCGACGCCGGCCTTCCCGCGGAGGTCGGTGACGGTGGTCATGGGTGAGATGCGACTGCCGACGAGCAAAGCCTGTTCGGTGTCGCTCGGTCGGGAACGAACCGTTGATACCGGCGCGCGACCGATTCGGGGACGTGGCGCCCCACGTCGAGTACACGGACCCCGAGGGCATCGACTACGGCTGGGTGATGCAGACGACGTTCGTCCTCACCATCGTCGTCGGCGCACCGGTCGTCGCCGCCCTCTCGCTGCTCTCGCCGCCCCTCGAGACGTGGGGCCAGCGCGCCGAGTTCGCCGTCCGCGTCGGCGCCGTCGTCTGGCTCTGCGTCGCCGTCGGCGTCTTCCTCTACGCTCGCCGGACGCAGGCTGGAGCCGAGGAGACGGACGGCGACCGTCCGGACTCCGACGCGGACTGAGTCGCCGCCCGCTCAGACGTACCGGAACGCCGTGCCGGCCCGCTCCGCGGTCACCTCGTCGCGCTCGGAGTCGCCGACGAACAGCGACCGTTCGGGCGTCGTCCCCAGCGCCTCGACGGCCGTCAGGAGGGGTTCGGGGTGCGGTTTCTTCGTCGCGACGCTGTCGCGACCCACGACGGCGTCGACGTGTGCATCGAGGTCGTGGACCTCGAGCGCGATGCGGCAGGCCGCCTCGCAGTTGAGCGAGCAGACCGCGACGGGGACGTCGTGGGGGAGGGCGTCGGCGAACGGGAGACGCCTGGACTCGCGGGCGCCGCGGCGCTCGTGGGCGGCGATGACCCCCTCGACGGCCGCCTCGTGCTCCGTCTCCCCCGCGCGTTCGAGCATCCCCCAGAGGTCGGGGTCCGCGACGCGGACGCCGCGCGCTTCGAGCGCCGCCTCGACCTCGCGCGCGACGACGTCCCACTCGACCGCGAGGTGGACGAGCGTCCCGTCGAGGTCGTAGACGACCGCCTCGTACTCCTCGGTCCCCGGTTCGTAGCGTGTCACGACGTTCGGTACGACCGGCAGGTAGAAATGTGACCCGAAGGTCGCCGCCGGCCTCAGTCGAGCAGGCTCCGCGCGATGACGGTCTGCTGTATCTGCGTCGTCCCCTCGTAGATGGTCGTTATCTTGGCGTCGCGGTAGAGGCGCTCGACGTCGAACTCGGTGGTGTAGCCGTAGCCGCCGTGGAGCTGGACGGCCTCGTTGGTCACGTCCATCGCCCCCTCGCTGGCGACGTACTTGGCGACGCTCGCCGCCCGCGGGAAGTCGGCGGTCCCCGCGGCCTTCTTGCGCGCCGCCTCGCGCGTGAGCAGGCGCCCCGACTCGACGGTGGTGTACATGTCGGCGAGTTTGTGCCGGACGGCCTGTATCGCGGAGAGGGGCTCCCCGAACTGCTCGCGCTCCCGTGTGTAGTCGATGGCGCGGTCGAGGGCGTCCTGCGCGAGGCCGACCGACTGGGCGGCGATACCGATGCGCCCGCCGGTGAGGATGGAGAGCGCGGCCGACAGCCCCCGCCCCTCGGACGTGAGGCGGTAGCGTTCGGGGACGCGCACGCCGTCGAAGGAAACGCTCGTCGTGTCGCTCGCACGCAGGCCGAGTTTGTCCTCGCGCGGACCGACGGTGAGGCCATCGGCGTCGCCCGGGACGAGGAACTGCGTGATTTCGCCGGGGGCGGTCTTCGCGAAGACGACGTAGACGCCCGCGCGTTCGCCGTTCGTTATCCACTGCTTGTCGCCGTCGATGACGTACCCGTCCCCGTCGCGCTCGGCGCGCGTCGTCATCTCCGCCGGGTTCGACCCCGCGCCGGGTTCCGAGAGGCAGAACGCCCCGACGGGTCGCCCCGAGACCATCTCGGGGAGCCACTCCTCGCGCACCGACTCGTCGCCGAACTCCGCGATGCAGGAGGTGGCGAGGCAGTGGACCGACAGCGCCGTCGCCACGGCGAGCGTCCCGTAGGCCACCTCCTCGTTGACCACCGCGTAGGTGACCGGGTCGGCGTCGAAGCCGCCGTACTCCTCGGGGACCGTCAGCGCCGTCAGGTCCAGTTCGGCGAGGCCGTCCCAGACGTCCTCCGGGAAGCGCTCCTCGGCGTCGCACTCGCGTGCGACCGGCTGTATCTCCTCGACCGCGAACTCGCGGACGACCTCCCGGATGGCCTCCTGCTCGGCCGTGAGTGTCATACGCCACCCTTCGGGGGCGCCGGCAAAAGATGCGCGCTTATCGCTCCGGTTCGGCCGTCAGGTCGACCGCCTCGACGCGCTCGCCACCGGGGCCGTACGTCTCGACGGTCACCGCGACCCGTTCGGGGGGCGTCCCCTCGTGGGGGACGCGCACGAACAGGTGGTCGAGGACGAACGCGGCACCACCTCCCTGCCCGGCGTCGAGTCGGACGCGGGCCGTCGGCGGCGTCGCCCCGGTGTCGAGGGCGGCGAGCGACGTCTCGACGCCGGTGTTCGAGTGGCGGCGCTGGACGACCAGCACCGACGCGCTCGCGTAGTCGGTGTCGCGCACGAGGTCGGTCGCCGCCGCCGCGCCGTCGAACTCGCTCGCGTACGCCTCGTCGAACCGCGCCGCGTCCCCGGGGGTAACGAACAGCGTCGCCGCCCCGTCGGACGTCGGACCCGCGTACCGAAGACCGCCCTCGACGACCGCCTCGCCCTCCCGCCCGCCGGTCTGTCGCAGGACGACCCACTCGGCGTCGGTCCCGTCCCTCGTGCGGTCGGCCGAGGCGTCGAGACAGCCGGCGAGTCCCACGAGGATGCTCCCCGAGAGCGAGAGGAGGGTTCGTCGTCGCATGCGGGACCCTCCGTCCGTCGGGGCATAAGCGAGTGGGAGGCTCAAACGGCGGCTGAACGACGTGGGAAGACGTGCCGACCCGAGACTGGACGACGCTCCGCCCCGAGACTACTCCCCGCGCAGGAACGCCACGACCGTCTCGTTCTCGGCGCCGAGGCCGCCGCCCTGTGCGACGGTCGGACTGCCGCCCCCGCCGCCGCCGAACTCGTCGGTCACCGCGTCGACGACGTCGCCCGCCTCGGGGTCGCCGCCGGTCGCCACGGCGAGCGACGACCCGTTGACCAGCGCCGCCACGTCCACCCCGTCACCCACGAGCGCCTGTGCGCGGTCGGCGAGGCCGTTCGCGTCCAGTCCTTCGACGTCGCCGACCAGCCACGTCCGGCCGTCGCGCTCGACGGTCTCCTCCCTGAGGTCGGCGATGCGCACGTCGACGAGGCGCTCGCGCAGGTCGGCGCGGTCGGCGGCGAGCGCGTCGCGCTCCTCGCGCAGGCGGTCGGCCTCGGCGGGGAGGTCGGTGACGTTCGTCCCGAGTGTTCGAGCGGCGTCGAGGGCGGCGCGCTTCTCCGCCGCCCGGCGCTCGATGCCCGCCTCGCCGACCCCGAACTCGACGCGAGTGAGGCCCTCGCCGGGGTTCGACCGACCGAGGACGGTGACGGGGCCGAGTTCACGGGTGTTCGAGACGTGGGTACCGCCGCAGGCAGCCGCGTCCCACACCTCGTTCCCGTTCCCTCGACCGACGGTGACGATGCGGACCGTGTCGCCCGCGATACCCTCCTCTGTCTTGGTGTTGAACGCGACGGCCTCGTCCGAGAGCGCCTCCTCGCGGGGGCGCTCCTCCCACGTCACCGGTCGGGACTCCCAGACCGCACGGTTGACGAGGCGCTCCAGGTCGACGAGCGTCCCGTCGTCGATGTCGGTCGTCGTCGAGAAGTCGACGCGTACCTTCCCCTCGGTGATGCCGAAGCCGCCGTAGCCGAGGTCCGAGAGGAGCCGCCGACCCGCGCCGTAGAGGACGTGACTGGCCGTGTGCGCGCGCATGCAGTACGTGCGGAACGCCTCGTCGACCACCCCCTCGACGGTCGCGCCCTGCTCGACCGCTCCCGCGTCGTCCTCCGCGAGGGTGTGGACCACCTCGCCGTCGCGTTGCTGGACGTCGACGACGCGCGCGCCGGCGATGGTCCCCCGGTCGGCGGGTTGGCCCCCGCCCTCGGGGTAGAAGTACGTCGAGTCGAGGACGACCTCGCGGCCGTCGCGCGAGGCGACCGTCGCCTCGAAGCGGGTCGTGTAGGGGTCTCGTGCGGCGTGGGAACTCATCGCTTACGAGGGCGACCGGCGAGCGCAAAAACCTCTCGAAGCCGGTGCGCCGCCCCGCGCTACTCCCCCTCGGTGAGCTGGACGCTCAGGCGCTCCTCGAGTGCGGTGATGAGCGACCCGCCCACCTCCGCGCTGTTGGCGCGGCCCTGTTCGACGGCGACGACGTCCGCCTCGCGCGCGCCGAGTTCGCCGGCGAGTTCCGCCGTCGTGAGGCCGGCCTCCTCTCGCGCCTCGACCACCCGGTCGCCGTAGCCGCGGGTCAGGTAGGGCAGCGGGTCGTCCTCGTAGTCCGTCCCCTCCTCCCAGCGCTGGCCGTCGCCCTTCCGGGCGTCGGCGAGCCGTGCCGCGTTCCGGACCGCCCGGAGCTTGCGGTCCTCCTCGCCGGAGGGACCGCCCTGCGAACGCCCGCCGCCCCCGCCGCCCCCGTCGCTGCCGCTCTTGGAACCGCCCTCGCTGCCGTGGCGGCGACAGTCCGAACAGACCTGCAGGACCGCGCCGGCGACCGTCGCGGACTGGAGCGACACGCCCTCCGCACCGCAGAGCTCGCACGCGTCGCTCTCGCCCGAGCGGACGCCGCCGGTCGAGTATTTCGCCATACCTACCCTAGCGAGTTCTCCGTATTGAAACACCCGCTTGCTGACGTATCACACCCGAAGCGCCAAACGGAAGCGCTTTTATTACCCGACTGAATACGAACGAGTGCGTACGAGACACAGCGTGCGTGGGTAGCCAAGCCAGGCCAACGGCGCAGCGTTGAGGGCGCTGTCCTGTAGAGGTCCGCCGGTTCAAATCCGGTCCCACGCACTGATGGGACCCACCGTCCCGAAGTGCACGGTGCTCGTCACAGAGACAGCACCCACGCATCATCCTACCGAAGCTACACCCGAAGCGACGGCGTCGTCCCGCGCCGACGCCCTCGACGCGCTCACTCTAGCTGGTGGTAGTCGAGTTCGTAGCCGGCGTCGAGGGCCGCCTGGACCGCGTCGCTGGGCGTTCCGACCTCGCGCGTCGAGAGCGCCATCCCGTCGCGGTCGTGCTCGTAGAGGACGTTCCGCCGCCACGCCTCGTCGACGTCCGGGTAGTCCGTGCGGTAGTGTGCGCCGCGGGACTCGGTCCGTTCGAGCGCGCCCCGGAGGACGCCCTCGGCGACGGTGAGCGTGAACCCGAGGTCGACGGCGTACTCGAACGAGCGCGAGGTGCGCTCGCCCACGTCGAGGTCCCCCGCGCGCTCGCGCAGGTCGGCGAGGGCGTCGAGGCCCGCCGAGAGGCTCGCCTCGTCACGGAGGATGCCGGCGTGGTCCTCGAGGAGTGCGCCGACCTCTTCGAGGAGCGCCTCGGGGTCCTCCTCGCCCTCGCCGTCGGTCAGGCGGTCGAGCGCGGCGAACTGCTCCTCGGCGAGGCGGCGCTGGGACTCGGGAAGCGTCGGCCGTTCGTCGAACGCGCGCTCGGCGAGGTGTTCGCCGACGACCTTCCCGAGGGCGACCGTCTCGGCCAGCGAGTTGCCGCCGAGGCGGTTGGCGCCGTGGACGCCCGCCGTCGTCTCGCCGACGGCGTAGAGGCGGTCGACGGCCGTCGCGCCGGTGTCGAAGTCGATGTCGACGCCGCCCATCGAGTAGTGGGCCGTCGGCGCCACCTCGACCGGTTCCTCCGCCAGGTCGACGCCGAGGTCCCCGAAGCGCTCGTACATCCGCGGGAGGCGCTCCTCGATGAACGCCCGGTCGCGGTGCGAGACGTCGAGGTAGACGCCCCCGTTCTCGGTCCCGCGTCCCTCGTCGACCTCCCGCGCGATGGCGCGGGCGACGACGTCACGCGCGTCGAGTTCCATCTGCTCGGGCGAGTACGCCTCCATGAACCGCTCGCCCTCCGCGTTGTAGAGGCGTCCGCCCTCGCCGCGGACGGCCTCGGTGACGAGGCGGCCGTCCCAGTCCTCGCCGTAGGCCGCCCCCATCATGCCGGTGGGGTGGAACTGGACGAACTCCAGGTCCATCAGGCGGGCGCCGGCGTCGTAGGCGAGCGCCGGCCCGTCGCCGTTGTTCTCGTCGTCGCGCGAGGAGTGGCGGTTGTAGAGCGAACTGTACCCCCCGGCGGCGAGGACGACGGCGTCGGCCTCGAACAGGAGGAAGTGGCCGTCCTCCATGTCGTAGCCGACGGCGCCGTAGACGCGCTCGCCGTCCGAGAGCAGTCTGGTAATCATCACGTTCTCGCGGTAGGGTATCGAGAGGTCCTGCGCCCGGGCGACGAGCGTCTCGAGGATGGCCTCGCCGGTGCGGTCGCCGACGAAGCAGGTCCGGCGGAACGACTGGGCGCCGAAGTAGCGCTGGTCGACCTCGCCGTCGTCGGTGCGGCTGAACGGCATCCCCCACGCCTCGAGTTCCCGGATCCGGTCGGGCATCGCCCGCGTCACGGTCTCGACGCCGTGGGGGTCGTTGAGGAAGTGCCCCTCGTCGAGGGTGTCGGCGGCGTGAATCGCCGGGTCGTCCTGAGGGTCGAGCGTCCCGAGGGCGGCGTTGATGCCGCCGGCGGCCCACGTGGTGTGGGCGTCGCCGTGGTCGCGTTTGCCGACGACGAGGCAGTCCACGTCGTTCTCGGCGAGTGCGATGGCCGTCCGGGCGCCGGCGGCGCCCGCCCCGACGACCAGGACCGGGACCTCGACCGTCTCGTACTCCACCCCGTCTCGCGCGTGACGACGCTCTCTGGCCGGTGTTTCGGAGGACGTCATGGTGCGTTAGTATATAAACGGCCGAGGGGTATGAGGCCTTCGCGGTTGTGCAGCGAGGCGGTTCCGACACGGGGGGACGCGGCCGTCGGAGGCGGAACAGTGATGGTCGATTCGCGCCCACGTTCGGACGTGCAACTGGAAGCCAGAGCGCACGTCCCGGCGCTGACGGGCGTGCTGTCGGTCGTCTCGCTCGCGCTGGTGTTCGGGGCGGTCGGGGGGGTCCTGCCGACCGAGAGCCTCCCGCGGTCGGAGCCGCTGCTCGCCCTCGTTCCGCACCTCAACGCCGTCATCAGCGCGGCCGCCATCGTCGCCATCCTCTCGGGGTGGCGCTGGATACGCCGCGGCGACGTGACGCGCCACCGCGCCGCCATGCTCGCCGCCTTCGGCCTGTTCGTCGCCTTCCTCGTCCTCTACCTCTACCGCGTGAGCATCGAGGGGGCGACCGACTTCCCCGGTCCCGAGGGCGTCTACACCTACGTCTACCTCCCCCTGCTCGCGGTGCACGTCACGCTCGCCATCGTCTGCATCCCCCTGCTGTACTACGTCCTCCTGCTGGCGGCGACCCGGCCGTGGCGCGAACTCGGGGCGACCCGTCACCCGACGGTCGGTCGCGTCGCGGCGGGTCTGTGGCTCGTCTCGTTCTCCCTCGGTATCGTCGTCTACCTCCTGCTGTACGTCGTCTACTGAGGCGGAAGTGCGAACGCTTTTGCGTCGTCTGCGCGACGGTGAACCATGGCGGATACAGACTGGCCTTCCGACCCGGACTCCGACGAGGGGAGCGAGGGCATGCGCAAGTACGGGCAGGCGATTCTCGCGAAGAAACTCGACGAGGAAGAGGACTTCCCGCTGCGCGCCGAGGACTTCGTCGCGGAACACGGCGACGAGCCCATCCGCGTCAACTACAAGCAGGTCGTGAGCGTCGCCGACATCTTCGAACACGTCGAGGAGGAGGCGTTCGAGTCCATCATCGACTTCCACACCGCGACGGGGCGCGCGATGCGCCGCGCCGACTACTGGAACTTCCGACCCGACGGCGAGGACCCCGTCTGAGGGCGTCCGGCCGACGGAACGTCTTTTCGGACGACACGACGGGAGCTATTTACCGCTGGCCGCCGTCTGTACGCGGTATGTACGCCGAACGCGGCGGGGTCGTCGTCAGGGGGCCGTCGGTCTGCGCGAACGCGGCCGTCACCCGCCGCCGATGACCGTCCGGTCGCTCTACTTCACGGGACCGTCGGAGGTGGCGGTGCGCGAACGCAGTCGTCCCTCGCCCGGTCCCGACGAACTGCTCGTCGAGAGCGAGCGCTCGGCCATCAGTTCCGGCACCGAGTTGCTCGTCTACCGCGGGGAGACCGAGCCATCGATGGCGGCCGACGAGACGCTCGACGCCCTGTCGGGGACGTTCGAGTACCCGCTTCGCTACGGCTACGCCGTCGTCGGCCGGGTGGTCGAGGCCGGTGCGAACGTCGCCGACTGGGCGGACGAGCGGGTCTTCGCGTTCAACCCCCACGAGAGTCACTTCCTCGCCGACCCGGACGAGGTGGTCCGCGTCCCGTCCGGGATGTCGGCCGAGCGCGCCGTCTTCCTCGCCAACACGGAGGCGGCGGTGAACTTCGTCATGGACGGCCGGCCGATGGTCGGCGAGCGCGTCTGCGTCTTCGGACAGGGCGTCGTCGGCCTGCTGACCACCGGCCTCCTCGCCGAGTTCCCGCTCGACGCGCTGGTGACGGTCGAACCGCACGACGGTCGGCGCGAACTCTCGGCGGAACTCGGCGCGACGGCGCTCGACTCCGAGGGAGCCGCCCGGGAGGCCCTCGCCGACGAACACGTCGACGGCGCCGACCTCACCTACGAACTGTCGGGAAACCCGCGGGCGCTCGACGCGGCCCTCGACGCGACGGGCTACGCCGGGCGGGTCGTCGTCGGGTCGTGGTACGGGACGAAACCCGTCCCGCTCTCGCTCGACGGGCAGTTCCACCGCAGTCACGTCCGCCTGCGCGCCAGCCAGGTCAGCCGCATCGACCCCGACCACGAGGGGCGCTGGGACAAGTCCCGGCGCTTCGAGACGGTCCGCGACGCGCTCGACCGCCTCGAACCCGAGCGGTTCGTCACCCACCGCCTCCCCGTCGAACACGCCGACGAGGCCTACCGACTGCTCGACGACCACCCCGAGGAGGCCGTCCAGGTGCTCCTCACCTACCCATGAACACCGCGCGACTCGTGGACGGGACGCTCTACCGGTTCGACGACGGCGGCGAGTACGTCGTCTTCGAGGGCTGTGGCTTCTACACCGAGCAGGGGTTCGCCCTCGACCGTGGCGAGGTCGTCCAGACGACGCGTCACGGCGTCGAACCGCTCAGGCCGTGGCGTCTCGACCGCCTGCACGAGCGCCGCCAGGGTGCGGCGGGGTTCGACCGCGTCGACGACGTCGCCATGACCGTCTACGAGAGTCACCCCCGGGCGAGCGTCCTCGCCGAGGCGGCGTTCGTCCGGAGCCGGTTCGTCGAGCGGGAGTTCGACGGTGCGGCCACCGCGACGGTCGCCTCGCCCCCCACCGACGAACTCCTCGACGTCCAGTACTACACCGGCGCCCACGACCTCGCGGCGTTCGACGCGAGCCTCCTCGCCCCGCCGTTGCTCGACACCGACGAGAACCTGGAGGGGTTCGTCGCGCAGAACCTCGAGACCGGCCTCGCGGGGTTCCTCCCGGCCGCCGACCTCGAGGACCGACTCGGCGACGACCTCGTCGGCTGTACGGCCGTCCTCGGGACCGGCCGGGGGCTGTGAGGGGAACGTTCCTGTCGATTCGCTGAATCAAACTTATCAGTCGACCCCGCGTACCCGTCGTATCGTCGCCGACCGACCACCGCGCCGTCGGGTCGCGGGGGTCGCCGGGCCTCCCGCGGGGTCGGTCGCGAACTCACGCACGCGCCGCCCGGCCCACCCGTGGACATGTACACCGTCACCGTCACCCGAGACTTCATCGCACAGCACTACCTCACGGTGCCGAACCCCGGCCCGGAGGGCGACCTCCACTCGCACCACTTCGAGGCCGAACTCACCCTGTCGGGCCCGGACCTCGACCAGTACCGGTACCTCACGGACATCGACGCCGTGAACGCCCTCCTCGACGAGGTGGAGGCCCGCTACGCCGACGCGACGCTCAACGACCTCCCGGAGTTCGAGGGGGTGAACCCGAGCGTCGAGCACTTCGCGCGCGTCGTCTGGGAGCGCGCGAGCGAGGCGCTCGACCCCGACTTCGTCGAGACGCTCGCCGTCCGGCTGTGGGAGGACGAGACCGCCTGCGCGGGCTACGAGCAGTCGCTCTGATGCGCGTCGGACTCGTCGTCTACGGCGACATCGAGACGCGAAGCGGCGGGTTCGCCTACGACCGCGGCCTCGTCGAGGCGCTTCGCTCCCGTGGCGACCGCGTCGACGTCGTCTCGCTCCCGTGGCGCTCCTACCCCCGCGGACTGCTCGACAACCTCGACCCGCGCCTCCCCCGGCGACTCGCCGGCGAGTACGACGTCCTCCTGCAGGACGAACTCGCCCACCCCTCGCTCGCGCTGACGAACCGGCGGCTCCGTGCCCGTCTGGACTGCCCGCTGGTCGGCGTCGTCCACCACCTGCGCCGCGAGGAGGCGACGGGCCGCGAGAGGCGGCTGTACGAGGCCGTCGAGCGCGCCTACCTCGACACGCTCGACGGCGTCGTCGCGACCAGCGAGGCGACGCTGCGCTCGGTGCGTCGCCTCGCGTCGGTCGACGAGGCGCTCGTCGCGCCGCCCGTCTGTGATCAGTTCGACCCGCCGGCGGTGGACGTCGCCGCCCGCGCCCGCGAGGAGCCGTTCCGCGTCGTCGCGCTGGGGAGCGTCGTCCCGCGCAAGGGCATCGACACGCTGGTGGAGGCGCTCGCCCGGCTGGACGTCCCCTGGCGGCTCACCGTCGTCGGCGGCCTCGACCGCGACCCGGGCTACGTCCGTCGGGTACGAGCGCTCGTCGCGGCCCGCGGCGTCGACGACCGGGTGGCGCTCGCCGGCGACCTGCCGACGGGGAGCGTCGCGACCCTCCTCGAACGGAGTCACGTCCTCGCGCTCCCCTCGCGCCACGAGGGGTTCGGCATCGCCTACCTGGAGGGGATGGGGTTCGGCCTCCCGGCGCTGGCGAGCGAGCGCGGCGGCGCCCGCGAGGTCGTCGAGGACGGCGTCACCGGCTACCTCGTCCCGCCCGACGACCCGGCACGGCTCGCGCTCCGACTCGCGGAGCTCGAGGGCGACCGCGACCACCTCGCGCGGATGGGTCTCGCCGCCCGCGAGCGCTTCGAGGCGCACCCGACGTGGGCGGAGACGGGGGCTCGCGTGCGTGCGTTCCTCGCCGACCTGGCGGGCGGACCCACCGCGCACGCGGAGGTCGCCTGAGCGCATGGGCGAGTCGTTCAGGGCCTACCTCCGCGCGAAGCGGACGGTCGACGACCGGGCCATCGACCGCCGCGTGTTCGAGCGCCTGCGGCGCGAACTCCGGGGACGAGAGCGCCTCCGCGTCCTCGACGTGGGAGCGGGCCTCGGGGCGATGTGCCACCGGCTCGTCGAGTGGGAGGCGCTCCCGCCGCGCGTCGAGTACACCCTCGTCGACCGGGAGGCGTCGACGGTCGCGGCGGCCCGCGAGGGGTTCCCGGGCTGGGCGCGCGAGCGGGGCTTCGACGTCGCGGCCGAGGGCGAGCGGCTGGTGTGTACCCGCGACGAGGAGCGCTTGCGCGTCGAGTTCGTCGCGGGCGACGCGCTCGCCGTCGCGCCCGCCCGGGAGTGCGACCTGCTCGTCGGCCAGGCGTTCCTCGACCTGGTGGAACTCGACGCGTTCCCCGACCTCCTCGCCGCGCTCGACCCGGAGGGGCTCTGGTACTTCCCCATCACCTACGACGGCGGGACGCACTTCTCCCCGCCCCACCCCCGCGACGACGCCGTCGAGCGCGCCTACCACGACCACATGGACGCCCGCCCGAAGGCCGGCCGCCGGGCCGGGCGGTCCGTCTACCACGCGCTCCCCGACAGCGCTGACCTGCTCGCGGTCGCCGGGTCCGACTGGGTGGTCCACCCCAGAGAGGGCGGCTACCCGGCCGATGAGGCGACGTTCCTCCGGTGGATGCTCGACGCGATAGAAGGGGCGCTCCGCGAGGACGACGCGCTCGCCCCCGCGGCGCTCGACGACTGGGTGGGGACGCGCCGCGAGCAGGTGGCCGCCGGCGACCTGGTGTACGTCGCCCACCAGCTCGACCTGCTCGGTCGCGTCCGATGAGTGCCCCGGTCAGGGTCGAGGAGTCCGCCGTCGTGGACCACTGGCTCCGCCTGGAGGAGGGGGGACCCGAACGTCCGGAGGAACTGCCCCCTGCGGAGGCGCTCGACGCGCTCCTCACCGCGAACCCGGGGGCGGCCTCGTTCCTCTGGCAGACCCGACCGGCGCGCTGGTACCACCTCCGGCTCTCGCGGGCGGCGTTCGGGCGGTTGCACGTCATCGACGGACCGCCGGAACTCGGCTGGCGGGCGCTCTCACCCGACGGGACGGTTCGCGAGGCCGCCCGTCGCATCGACCGTCGAGACGCCGTCGCGCTCCCGGCGGCGGCCGCCGGCGTCGACGTCGACTGCGTCGAGCGGCTGACGGCGGCGCTCGCGGGAGGGGCGTCGTTCCCGGCGCCCGTGGCGACGACCCGTCGGGGGTGTGCGCCCACGCGCGTCGCCGACGGAAACCACCGGGCGGCGGCGACGGCGCTCCACCTCCGGCGGACGGGCGAGTACCGTCCGCTCGCGGTCTACGTCGGTGTCGGTGCGGCCCCCGTCGTCGGCCCCCTTCGCGAGCGCGTCTGTGGTGCGCTCCGGCGGTTCGTTGGCCGCGACCGAATCGTGTGATATGCGAACAGACGACATTTATTAATCCCCGTCCGTCGAACCCCCACCTATGGCGACAGACACCTATTCGACGGAGCTGCCGAGCGATGTCGTCGCCGACCTGCTGGCGACGCCGCGGCGGCGACTGCTGCTCGCGACGCTCGCACGGGCCGACGACTGCCTGCCGGTCGCGACGCTCGCCGCGCACGTCGCCGCCGCCGAGCGCGACGTCCCCGTCGAGGCCGTCGGCCCCGAGGAGCGCCGACGGGTCTGGACGGCGCTCCACGACGAGGACCTCCCGAAGCTGGTGGCGACGGACGTCGTCGCCTACGACTCGACGCGCGACGCGGTGTCGCTGTCGCGGGCGGCACGGCAACTGAAGGGGCGACTCGAGTAACGGCCCAGAGCGGCGGGAGGGCGCCGCTCCGCCGGAATCCAAAGACGCATAGGCTATCCGGTAGTAGTCGTTCGCGTGACGAGTACCCAGGTCACCCTCATCCAGATCGACAACTACGGACCGTGGACGGTGACGCCGGAACCTCGCCGGGAGGTCGACCTACAGACCCTCCAGTCGCGGCTGTACGCGGACCTCTCGCAGCTCGTCGGGAACCGCGAGGGGTACGTCTTCTTCACCCGATTCGACAACATGGTGGCCGTCACCAACGGCATCGACGGCGACGCCCACGCGCTCATCCAGGAGTCGGTCGGCAACCGCTACCCGGTGACGGTGAGCCTCGGCATCGCCGTCGACGAGCGCCCCATCGCGGCGCTCGGCCGCGCGAGCGAGTACCTCCAGGAGGCCGGGAGCGCACAGGACAAGTCCCGCCAGGAGATACTCGAGGGCGAGACCCTGCCGGAGCGCGAACGCGGCGAGGAGGACGTCCACATCGCCCACTTCGACGTGAACGACGCGACGGGCAAGTACACCGACCAGTTGAACGCCTTCGACACGTTCATCCACATCGAGCAGGGCTACGCCGAACTCATGCGCTACATGCGCACCGCCCACGACGCGCTCTCCTTCTTCGTCGGCGGGGACAACGTCATCGCCGTCTGTCCGTCGCTGTCGCGGGCGGATTACCACGACGCCATCGACCACGTCGACGAGGCCGTCGGCGTCGACCTGAAGGTCGGTGCCGGTCGCGCCCGGACTGCCCACGACGCGGGTATGCAGGCGAAACACGAACTCGAGGTCTGTCGCGAGGAGGGGACGCTCGTCGAACTGGCCTGGGAGTGACCGTCCCCGCCCGGAGAGGTAGCTTTTAGTCCCGCTGTGTGGTACCTCCTGACATGGACGGGAGTGTCACAGTCCGCGATGCCATGACCCGCACGTTCGTGGGGGTGACGGAGGGGGATAGCCTCCCCGGCACCGCCGAGTTACTGCTGGAGGAGGGCGCCACCTGTGCGGTCGTCCTGCGCGGGCGCACGCCGGTCGGCGTCGTCAGCCAGGCGGCGGTGCTCGGGGCGTACGTCCGGGGGGAAGCCGAGGAGTCGACCGTCTCCGACGTGATGAAGACGGACGTGGAGACGGTGGCGCCGGAGACCGCGGTGGTCGACGCCAGCGGCCGGTTCTCGGGGAGCGTCCACCGACTGCTGGTCACCGACGGGGAGGAACTGCTCGGCGTTCTGACGGAGCGCGACGTGCTCACCGTCCCCCACGAGGCGGGTGACTACGACGACGGCCTCCGGGCGAGTACCCCGAACTACGGCGACCAGGGCATCTGTGAGGGCTGTGGCACGCTCACGCGGTCGCTCGCGGTGGCGGACGGCCTCGCGCTGTGCGCCGACTGCCGGGACATGTGAAACGTAGGTCGAACCAACAGACATCTTTATATCTTTACGTTTGAAACCCCCCGGTACCATGCGACATGGCATCAAGAGACGGCATTTCCTGAAGGGAGCGGGGGTCGCAGGCACGGCCCTCGTCGCTGGTTGCCTCGGTGGCGACGACGGCGGTAACGGTGGCAACGGCGGGGGCAACGGCTCCGGTGGTAACGGCTCGGGCGGTGGCGGCGGCGGTGGCGGGGAACTCTCCGTCGGCGTCCTCATGCCGCTGACCGGCGACCTCGGGACGCTCGGCCAGCCCATCGCCAACGGCGCCGAACTCCCCGTCACGCAACTGGAGAGCGCGGACACCAGCTACACTATCAACTCCCAGACCGAGGACACGGCGACCGACCCCAACCAGGGGGTGACGGCCGCCGAGTCGCTCGTCAACGCCGGCTTCCCGGCGGTCACCGGCGCGGCGTCCTCCGCCGTGACCATCCAGGTGGCGAACCAGGTCTTCGTCCCCGAGGGGGTCGCGATGTGCTCCCCGGCGAGTACGTCGCCGGACATCACCGACCTCGAGGACGAAGGGCTCGTCTACCGGACGCCGCCGGCGGACAACATCCAGGGGCCGGTGCTCGCGCAGGTCGCGGCCGACGAGGGTGCCTCGACGGCGTCGACCATCTTCGTGAACAACGACTACGGGCAGCTGCTCTCCGAGACGTTCTCGGAGGCGTTCGAGAGCGAGCAGGACGGGACGGTCCAGCAGACCGTCTCGCTCCAGCCCGGCCAGTCGAGCTACTCCTCGCAGCTCCAGCAGGCGCTCGGGGACGACCCCGACCTCCTGCTCGTCATCGCCTACCCCGAGAGCGGTATCCAGCTGTTCCGTGACTTCTACTCCGGATTCGACACCGACCTCCCCGTGCTCGTCACCGACGGCCTCCGCGACGGGACGCTCCCGACGGAGGTCGGCAACGAGATGGCGAACGTCCAGGGGACGGCGCCGAGCGCCGACGGCCCCGGCCGCGACTTCTTCACCCAGCGGTGGGAGGAGGAGTACGACGGGTCCCCCGGCGTGTTCACCGCCCAGGCGTACGACGCCACGGCCGTCCTCCTGCTCGCGCAGGCCGCGGCCGGCGAGGCGGACGGCGCCGCCATCGCCGAACAGATGCAGACCGTCGCCAACCCGGAGGGCGAGGAGTTCACGCCCGACCAGCTCGGCGACGCCCTCGAGGCCGCCGGCGCCGGCGACGAAATCAACTACCAGGGTGCCTCCAGCAGCCTCGAGTTCGACGACAACGGCGACCTGCAGACGGCGGTGTACGAACTGTTCGCCTTCAACCCGGACGGCGGCATCGAGACCGTCGAGACCATCGAGTTCGACGGCTGACCCAGTCCTCGGGAACAGACTTCTTTCGCGACGCGACTACCCGCCGAGGAACTCCTGTCTGACGTCCTCGTCCGCCAGGAGCGCCTCGCCGCTGTCCATGAAGCGGTTGGTCCCGCTGACGAGGACGTAGCCGCGGTCGCAGCGCCGGAGCGCCTCCTTCGCGTTCTGCTCGACCATCAGGACGGCCGTCCCCGCCTCGTTGATGGCGTCGATGCGGTCGAACATCTCCTCGACGAGGTCCGGCGCGAGGCCGGCGGAGGGCTCGTCGAGCAAGAGCAGTTGCGGGTCGAGCATCAGCGCCCGGCCCATGGCGAGCATCTGGCGCTGACCGCCCGAGAGCGTCCCGCCCTTCTGGGACTTGCGCTCGCGGAGGATGGGGAAGCGGTCGTAGACGGCTTCGAGGCGGTCCTGTGGCACCTCGTCGAGGATGTACGCCCCCATCTCGAGGTTCTCCTGGACGGAGAGCGTCGGGAAGACGTTCTCGTTCTGTGGGACGTAGCCGATGCCGTAGTGGATGACCTCCTCGGGGACCAACCCGGCGATGTCGTGGCCGTCGAACGAGACGGTGCCGCCCATGTGGGTCGTGAGGCCGAAGACGGACTTCATCGCAGTGGACTTGCCGGCGCCGTTCGGGCCGACGATGGTGACGTACTCGCCCGCCCGGACCGTGAGGTCGAGGGCCGAGAGCACCTGCAGGTCGCCGTAACCCGCGTCGAGGTCCCGCACCGCGAGCAGACCGTCGTCGGGTTCGGCGGTGCCGACGGGCGCTCCCGTCGTCGCCGTCGCGTGCTCGCCCTCCTCGGGGGCGTCGGCCTCGGCGGGCGAGGTGGACGGTGGCGCCTCGCGGTCGGCGTCGCTGTCGCTCATATCGTCTCACCGAGGTAGGCGTCGACGACCCGGTCGTCGTTCTTGATGTCGGTCGCTTCGCCCTCCGCGAGCACCTTCCCCTGGTGCATCACGATGATGTGTTCGCAGTTGTTCATGATGACGTCCATGTCGTGTTCGACGAGGAGGAACGTGTAGCCCTCCTCGCGCAGGTCGTGAATCCGTTCGAGGAGTTTCTTCTCGAGCGTCGGGTTGACGCCCGCGAGCGGTTCGTCGAGCAGCACCATCTGCGGGTCGGTCATCAGTACGCGCGCCATCTCCAGCAGTTTGCGCTGGCCGCCCGAGAGGTTGCCCGCGAACTCGAAGGCGAGGTGGTCTATCTCGAAGAACTCGAGGGTCTCCCACGCCCGCTCGTAGAGGTCGCGCTCCTGCTCGACGACGGTCCCGCGCAGGCCGGGGAGCACCGACCGCGCCAGCGACTCGCCGACCTGTCCGCGCGGCGCGAGCATCATGTTCTCGAGGACGGTCATGTCGTGGAGTTCGCGGGCGATCTGGAACGTTCGGACGAGGCCGCGGTTGGCGATGCGGTCCGGCCGGAGGCCGGTGATGTCCTCGCCCTGGAAGTAGACGTGCCCGGCCGTCGGGGTGTGGACGCCGGCGATGCAGTTGAACGTCGTCGACTTGCCGGCGCCGTTCGGGCCGATGAGTCCCGTCAGCGACCCTGCCTCGACGGCGAACGTCGCCCCGTCGACGGCGGTGATGCCGCCGAACTCCTTGCGGAGGTTCTCGACGCGCAACGGGAGGCCCCGTGGGGTGTGTCTGGCGGCCGCCTCGACCTCGGAGTCGGTCCCCTGCTCGGCCTGCGGGCGCTGTGCCGGGCCGGTGTCACTCATCGTCGTCACCCCCGTCGCTGTCGCCGCCGTCGGCGGCGGTCGGTCTATGGTCAGCCGGGCGGGTCCGGAGGTCGACGGCCGCCGCCGGTTCGATGCGGTGGCCGAGCAGCCCCTCCGGGCGGCGCTGCATCAGGTAGATGAGCAGGACGCCGACGACGACGAAGCGCAGTTCGTCGATGTTGCCGAGGACGTAGCCGACGAACGGCGTCACGTCCAGCGAGGCGAGCGGTCCGACCGCGCCCGCGAAGGAGTTCGGCGAGGAGATGCCCTGGAGGAACCCGACCTCGCCGAGCAGGCGGTTGATGTTCTGGGGGAGCAAGAAGAGGACGCCGGCGAACAGGCCCGCGCCGAGGACGCTCCCCGTGTTCGACCCGGAGCCGCCGATGATGAGCGCGATGAAGATGTAGAAGGTGATGTCCGGGCGGAAGGTGTTGGGGACGACGGAGTTCAGCCCGTACACCTGCCAGAGGACGCCACAGAGGCCCATCAGTGCACAGCCGAACATGAACACCTTCACTTTGAACATACGGGTGTCCTTGCCCAGCGAACTCGCGACGAGTTCGTCCTCGCGGATGGCCTTCAGCACCCGACCGAACGGGGAGTTGGCCGTCCGCGAGAGCAGCCAGTAGACGACGCCCACGAGACAGACGACGACGAGCGCGTAGACGAAGTCCTCGACGA
This sequence comes from Halomarina ordinaria, assembly GCF_030553305.1. NCBI lineage: Archaea > Methanobacteriati > Methanobacteriota > Halobacteria > Halobacteriales > Natronomonadaceae > Halomarina > Halomarina ordinaria. Next base: position 467,207 of record NZ_JARRAH010000001.1, on the reverse strand, counting down.
CGGGCTGGCGGGTCACGCCGAAGATGCCGTCTGCGGCGACGAGGATGGCGTCGCCGACGGGCGTCTCGAAGAGGCCGTCGACGGGGTTGGCGGGGAAGTTCCGGTAGCCCTGGCCGCCGCCGGTGCCGAGGGTGACGCCACCGACGGTGAACTCGCTGGCGGGCCGCGAGAGAACCGTCAGGCGGATGATCTCGCTGAGGGCGAGGGTGGCGATGGCGAGGTAGTCGGCCCGCAGGCGAAGCGCCGGGAACGCCGTCAGTAGCCCGACGAAGGCGGTGACGAGCATCGCACCCACCACGCCGACGACGAACGGGAGGCCGAGGCCGGGCGGCGACCCGGTGGGCGACCCCGAGAGCATCCCGAAGGAGTAGGCCCCGACGGCGAGGAAGCCGGCGACGCCGATGTTGAACAGGCCGGCGTATCCCCACTGGAGGTTGAGCGCGAGGACGGCGAGCGCGTAGACGCCGACGAACAGCGTCAGCGTGGCGAACAGGCTGAAGATGCCGCTGGCGTCGTAGCCGAGCGTCGAGCCGACGACCCAGAAGACGGCGTAGAGCCCGAGCATCATGCCGGCGACCATCAGCGCGTCGCGCACGGGCCGGTCGAGGGCCGCGAGTCGGGAGCGGACGTCGGCGCTCATGCGGTCGTCACCCCCCCGAAGAGCCCCTGCGGGCGTACCAGCAGGATGACGATGAGCAGGAGGAACGCGACGGGGTCGGCGAGGTCCGACCACGGCCCGGTGAGCCACACCCGCGAGACGTTGCTCGCCACGCCGAAGATGATGCCGCCGGCGATGGCGCCGTAGACCGAGCCGATGCCGCCGAGGATGACGGCGGCGAAGATGAACAGCAGGAGGATCCAGCCGAAGTCGAAGATGATGGAGCCACGCGTGAGGACGACGAGATAGCCCGCCGCCCCCGCGAGGCCGGCGCCGAGCATCCACGTCCACCGGATGACGCGCTCCGTGGGGATGCCGGTCACGCGCGCGAGGTCCTTGTTGTCGGCCATCGCGCGCATCGCCTTGCCGAGTTTCGTCCGCTGGAGGAGGACGTGGACGCCGAGCATGAGGACGACGCTCACGGCGACGAGCGTGATGTCGTGGGCGTTGATCGGTAGTCCGCCGACGTTGTAGGAGACCGTTCCGCCGGTCACCCCGCGGACGTTCACGTCGAAGACGAACGCGACGAGGTACCGGAGGATGAACGCCACCCCGACGCTGGCGATGAGCAGCGAGATGCCGTCGGCCCCGCGCATCGGCCGGTAGACGAGTCGGTCGAGGACGAGCGCCACCAAGACCGTGACGACGATGGCCCCGACGAGGCCGAGGACGACGGCGAGTGGCGTGCTGGTGATGCTGACGCCCGGATTCGCCTGGACGAGCAGGAGGTCCGAGAGTTCGGCGACGCCGTAGCCGCCGACGAGGAAGGCCACCGCCCACCCGGAGAACCCGCCGACGGTGAGGTACTCGCCGTGGGCGAAGTTCGCGAAGCTCAGGATGCTGTACGTCAGCGAGAGCCCGATGCCCGCGAGGCCGTAGATGAGGCCGAGTCGCAGGCCGGTCCAGAGGTAGCGCGCCAGCCGTGTCGGCGGGAGGACACCGGTCACGAGTTGGACGACGAGGTCCAACAGGAGCAGCACACCGACAACCGTCACGACGAGCGTCGCCGGCTGGTCGACGACGAGTCGCCGTCCGCGTGAATATGCGTCACTTACGCCCATGTGTGTTAGTCACGCGGTAGCTCTGGACGCAGGGGTTAAATAACCCTTCGCTCCGTGTCGCACACTTTACATCGACGAACGGGTCGTCCGCACCCCGCCTTCCCCCGCCAGGCGTCCGATTTCTTCGTTCGATTACCGAGGAGAATACAAGCGACCCCCCAGAGTTCTGATACACGTCCAACGAGGACGGGTCGGTCGACGCGGGCGGGGGAACGGGTGCACGCTCACGGCCGTCGTGTCGGGCGATTGACCGGGCGCGTGGAAGGAGGAGGGCCGACCGTCGAGCACAACACCTTTGCTCCGACGTCGTGGACACTCGCGCATGATACGGACGCTCGACGACCTCGACGCCGAGGGGGCCGCCGTCGGGGTGCGCGTCGACATCAACAGTCCGGTCGCGCCGGACGGGACGCTCGACGACGACTCCCGCCTGCGCGCGCACGTGGAGACGCTCGACGAACTGGCCGCCCGCGGCGCGCGGGTCGCCGTCCTCGCCCACCAGGGTCGTCCCGGCGGCGACGACTTCACGTCGCTGGCCGACCACGCCGAACGCCTCTCCGCCCTGCTTGACGCCCCCGTCGAGTACGTCGACGCCACGTTCTCCGCTGCGGCCCGCGAGCGCGTCCGGTCGCTCGCCGACGGGAGCGTCCTCGTCCTCGAGAACACGCGCTTCTACAGCGAGGAGGTCATGCAGTTCCCCCCCGCCGAGGCCGCGAGCACCCACCTCGTCGCCGGGCTCGCCCCGGTCCTCGACGCCTACGTCAACGACGCCTTCGCCGCCGCCCACCGCTCGCAGCCCTCCATCGTCGGCTTTCCCGAACACCTCCCCGGGTACGCGGGGCGGGTGATGGAGCGCGAACTCGACGCGCTCGGTGACATCGCGAGCACGCCGACCCCGCGGGTCTACTGCCTCGGCGGCGCCAAGGTCGACGACTCCATCGGGGTGGCGTCGACCGTCCTCGAATCGGGCCTCGCGGACGTCGTCCTCACCGCCGGCGTCGTGGGCAACGCCTTCCTGCACGCCACCGGCGTCGACCTCGGTCCCGAGAGCACGCGCGTACTGACGGACCGGGCCGGCGACCGCCTCGCCCAGGCCGAGGAGCTGCTCGACACGTACGGCGACCGCCTCCACGTCCCCCTCGACGTGGCCGTCGAGCGCGACGGCGAGCGCGTCGAGGTGAGCGTCGAGGACCTCCCCGTCCCGGAACCGGCGATGGACGTCGGGTCGGCGACCGTCGCGGCCTACGGCGACGTGCTCGCGAACGCCGGAACGGGTATCCTCAACGGTCCGGCGGGGGTCTTCGAGGAGGAACGCTTCGCCGTCGGGACGCGCGGGCTCTTCGAGGGGGCGACGGCCGCCGACTACACCATCGTCGGCGGCGGCGACACCGCCTCCGCCATCCGCCGGCTGGGACTGTCGGGGTTCGACCACGTGAGCACCGGTGGCGGGGCGGCGCTGGCGATGCTCACCGGCGAGTCCCTGCCCGCGGTCGAGGCGCTCCGCTGATGGACGTCGAGGCGGCCCGCATGGAGGACGTCGACCGGGTCGCCGACCTCTGGGTGGCGCTGGCGGCGGGCCAGCGCGAGTACGGGTCGTTCCTCGCGAGCGACGAGAACCGCGCCACCGTCCGCGAGGCCGTCGCCCGCGCCGTCGTCACCGGCGGGTTGCTCGTCGCTCGCGAGGACGGGAGCGTCGTCGGCTTCGTCATGTTCGGACCGTCCTCCGGCGCCTACGAACAGACCGTCGAGAAGGGCGTCGTCGAGAACCTCTACGTCGACCCCGACCATCGAGGGGCGGGAATCGGGACGGCGCTGCTCCGGGCCGCCGAGGAGGCGCTGCGTGCGGACGGTGCCGACGTCGTCGCACTCGACGTGATGGCGGGGAACGAAGCGGCACAGCGCCTCTATCGTGAACTGGGCTACCGCCCGCACCGCATCACGATGACGAAAGCGGGGGACAGCGAAACCGATATGGTCCCGAACGAGTACGACTCACTGTAGCGCCAAGGGAGCTTGGGTGGCTCAAGCACTCGATTTGTAATCGAGAATTCGTGGGTTCGAATCCCACCCTTGGCTTGTTTTCACCTCAATCCGCCGTCGTGGCGTCCGCCGATTCACCCAGGTCGAACCCTTCGTAGTCGTTCGCCGCCACCTCGGCGCACTGCTGTCGGTAGAGGTCGAGGCCACCGGCGTACGGCGTGAAGATACGGGGTTTCCCGGGGATGTTCTCGCCACGGTACCAGGAGTCGGCCTCCGAGTACAGCGTCTGGTCGGCGACCTCGTTGCTGTGTGCCACCCACTCCTCCTCGGCCGCCTCCGTCGGTTCGACGACCCGGAGGTCCTCTCGCTCCATGTACTCGATACAGTCCGCTATCCACTCGACGTGCTGTTCGATGGACACCGGCATGTTGGTGAGCACGGAGGGGCTCTGCGGGCCGGTGATGGTGAACATGTTCGGGAAGTCGTGGACGGCGAGGCCGAGGTAGGTCCGGGGGCCGTCGGCCCACTTCTCCTCGAGGTGCGTGCCGTCCTTGCCCTCGATGTCCATGTCGAACAGCGTGCCGGTCATCGCGTCGAAGCCCGTGGCGAAGACGACGGTGTCGAACGCGTGGTGCTCGTCGGCGGTCCGGATGCCCTCGGGCGTTAGCTCCTCGATGGGTGACTCCCGGACGGAGACCAGTCGGACGTGGTCGCGGTTGTACGTCTCGTAGTAGTCCGTGTGGAGGGGCGGGCGCTTGCTCGCGTAGGGGTGGTCGGTGGGAACGAGCGTCGCTGCCACCTCGGGGTCGTCGACCGTCTCGCGTATCTTCGAGCGGATGAACTCGGAGACCTTCCGGTTGGTCTCCTCGTTGATGAGCAGGTCCTCGAAGGCGAGCAGGAACCGGAAGCCGCCCTCTTGCCAGCGCGGTTCGAGCACCTCCCTGACCGCCTCGGTCGAGAGGTCGGCGGCGGTGGGTGCGGCGGTGTCGAAGGGCATGCCGAACCCGGAGTCGCGTGACTGCGCCCATATCTCGTCGTAGCGCTCGCGTATCTCGTCGTACTCGGCCGGTGTGAGCGGCCGGTTCCGCGCGGGGACGGCGTAGTTCGGCGTCCGCTGGAAGACGGTCAGGTGCCCCGCGTCGTCCGCTATCTCCGGGATGGCCTGGATACCGCTGGCACCCGTTCCGACGACCGCGACGCGCTTCCCGTCGAAGTCGACGGGGTCGTGTGGCCACCGGCCCGTGTGGTACCACTCCCCCTCGAACGATTCGAGGCCGTCGAAGTCCGGGAGGTACGGTTTCGAGAGACAGCCGACGGCGGTGACGAAGAACCGCGCCGAGACCTGCGAGCCGTCGTCGGTGCTGACCGTCCACGTCCCCGAGTCCTCCTCGAACACGGCCGAGGTGACCTCCGTCTCGAACTCGACGTCCCGGCGCAGGTCGAGGTGGTCGGCGGCGTAGCGCAGGTACCGGAGCACCTCCGGTTGCTCGGGGTAGCGCTCGCTCCACTCCCACTCGTCGAGGAGGGCGTCGGAGAAGGAGTAACAGTAGATGTGGCTCTCGCTGTCGCAGCGAGCGCCGGGATACCGGTTCCAGTACCAGGTCCCGCCCACGTCGTCCGCCTTCTCGAAGACGCGCGCCGACAGCCCCAGTCCCCGCAGGCGATGGAGCATGTACAGCCCGGAGAACCCCGCGCCGACGATGGCGACGTCGAGGTCCGCTTCCCCACTACCGTCCGCCGTGTGTTGTTCGCTCATTGTCATGAGTGCTGTCTGCTACCAATCATCACTACCTCTAATAAAACCGACCAGCCGTCGGATACCCACACACTACGTGTCTCGGTACGGTCTCTCGAACGGTGACCCAGGTGGCCGAACCCCTACGGACGAGTACGGGTCGACGGGATGACGGGACGTGGGTTCGGGGGACTCGTGACGCCGGTCAGATGGGTGTCCCGAGGTCGTCGCTCACGTCGTCGATGAGGTCGCGTGCCCGCGTCAGGGCCATCGGTTCGACCAGCATCTGGACGATGCCGTGGATGGCGTCGGCGTAGTGGACGTGGTTGACGTCGACGCCGGCGTCGGCCAGTCGGTCGGCGTACGTCGCGCCCTCGTCGCGCAGCGGGTCGAACCCGCACGTGACGACCGTCGCCGGCGGGAGCCCCGAGAGGTCACGCGCCCTGAGCGGCGACGCGTAGGGGTGGCTGCCGTCGACCTCGTCGCGGAGGTAGTGGTCCCAGAACCACTCCATGTCGGCTCTGGTGAGCAGGTAACCGTCGGCGTTCTCCTCGTAGGAGGGGGTGTCGAAGTCGTAGTCGGTGACGGGATAGACGAGGACCTGTCTGGCGAACTCGGGACCGTCGCGGTCGCGGGCCATCAGCGCGACGGCCGTCGCGAGGTTCCCGCCGGCGCTGTCGCCGCCGATGGCGACGTTGTCGGTGTCGACCTGCATCGTCTCCGCGGCGTCGAACACCCACTCGGCGGCGGCGTAGCAGTCCTCCAGCGGAACCGGAAACGGGTGTTCGGGCGCGAGGCGGTAGTCGACGCTCACGACCATACGGTCGGCGGCGTTCGCGAGCGCCCGGCAGGTCGCGTCGTAGGTGTCGAGGTCGCCGATGACCCAGCCGCCGCCGTGGAGGTAGACCAGCGTCGGGTACGGCCCCTGTCCCTCCGGGACGTACACGCGGACCGGAATCCCCTCCTCGGTGACCTCGAGGTCCATCACCTCCGCCACCGGTTCGGGGTCGTCCGCCGTCGGGAACAGTCCCTCGGTGAACTGCCGGGCGCCCTCCGGCGAGAGCGACCAGAACGGCGGCAACGGTGCGGCCCCCATCTGCTGGAGCAGGCCGACGATCTCGGGGTGCGGTTCCTCGGCCGCGACGGCCTCGGTTCCTGTCGTCGAGGACATAGGTGAGTCGTGTCAACACATCGTGTGATAAAGCTATTCCCCGGGTTCGTGACAGAGTTACAGACCGGACAGTACCAGTGTCGGTCATCAGGGGAAGGTGAGGACGTCATCACGTCGGCTCTCGTCTCTTCTCCCCACCTGTGATGTCGGGGCCACGAAGTGACAGGAGTCGACCCGACGAGGCCCTCACTAGGTGCGTTCGTCGCAATCGGGGTAATGTTTTCTGTTAACACAACACATGTGTACGGTTGAATCGAGCGAGTCAGGACCGGTCGGTCCCCCCGCGACCGAGCAGGCGGAGACGCCGTCCGGCTACGAGCGGAGGCCAACGAAAGGTCGTAGTACGACGCGCCGGTCTGTACGTCTATGACCGATACCCCGTCCGTCGACCCGCCGTTGCGCGACGAACACCTGTTCGGGTCCATCGAGGAGTCGCCACCGCGGCCCCACGACGACCTGGTCGCCTGCGGGATGCGCGCGCTCGGGACGTCGAAACCGGCGGTCGAACGACTCCTGGAGACGGAACTCACCCCGGGGGAACTGGAGTCTATCGTCCGTGAGTACAACCGGCGCTGAGCGGACGGACGGCTCTCGCCGGATGTGACGCTCGTGGGCCGACGCCGAGGAGAACCGGTTCGGACCTCCCTTGGGAGGGCGTGGCCGCAGACAGTTCGCCCGTGCCCGTTCGGACGCCCGTCCGTCGACCCACCTCCGTATCGTCGGACCGACAACGTGAACGTATCGGCCCGCCATACCTATCGAACTGCGGCGAATCGCGGAGGCCCTGCCGCCCGATACGGCCACTGACTGTCGGGTTCGCGGGCGCGTTCGCGACCGCTTCTCACCATCTGTGACCACGGGACATGTTTAACTCGTTACCTAAGTAGTAGTTCCCGTGGCGTTCGATGGAGGGGATGCAGCGCCGGCGTCGGTGACCTTCTACGTGGTCGCCGGTGTCGTGGTCTTCGCGGTGGCGATAGCGGTCGCGTGGGCGACCCGGTCCCTTCTGGTGGGCGCCGGCGTGTGGCTCGTCGGCCTGCTCGCGGTGACGCTGTTCGGACTCGTCCGTCGATAGCGTCGACGGTGGTGTCGGCGCTCGCGACGGCCACTCACCCCAGACAGGGACCAGTACGGGACTGTGATAGTTATATTCAGTAGCAACAACGTCTATTTATCTACCTCGTATTGGTTAATCTACAGCAGTGGGACGTGGGACCGACCGCTGTGGGGGACGTACAGGTGGGGACCTGCCGACGTCGAATCGCTCCCGTGTCGGTCCCTGAACGACCACTGCTTGGACACCGTGCATCGGCGACCACGAGACGTCGCCCGGTCGACATCCGCGGACCGTTCCCCGGCGTGTCACGGCGCTGGCGTCCGACCGTCTGGTCGACGACCGACCGATTCAGCGACGGCACTCTGCGGTACTCGTCGGTGAGCACCCGCCGGAGAACAGCGGCACTCGTGGCGCGGCGAGCTACATCGCTCCGGTCAGTGGTCGGTCGCTCCAGTGCGGTCGGTCCCGCGGAGGACCGCGCGCGCGTACCGCCTGGCGTCGCCGGACCACGCGGCGAGCGCCACCCGGAACCGGCGAGCGGCCCACCGGACGTCGTTCGTGGAACGCCGGTTCGACAGCGCGAGGAGGTACTGGACGATTTCACTCATCCAGAACAGGCGTCGCCGTCGAGCCCCCCATTGGCGTCGCACTCCGCGCACTCCGACCCCTCGATGCCCGCGGCTGGGCAGAGGGCGGTGTGTTCGCGCCCCGGCACGTGTCCCGTCGCGTGACGGAGAACGGTCACGGCGGGACGCGGTCTGCGGGTCGTCCGCTCACCGTCCTGGCCGGGTGGCCACTTCCGGGGCGGGCGCGCCGACGAGGAGGGCGTCCTCGACGAGCGCCTTCACCCCGCGACGGAGGCGCTCGGAGAGTGCCTGGTGTGACAGACCGAAGTGGTCCGCCAGGTCCTGGAGTTCGCACCCCCGGGGGACGTCGTAGTACCCCTGCTCGACGGCGTAGGTGAGCGCGGCGTACTGGCCGTCGGTGAGACCGAACCGGCCCGCGGGTTCGCCGTCCATCTCCCGGATGGTGTCGATGTCGAAGGAGAGGCCGTGGCGCTCGCAGAAGTCGGTGGTCCGACCCAGCGAGTCGCGGTCCGGGTAGAGCACGCGGAGGTACCACCAGTCGCCGGCGCCGTACGCGTTCATGATGGTCGCGTGCGCGTTCGTGAGCAGTTCGAGCGCGAGTTCGACGTGTCCGACCCACTCCATGCGGTAGAACTGTGCGTCGTCCAGTTCGACGAGGAGGTCGACGCTCCGGACGCTCGGGTCCCTCTCCAGCACCTCGCGAACCGCCTCGGTCGGTGCCCCGCGGACCCAGAGGAGGGGCATGATTGCATCTTCACCGCTCTCGACGATGAGTTCCGTCTCGAACTCGGCGTCTGGGAGCGAATCGAGCGTCTCGCAGAGGGCGAACTCCTCCGCCGGCAGGCGTCCTTGTACGACCGTTGCCATAGCGGCGTTGAGCGACGTGTGTTAATAGCGTTCTCGCATCCCGTCGGCACTCGCGGCGTGCGTCGGCAGAGGGAAACGGGGAGGTGTGACTATCCCCGGTTCCGAAACAGCAGCGGACCGGGGTCGAGAGGACCACAGGAGCTCGTTTGGATGGTCCCCACCTGTGTCGTGCTGTCAGAGGCACCCCCGGCCGCTAGCTGTATTCCCAACGAGGGCTAGCAGTGACTAATAGTTTGTTTATACTCCTCGCAGACATTGATGCGGGTAACTATAAGGGAAATTAATTCGTCGGTCACGGACGCACCCGGGACCGGCCGCCCGTCGACCCGTGTCTCTGTCGTCGTCTTCCGAGAACAATTATGGTGCGTGGTAACGTACCGTGCCTCGCGAACACGAACCGGGGGCCACGGTCGAAGGCCGGGGACGTTCGCGGAGCCAGATCCATGTCGTCCGATGAATCCGTCGAAGAGCGACTCGGTGTACTGTGCCCGACCTGCGGGAAGTCGTTCGTGACCGAGAGCGGGATGAAGAGTCACCATCTCCAGGTCCACGAAGAGCGGCTCTGACGCACCCCCGTCACGCAACCTAGACCCTCGAGACTGTATCTGCGGAGAACCAGTCATCGAGTGGCAATTAGGTATTTGTTCCCGGAAGATGTGGGTCCTCACGAATCCGTCAGCGGCGAGTTCTCGAGAGAGACGACAGCCAGTCACGGATTCCGACGGCTCTCTCCGGAGAGTCGTGACATCCCCACCTGTGACCCTTCTGTCCGTGTCGCCGGGGCGACACGGACAGTCACTTTCGCATCCCGACGACCGCCGGTAGCCGGTGAGCGACCCGGCCGTCTCGTCGCCGTTACACGTCCTCGAGAGATAGTGTCGATGGTGACGACTGGTCCACATCCGAAGGTATTGCGTATCTAGCCACCGCGGATATTCCGTCGGATACCGTAGTACCCAATGCCCGGTGCCGCCACACCGGTTACTACCTGTCGCATGGAACGTCATCCCGGCGGTCGGGGCCGCACGCCACCGCGCCCGACCGCCGCGTCCCCTTCGGGGGACGTTTCTGTCTGTCACGACGACCGGGAGCGCTCGCCCTCGGAGTAGCCCTCATCACCACGGAGTACCACTTATACACGTATTCGAGAATATCTCGTCCGAGAGAATATGTAGTGTTGATGACAAAACTTATTATACGATGTTCCGACGCCGAATCAATGCCGTCATCACGACCACAATCGCGGCGTCCTCGTCGGTCCGGGAGTGGCTCCGGCGACGACGAATCGTTCCTCGAACAACTCGGCTGGCTGACCGTCGTGGGCGTCGCCGGCCTCGTCATCGTGGGGGCGGCCGGGACCTTCGTCCTCTGGGGCGTCCCCGGCCTGCTCGGCGACGACACGTCCGGCGACACCGTCGGGGACGGCGCGGACGACCCGACCGGCGAGTCGAGCGCCTCCGCCGACACCGACGACGGCGACGCCGAGGGGACCGACACCTCGGACGCGTCGAGTGAGCCCGACGACGCGGACGACGCACCGCCCGACTCCGACGGTCCGGACGAGGATGACACGGCCGAGAACGACGCCGACAGCGACGACGACGGCTTCGAGTTCGGCGCCGGGTCCAGCGGGTCGAACTCGGGCGGGTCGAGTTCGGACGACGCCGGGACGCCCGACGACGCTGACGACGACAGCGACACCGACGACGACAGCGACACCGACGAAGGGGCTGGCGACGAGTCGGACGAGGACAGTGAGGAGAGCACCGACGGCGACGGCGACGGCGCCGACAGCGACTCGGGCTCGGACGATTCCGACGACGCCGGTGACGGGAGCGACGGCGACGACGCCGGTGACGACGACGCTGACGAGAGCGGCGATTCAGACGACTCCAACGACTCCGACGACGCCGACAGCGACGAGTCGGACGACGACAACTCCGACAGCGACGGTTCAGACGACGCCGACGACGGTGACGCCGGCGTGATGCCCGTCGACCCGGACGACGACGACTCGGAAGATGACACGAACGACAGCGACGACGGCGCGAACGACGGCGACGCGAAGGAGAACGGCACCGACGACGCGGAACCCGCCCCGCTCGGACGGCTCTCGGCGTCCGGCGAGGGGTCGTGGTTCGGCACGCTCACCGTCGACGGCGAGCGGACCGACGCGGCCGGCGACACCGAGGTGACCGTCCCGGCGGACGCGAAGACCGCCGAGGCGACGGCCACCAACTACGGGCAGGGCGTCTCCGTCGAGTTCAGCGGCGACGGCTACCGCTACGGGGGCTCCGCGGACGCACAGTACGGCGAGGCCGGCGTCAGGTTCGACGCCGGCGAGAGCGCCGGGAGCGACCTCGGCGGCGAGGTCACGCTCGAAGCGACCGGGGCGTGGGAGGCGACCGTCTACGCGACCTACGACACCGACGACGGCCAGGTGACGACGAAACGGACCGTCCAACCGGCGACCAACGGGACGGTCACCGTCGAGGGGTCCCCGGTCGGAGTGCACGCGGTCGTGACGCCGGCCGCGGAGAACCCGAGCGCCGGTGACACCGTCGAGGCGACGCTCACCGCACCGAACGGCGAGACTGACGACGGTGCGAGCGACACCGAGGCGACCGTCACGGTCGGGGACGCGCCGAAGCCCTTCTGACCGGGTCCGCGTTTCCCACAAACAGTTACCATTCTCGTTTCTCCCGCACGCTTCGGACGAAGAGTAATGACACCGCCTCGCGTCCGCCCGGGTGAGACATGCAGGTCACCGTCATCGGCGGCGCCGGAACCATCGGCGCCGCGACCGCCTACACGCTCGCGCTCGACCGGCCGACCCTCGACGTCGCGCTCTGCGACGTAGAGCGGGACGCCGCCCGGGGCGACGCGACGGACGTCACGCACGCGCGGGCGCACGTCGCCCACCCGGTCGGCCGGTCGAGCGGCGACCGCCCCGGAGCGGTCCGCGCCGTCGACCCCGGTCCGGGGGCCATCGAGGACGCGGACGTGGTGGTCGTCGCGGCCAGCGGCGCGGGCACCCAGACCGGCGGACGCATGGCCGCCATCGAGGCCAACCGCGCCGTCGTCGACGAGGTGGCGGCGTGGTTCCCCGAGCACGCCCCCCGCCCCGTCGTCACCGTCACGAACCCCCTCGACCGGATGAACTACCGCCTGTTCCGGCGCGTCGGGTGGGAGCGCTCGCGGTTCGTCGGGTACGCGCTCTCGGAGACGGCGCGCGTGGCCGACGAACTCGCTCGCCGGCACGGGACGACGGCCGAACGCGTCTCCTGTCCAGTCGTCGGCGAGCACGGCGAGCACATCGTGCCGCTGTTCTCGCGGGCGAGCGTCGACGGCGACCCCCTCGACCTCTCGGCCGAGGAGCGCGAGGCGGTGACCGAGTACGCCCGGCGCATCCCCTACGACGTCATCGACTGGCGGGGTGCCCGTCACTCCTCGCGGTGGGTGACCGCGCGGGGGGTCGCCGCGCTGACCGGTCGCCTGCTCGACGGCGGCCTCGACACGCCGGTCGGCCTCTCGACCCCGCTCGACGGGGAGTACGGCTACGAGGGCGTCTCGCTCGGCGTCCCCGTGACGCTCGACGCCGACGGCATCGACGCCGTCCACGAGTGGGACCTGCCGGCCGACGAGCGGGCCGCCCTGGACGCGGCGTACGAGGCGGTCCGGGCGACGCCCGAGTGAGCCGGCGGGGGCGCGGCGAGGGAAAACGTTGATTTTCACCCATCTCGACCACCGGATAGTATGCGAGACGGCGAACTCGACGACGTGGACCGACGAATCCTCTACGAACTCCAGCGCGACGCGCGACGCACCTCCTCGGGCGACATCGCCGGGGAGATGGACATCTCGGCGAGCACCGTCCGCAACCGCATCCAGCGCCTCGAACAGGCGGGCATCATCCGGGGGTACCACGTCGACATCGACTACGAGGCCGCCGGCTTCCCCCTCTACACGAAACTCATCTGTACCGCCCCCATCGACGAGCGCGAGGAACTCGCCCGGCGCGCCCTCGAGGTCCCCGGCGTCGCGGCCGTCCGGGAGGTGATGACCGGCGACCACAACGTCTACGTCAACGCCGTCGGGCGCGACCACGACGACCTGAGCCGCCTCGGGCGCGAACTGAGCGCGCTCGGCCTCCACATCTCCGACGAGGAACTCATCCGGAACGAGTACGTCTGTCCGTACCACGGCTTCCGCGGTGCCGACCTCGAGGACTGACACCCGACACCGCTCGTCGTCGCAGTCACACGAGTGTCCACCGTCGTCCTCGCGAACGCCTCGCCGTCGTCCACGGACACACCACCGCGATACGGACGAAACGCGATATTTTCGATGTGTGACTGTCAATCCGACAGTGCAATCGCGTGACTTATCCGTATCTGATTCCTACCGCCGGGTGTACAGCAGCGGGACCACCGTCACCCCGGCGGGAGCACGGGGCTCGACACACAGACCGATGGACACACTCATCGTCGGCAGCGGCGACCTCAGTCGTCGCGTCGCCACCCGGCTGGACGCGGACGGACGGACCTGTCTCGTCGTCGACGACGACCGCGTGCGCGTCGACCGAGCGCGTGCCGCGGGCCTGCGCGCGAAGCGCGTCGACCTCCGCGACGCGTACGCGCTCCGGACGGTCGTCCCGGGACGCGTCGCGACGGCCGTCGTCACGACCGACACGGACAGCCGGAACCTCCTCGCGGCCCAGTCGCTCGCGAGCGCCGACGGCGTCGAGCGGGTGGTCGTCCTGCTCAACCACCCGGCGAACGGGGTCGTCTTCGACGACCTCGCCGTCGAGACGGTCTGCTCGACGAACGTCCTCGCTGACGCCCTGGCCACCACCGCCGACCGACCACTCCTCCCCTGAGGTTCGCCGATGACGTCGACACACTCCCCCCGAGCGACCGCGGCCGACCGTCCCCGGCGACCGACCCGTCGGCACCCCGCCCGCGAGGTGGTCGGATGGTAGTCGGCGGGAGCGAGCTGGACATCCTCAACCTCCTGTCGGTGCTCGTCGTCGCCTGGACGTTCGGCGCCGCCGCCGAGCGCGTCGGCTACCCGGCGATGATGGGCGAACTGTTCGCGGGCGTCGTCTTCGGCCCGGCTATCCTCGGCCTCCTCTCCCCCTCGGAGACGCTCGACGTCCTCGCCGAACTCGGCGTCTTCCTGCTGATGGTGTACGTCGGGATGGAGGTCGACCTCGACGACCTGTTCGAACTCGGGCCGCAGGCGCTCGTCGTCGCCCTCGGCGCGTTCGTCATCCCCTTCGGACTGGGCTACGGCGCCGGCCAGTACATCGGCGTGTCGACCGGCGGCGCGCTGTTCCTCGGGCTGGCGATGGCGGCGACGTCGCTGGCGACGAAGTCGCGCATCCTCGTCGACCTCGACATCCTCGACACCCGCATCGCCGGCATCCTGCTCGGCGGGGCGCTCGCCTCCGACGTGGGCGTGCTGGTCGCGTTCGCGGCCGTCCTCGGCTTCGTCGAGGCCGGCAGCGTCGACCCGGTGAGCATCGGCACCATCCTCCTCGAGGCGCTCGCGTTCTTCGCGGTGACGCTGTTCATCGGCTATCGTTTCCTCCCGCGCGTGTGGGACTGGTTCGACGAACTGCGCCAGCGCTACGGCTTCGTCGACAAGACGACGGCGTTCTCCATCGCGTTGCTCGTCTCGCTCGTCTTCGCCGGACTCGCCGACCTCGCCGGACTCCACATGATCATCGGCGGGTTCGTCGCGGGGATGTTCCTCCGGCAGGCCGACCTCCAGGCCGGCCTGTACGACCACATGCACGACGTCATCTACGACCTCGCCATCGGCTTCTTCGCGCCCATCTTCTTCGTCACCGTGGCGTTCGAGGTGTCACTCGGCGTCTTCACGGGGAACGCGGGGCTGCTGGCGCTGCTGGTCGGCATCGCCTTCGTCGGCAAGATACTCGGCTCGTGGCTGTTCTCGCTGCCGACGGACCTCACCTCCCGCGAGGGCGTCGTCATCGGCTTCGGGATGAACGGCCGGGGGACCGTCGAGATAATCATCGCCTCCATCGGCCTCTCGAACGGCATCATCGGCCAGGAACTCTTCTCGATGCTCGTGTTCCTCGCGATGTTCACCACGGCGATGGTGCCGGTGACGGTCAAGTGGGGCGTCGACTGGCTGGAGGCGGCCGACGAACTCGTCTACACCGACAGGCCCTCAAGCGAGGGCGAGGTTCCGAGACGGGGCTAGTCGACCAGCGCGGCCTCCAGCACCTCCAGCGGGTGGCTGATGTCGTAGCCGGTGCCGTGTTCCATCTGCATCGCACAGGTCGGACACTCGGTCATCCCCTCCCCGGAGGGCACGCCCTCCATGTGCTCGAACATCTCCTCGCCGATGGCCATCGACGTGTCGTAGTGCTCTTCCTTCCAGCCGTAGGTGCCGCTGATGCCCGAACAGGAGTCGCCGACGTCCGTCACCTCGACGCCCTCGAGGTCGGCGAACACCTCGCGCGACTGGTTCGCCAGCCCCTGGTTGCGGGCGTGACAGGGGGCGTGGTAGGCGAACTCCCCGAGGTCGACCGACGACGCGCCGAGCGCCCCGGCGAGGTCCTCGTGGATGCGGAGGTACTCGACCGCGTCGTAGGTGTGGTCCGCGACGGCGTCGGTCCCCTCGAAGTCGAACAGTTCGGGGTACTCCGTCCGGAGCGCCATCGAACAGGAGGTACACGAACAGACCACGTCGTACCCCTCCTCGACGAGTTCGCGGAAGGTCTCGACGTTGAACTTCGCCGAGCGCCGGGCGTCGTCCATCATCCCGTTGGCGAACATCGGCGTCCCCGAACAGCGCTGGTCGGGGACGGTCACCTCGTAGCCGAACGCCTCGAAGACGCGCACGAGCGCCTTCGCCACCTCCGGCGTGTTGTAGTTCGCGTAGTCGCCGTGGAAGTACGCGACGCGCTTCTCCTCGTCGACCACCCGGGCACCTCCCCGGTCGGCCCACCACTCGCGGAACGTCTCGGTGGCGAACGCGGGGAACTCCCGCTCCGACGTGATGCCGAGCACCCGCTCGTTGAACAGTTTCGTGACGCCGAGGCCCATCACGAAGTTAGTGACGCGGGGCATCGCGGACCCGAGGCGTGCGAGGGTGCCGTAGTTGGCGAGGATGCGGTCGCGGAGGTAGCCGAGCGAGAACCCCTGCTGTTCGACGTACTTCGCGCGGGCCGTGTTGTGCATCTGGGTGAGCGGCACGCCCGAGGGACACGCCGAGTCACAGCGCATGCAGTTCGAACACTGCTTGATGGAGGGGTCGACCTCCGCGTCCTCCTTGCGCGTGAGGCGCCACTGCTCCGGTCCCTGGAACTTCGGCCCGGGGAAGGTGTCGTCCACCTCCGCGACCGGACAGGAAGTATCACAGCTCGAACACTTGTAACAGTTGTCGGTGCCCGGACGGAGGTCCATCTCCTCGGCCTCGGGGAACACCTGCACGGGGTACTCGTCGTCGAACGCGTCGTCGGTGGGGTCTGTGGCGTCACTCATGTGGTCGTCTCTCCTGCGATGGTGCCGGCGCGAACGCCCGTGGCGAGCGAGACGCCGCTGCCGGAGCACTCCGCCGCGAGGTCGTAGCCCCCGAGGACCGCGCCGGCGGCCCGGAGGTTCTCGTAGTGCGGTTCGTCGGTCGCGTCGAGCGGCCGGAGGTCCCGGTCGGTCCGCACGCCGAAGCGGGCGAAGGGGTGGGCGTCGAACGCGCCGTCCTCGAACCAGTCGTAGCGGTCCGCGGGGTGGGGGACGTGACAGTCGAAGACGGCCTCGCTGACGCCCGACCGGTCGGAGCCGATGCCCTTCCCGACGAGGCCCCCGGTGGCGAGGACGTACTGCTCGGCCCGGTAGGGGACGCGCTGGCGCTCGTGGCGGACGGCCACCGTCTCGATGCGGTCGCCCTCCGCGTCGTAGCCGACGACGGGGACGCCCGTCGTCACCCTGACGCCGGCCGCGTCGGCGGCGTCGCGCAGTCGCGCCGCGAGGCGCATCCCCGGGAGGCTCGGCGGGCCCATCGGCACCTCGAAGACGGCGGCGTCGAGCAGCCGTGAGAGCGACGCCCTGACCTCCTCCGGGTGGTCCATCCCGAGGAGCGCGGGGAAGCCGACGCGCTCTGCGTCCCCGAGGTGGGGGCGCACCAGTTCGGCCAGCGCCGTCCGCGTGCCGACGCGGGAGCCCTCGTGCTCGACGAGTTCGTTCTCGTCGAGGGCGTGGGCGAGGTGCGTCAGGGCGGCGTCGGCGCGGACCTCGCCCGGGAACGACACCGTCGCCCCCCGCACGTCGAAGGGGACGCCGGCCGCCCGGAGGTGGTCGGCGGCGTACTCGGCGGAGAAGTCCGTCACGGCGTCGAAGCCGACCAGGAGCGCCGCCCGGTCGTCGCTCGCGAGGCCGTCGGCCACGCTCGCGGGGTAGCGCGCGGTGGGTTTCACCGCGCCGCCGTGGGTCGGGACGAGCGCGTTGCGGTCGGTGTGGCCCCCCCGGTAGGCATCGCCCACGAGGTCGTCGAAGAAGGCGAGGCCCTCGCGGACGCCCTCGCGCCCGACGTGCTCGTAGGGGTGCTCGCCGGGGAGGTCGTCGAACGCCTCGAAGGGGTCAGAGAGGGGCGTCGCCTCACCGGCCGCCGCTCCCACCGGTCGGGGGGCGTAGCCGAGGACGTCGACGAGGCCCGACGCCTGCCGGAGCGTGCTCTCCTTGTGCGAGACGAGGCGGGTCCGCGCGCCGGTCCGGGCGGCGCGAATCGCCGCGCTCAGGCCGGCCAGCCCACCGCCGACGACGAGGACGTCGTCCTCAATCGCCACGCTGGCCTCCGTCGAAGGCGGCGAAGTCGACCCCGTCGTTGCGCGCGGGGTCGCCGTCGCGGTTCATCGTCGCGCCGTGGAGCGCGTGGGTGAGCATCGCCTGCGAGAGCTGTTCGCCCCACAGCGCGTGTCGGACGCCCTTGTAGCGCTCGGCGTAGAGGTCGTCGAACGCGGCGGTGACGGTCGGTTCCTCGTAGTCGGGGTGGAGTTCGAACGCCATCCGGTGGGCGCAGAACCCGCCCTGACAGTTCCCCATCGAGGCGCGGGTCCGGATGCGCGCGGCGTTGAGGTCCGGCCCCGACTGCGAGATGGCGTCGCGCAGTTCGGCGCGGGTGACGGCCTCGCAGGCGCAGACGACGGGGTTCGCCTCCTCGGTGCGGAGCACCTCGTCGGCACGACTGCCGAGGCGCTGGACGCTCCGGCGGCCCACGGGCGAGCGCAGGCCGAACTCCTCCATGTAGTCGCGGAGCACCGAGAAGTCGTCGCTCCCGGGGAGGGGTACCTCCGCGGTGCGACAGCGCGCGTCCACGCCGAGTTTCGCACAGACGTGGTCGCTGATGGACTCGGCCATCATGCGGTAGGTGGTGAACTTCCCGCCGACGATGGAGGTCATGCCGGGCAGGTCGTCGTGCTCGTCGTGGTCGAGGAGGAAGAAGTCGCGCGTGATGTCCGTCGGGTCGGCCGTCCCGGTGCCCGGCGGTTCGTACAGCGGACGGACGCCCCAGAACGAGCGGACCGTCCGCGAGTCGGCGAGGACGGGGACCAGTTGGGCCAGTTCGTCGACGAGGAGGTCGACCTCCCACTGCTCTTCGGGGTAGTCCTCGGGGTCCTCGACCTCCTCGTCGGTCGTCCCCAGGATGACCGTCGTCTCGTGGGGGACGACGATGTCGGCGTCGCCCTTCGGTCGACAGCGGTTGACCACCTTGTCGACCTGCCGGCAGTTCATCACCACCATCGCGCCCTTCGAGGGGCGGACCTCGACGTCGACGCCGGCCATCGCGCCGAGGCGCCCGGCCCACGCGCCCGTCGCGTTGACGACGTGGTCGGCGTGTATCTCCTCGACGCCTTCTCCCTCGCCGTGTTTCGCGGGCCCCGCGTCGTGGGTGACCTCGACGCCGACCACCTCGCCGTCCTCGACGAGGACGTCGGTCACCGCCGCGTGGGTCTCGACGCGCCCGCCGAACTCCTCGGCGCTGGCGGCGTTGGCCACGCAGAGGCGGAACGGGTCGACGGCGCCGTCGGGTACCCGGATGGCCCGCCGCACGTCCGGCGAGAGGTACGGTTCCTCGCGCAGGAGCGTCTCCCGGTCGACCACCTCGGCGGGGATGTCGCAGGCGCGACAGCCCGCGAGTTTCTCCTCGAAGTACTCGTCGGGGTCGTCCGCCATCTGGACGAAGTAGCCGCCCGTCAACTCGACGCAGTGACTCGCGATGTCCCGCAGGACGCGGTTCTCCTCGATGCACTCGCGCGCGCTCTTCTGGTCGGAGACGGCGTAGCGTCCACCGCTGTGGAGCAGGCCGTGCATCCGTCCGGTCGTTCCGTGGGTCAGGTTTCCCTTCTCGACGAGTGTGACGTCCACGCCGCGCATCGCCAGGTCCCGGGCGATACCGCAGCCGGTCGACCCCCCGCCGATCACCACGACATCAGTCTCCGTGGGCATCGGTCGCTAACCACGAGATGCGCCGCGCACACTTTATTTTATCGTCGGTAGATAACCGGCGATAAAGAATCGGTGCGAGGGGACTCGGCGGCGCGTACGCGGCGCGTACATACCGGCCAATCGACGTGTTCCCCGGAACATGTCGGATTCCATGAGCAAGGTTTATAATAATATTCAATATTGTTTATCGGTGTGTTGCGTGTGGCGATAAACAATCGCCGCCGCGAGACGGGGGGCGTCGGCGCGGCGTGGGCGCCCCGTACGAGGTGACCACCGTGACAGACGAGACATACATCGGCGCGATCGACCAGGGGACGACCGGCACGCGGTTCATGGTCTTCGACCACGCGGGCCGCGTCGTCGCCAACGCCTACGAGACGCACGAACAGATCTACCCCGAACCCGGCTGGGTCGAGCACGACCCGGTCGAGATATGGGAGAACACCCAGACCGTCGTCACTCGCGCGCTCGAAGAGGAGGGCCTCGACCCCGAACAGCTGGCGGCCCTCGGCATCACCAACCAGCGCGAGACGACGCTCATCTGGGACGAGGAGACGGGACGGCCCATCCACAACGCCATCGTCTGGCAGGACCGGCGTACGACCGACCGCGTCGAGGAGCTCCAGGAGGTGGGGATGGCCGGTCCCATCCGCGAGAAGACGGGACTGGAGGTCGACGCCTACTTCTCGGCGACGAAGGTGGAGTGGCTGCTGGACAACGCCGACCCCATCAAACTCCAGCGCACGCGGCCCGAGGACGTCCGCGACCGCGCCGAGCAGGGGGAACTCCGCTTCGGCACCATCGACTCGTGGCTCATCGACCGTCTCACCGGGAACCACATCACCGACGTGACCAACGCCTCCCGGACGATGCTGTTCAACATCCGCGAGATGGAGTGGGACGAGGAACTCCTGGCGGAGTTCGACGTCCCCGAGTCCATCCTCCCGGAGGTGCGCCCGTCGAGCGACGCGGACCTCTACGGGCACACCGACCCCGACGGCTTCCTCGGGGCGGCGGTCCCCGTCGCGGGCGCCTTCGGCGACCAGCAGGCGGCGCTGTTCGGCCAGACCTGCTTCGACCCCGGCGCCGCGAAGAACACCTACGGCACCGGCTCGTTCTTCCTGATGAACACGGGCGAGGAACCCGTCGAGAGCGACCACGGCCTGCTGACGACCGTCGGCTTCCAGCGCTCGGGCGAACCCGTCCAGTACGCGCTGGAGGGGGCCATCTTCATCACCGGCGCCGCCATCCAGTGGCTGGAGGACATCGAACTCATCGACAACCCCGCCCAGACCGAGACGCTGGCGCGGAGCGTCGACTCGACCGACGGGGTCTACCTCGTGCCCGCGTTCACGGGCCTCGGGGCACCCCACTGGGACGGCCGCGCGCGCGGCACCATCGTCGGCATGACCCGCGGGACGGGGAAGGAACACCTCGTGCGGGCGACGCTGGAGTCCATCGCCTACCAGACGCGCGACGTCGCGGAGGCGATGGAGGCCGACTCCGGCATCGAGATGGCGAGCCTCCGGGTCGACGGCGGCGCGGTGAAGAACAACTTCCTCTGTCAGCTCCAGTCGGACATCGTCCAGACGGACATCGTCCGCCCGGAGGTCGACGAGACGACGGCGCTCGGGTCGGCGTACGCCGCCGGCCTCGCCGTCGGCTACTGGGAGACCATCGACGAACTCCGCGACAACTGGCAGGTCGACCGCGAGTTCACCCCCGACATGAACCCCGAGGACGCCGACGCGCTCCACGCGCGCTGGATCGACGCCGTCGACTGCTCGCGGGGCTGGGCGAGAGAGGGTGGTGAGTGATGGTCGACATCTCGGCGTTCTTCACCGTCGAACTCCTCATCGCCGCGCTCGCGGGCGGCGCCTTCGGCGCGGCCCTCGGCGCGCTCCCGGCGTTCATCTTCACCGGCTTCATGGTCATCGCGGGGGAGGCGGCGGCGTACGTCGACGCCGACGCGGGCGCCATCACGGGCAGTATCGCCTTCGGCCCCGTCTTCGGCCCGCACATCAGTTTCGCGGCGGGGGCGGCCGCCACCGCCTACGCCGCGAAGAAGGGGTACATCGATGACCCCGGCTTCGACTACCACGACGCGAAGGACATCGGCTACGCGCTCGGGACGAAACCCGACGTGCTCGCCGTCGGCGCCGTCTTCGGCGTCGTCGGCTACTGGATCACGACGCTCTCGAGTCAGCTCGCGCTTCCCTGGGACCCCATCGCGCTGGGTGTCACCCTCTCGGCGCTCGTCCACCGCGTCGCCTTCGGCTACGGCATCATCGGCGACCGGCGGACCGGCCTGCTCGACATGTCGCCGTTCGAGTCCGAGGAGCGTCGCGTCATCGGCGAACCGGGAACGAGCGACGCGGGGGGCGAGGCGACCGACGGCGGGGCGGCGACCGCCCGGTTCCTCGTCGAACCGTGGCTCCCCCACCAGTACAAGTGGGCGAACGTCGCCGCCATCGGCGCCGTCGTGGGCGTCCTCGGCGCGTACATCGCCTTCGTGACCGAGAGCGCGTTCCTCGCGTTCGGCATCAGCGCGGCGAGCCTCGTCTTCCTCAACCTCGGGGTGGCGAACATCCCCGTGACCCACCACATGTCGCTGCCCGCGAGCACGGCGGCGCTCGCCATCGTCCCCGAGGGGACGGCCGTCGCCGACGGCCCCGTCGTGGCGATGCTACTCGTCGGGGCGCTGTTCGGGCTCGTCTGCGCGCTGTTCGGCGAGGTCTTCCAGCGCGTGTTCTACGCCCACGGCGACACCCACTGGGACCCGCCCGCGGCCGCCATCGTCTTCGGGACGCTCATCATCGGCGTGCTCGCGCTGCTCGGCGTCTTCCCGTCGGCCGTCTGGGTGCCGCAACCGGCGTTCTGAAGGGTCTCCCCCACGACTATTTCGATAGCACACGTTTCGATGAACTTCGAGGAACGCATCCTCAGGCGACAGCGAACCGACGGCGACGTCCACCTCGTCCGCGACGAGGACGCGCTGAACCCCCTCGTCCACCCGGCGGAACCCGTCGGGCGCGGTCCCGTCCTGGAGCGACTGCTCGACGCCGTCGCCCCCGTGTTCGAGGACGACCTGCCGACCGACACGGTCCTCTCCGGCCCCGCCGGGAGCGGGAAGTCGGCGGTCGTCACCGCGCTGGTCGGACACCTCTCGCGCCTGCTCTCGAGCAACGGACGGGCCATCTACACGACGACCCGGGCGGGGACGACCGCCCCGTCGTTCGTCTTTCACTACGTCGACGCGCGGACGGCGTCGAGCGCGTTCGGCCTCTACTACGCCGCGCTCGACGGTCTCACCGACGAACAGCCGCCGCGAGGGGGCGTCCGGACCGACGACCTCCGGGACCGGCTGGACGCGTGGCTCGACGAGCACGACCGGCGGGTCCTGCTGGTCGTCGACCACGTCGGCGAACCCGAGACCTACCCCGCGTCGGTCGTGCGGGAGCGCTTCGACGCGCTCTCCGGCCCCGTGGCGACGCTCTGCGTCGGGCGAGAGGGCCCGGCGGCCGACGCCCCGGTCCAGCACGTCCCGGTGCCGGCGTACGACCGTCACGCCGTCGAGGACATCCTCACCGCCCGGGCGGTGGAGGGGCTCTCCCCGCGGGCGTTCACCCACGACCAGCTCGTCCGCATCGCCACCTGGGCGGAGGGGAACGCCCACGACGCCGTCTGCGCGCTGTTCTGTGCGGTCGACGCCGCCCTCGAAGCGGGCGGCGAGCGCCTGACGGACGCCCACGTCGACGCCGGCATCGCGGCGGTCCCGGCCGGCGGGATTCCGCTCGGTCGCGTGCTCGCGCTGACGGACGCCTCGGCCGTCGTCCTCGACCGCGTCGTCGACCTCGACGACGACCAGCGCACGTCGGTCAGCGCCACCGCCACCGCCATCGCCGCCGACCCCTCGGTCGCGCTCTCGCCGGGGACGGTCACGCGCGTGCTGTACGAACTCGCCGAGTCGGGCGTCCTCGACCGCGTGACGGTCGCCGCGCGCGACGCAGGCCGAGGACGCCCCCCGAGCCGCCTCGACCCGCGGTTCTCGACGCTCGCCTACCGTCACCTCCGGGAGGTCGGCCCCTCGCGCCAGAGGGATTAAGCGTCCCCTGCACGTGGCACCCCACGATGTACGACGACATCCTCTTCCCGACCGACGGGAGCGACGGCGCGGCGGTCGCACTGGAGCACGCACTCGACCTGGCCGAACTGAGCGGCGCGACGGTCCACGTCCTCTACGTCGCGGACACCGACCGCGACAGCATCACCGTCCTCGGGGGGCAAGTCGTCGACGCGCTGGAAGAGGAGGGCGAGCGCGTCGTCCGCGAGACCCTCGACACGGCGGGCGACCGGGTCGACGTGGTCGGCGAGGTGGTTCAGGGGGAGCCACACGCGACCATCCAGGAGTACGCGGAGGGCCACGACGTCGACCTCGTCGTGATGGCGACGCACGGCCGACAGGGCCTCGACCGCTACCTCCTCGGGAGCGTCACCGAGCGGGTCGTCCGGACCTCGCCGGTCCCCGTCCTCACCGTCCGGATGGACGAGGAGTGAGCGAGGGGCTCGGAAACACCCGCCGGATACATCGGTATCTTTGTACGTTCGTGCGTCGGTGTTTGGAGCGCGGACCGACACGCGCGTCAGTGGCCGTCAGTCGACCGTTCGCGGCGGCCGGGTCGCGTCGACGCCCGCGACACACACATGATTCAAGGTACGTCATCCTCACCGTTGCAGTCGGAGCCGCTCGTCCCACGGGACCTCGACCAGGCCGTCGAACTGTACGGCGGTCTCATCGGTGACGTCGTCGCGTTCGTCGTCGCGTTCGTCGTCGTCTACCTCCTCGGACGGCTCGTGGTCATGCCGCTGTTGAACCGCGCGATGCACGCGCGCGGGTTCGACGAGACGATCCGGAGCCTCGCCCGGAACGTCATCGGCATCGTCGTGCTCTTCGCCGCCGTCGCCGTCGCGTTCACCGTCGCGGGGTTCGGTGCCTTCCTCGCCGCCTTCGCGACCATCGGCGGCGCGCTGGCGCTGGCGCTCGGCTTCGCCGCGCAGGACCTGCTCAGCAACTTCGTCGCCGGCATCTTCATCCTCAAGGACCGGCCGTTCGACATCGGTGACTGGATCGAGTGGGAGGACATGTCGGGGACCGTCGAGGAGATAGACCTCCGGGTGACGCGCGTTCGCACCTTCGACAACGAGCGCATCACGGTGCCGAACTCCGACCTCGCGAACAACGCGCTGGTCAACCCCGTCGCCTACGACAAACTCCGGCGCACGTTCGTCTTCGGCATCGGCTACGACGACGACATCACGCACGCGACGGAGGTCATCCTCGACGAGGCGTCGGCGTGCGAGGGCATCCTCGACGACCCGGCGCCCTCGGTGCGCGTCACCGAACTCGGCGACTCGGCGGTCGGCCTCCAGGCGCGCTTCTGGATAGCCGACCCCTCCCGGGCCGACATCGTCGGCGCCCAGTCGGAGTTCGTCTCCGCCGTCAAGGAGCGCTGTGACGCCGAGGGCATCGACATGCCCTACCCCTACCGCGAACTGACGGGCACGCTCTCCGTCGACGGCCTGTCGGCAGGGGCGACGGGCGCGGCGAGCGCGACGGGCGAATCGGACGACTGACGAGTCGGTCCCGAAATCGGTCGCAACCAACCCTTTTCTCGTCTCGACGCCTCCGGAGCGTCGTGTGTCCACACCCCTCCGTGCGGGTGGCCGGCACCGACGACCACTGAGTCCAGCCCGTACACCTGTCGAGAACCCGAACAGTGACGTCTACACCCCGAGACCCCGAGTCGGAAGTCCGCGATGCGGTCGACCGGTCCCAGAGCGGGGCGCCCGCCGATGGGAAGGTCATCCGCGACCGCTTCTCGGCCGACGAGATATTCCAGCGCGTCATCGTGAGCGCGGACGAGGAGATAGACGCGACGACGCGAGAGCTGTTCTTCAGCGGACTGGCGGCGGGGTTCGCCATCACGCTGGCGTTCCTCCTGCACGCCGTCGTCACGGCCGCCGTCCCGGGACCGATGGGGCCGACGGTCGGGGCAGTGCTCTACCCCATCGGCTTCGTCTACATCATCATCGGCCGGTATCAGCTGTACACCGAGAACACGCTCCCGCCGGTGGCGCTCGTGCTGACGCGGTTGACGAGCGTCCCGGCGCTGTTGCGCATCTGGGTGGTCGTCCTCTGTGCGAACGCGGTCGGCGCGGCGCTCGGGGCGCTGGTCCTCTCCCAGACCGGCGTGTTCTCGCCGCCGGCGGCCGCGGTCGCCGTCGGGTTCGGGACGGAGGCCCTGGAGACGTCGTGGTGGGACCTCTTCGCGAAGGCGCTGTTCGCCGGGTGGCTGGTCGCGGGGCTGGTGTGGCTCGAACACGCCTCGCGCGACACCATCAGCCGCATCGTCCTCGTCTACGTCATCTTCCTCTGCATCCCCGTCGGGGGGCTGTACCACTCGGTCGTGTCCATCTGCGACGCGTTCTACCTCGCGTTCGAGACCGGAACCGGCATCCTGCCGGTGCTCTGGGAGTTCGTCACGCCGGTCGTCCTCGGCAACACCGTCGGCGGCGTCTTCCTCGTCACGCTGGTGAACTACATGCAGACGCGCGACCGCTACCCCGAACCGCTCGCCGAGCGCCCGACGCTCTCGCTCCGCCAGTGGCTCGTCGGGTGGGGGCGCTCGCCGCGCGTCGACCGCTCGGACTGACTACACGCCCAGTCGGTCGGCGAGCGAGTCGGCGACGTCGCGGGCACGCGCCCGGATGGCGTCGGCGTCCGCGACCACCACCTCTCCCCGGTCCTGTAACACCCGCCCGTCGACCATCGTGAAGCGGACGTCGTCGCCGCGGGCGGCGAAGACGAGGTGCGAGAAGGGGTCGTACAGCGGCGTCGCGCGCGTGAGGTCGGTGGTGAGGCCGATGACGTCGGCGCGCCACCCCGGTCGCAGGGCGCCGACGCGCTCGAAGCCGGCGGCGCGCGCGCCGTTTCGCGTCGCCATCTCGAAGACGGTCCGCGCGGGGGCGGCCCGCGAGTCGAGGCGGTCGACCTTCTGGAGGAGGCTGGCCTGGCGCATCTCCGTGAACGGGTCGAGCGTGTTGTTACACGGGGGGCCGTCGTTGCCGAGCGCGACGTTGATACCCTGGTCGAGGTAGTCGACGACTGGCGCGACGCCGGAGGCGAGTTTCATGTTCGAGGACGGACAGTGCGTGACGTGGGTGCCCGTCTCGGCGAGCACCTCGCGTTCGGCCTCGGAGGTCCAGACGCAGTGCGCGAGGACGACGTCCTCGCCGGTGAGGCCCACCTCGTCGAGCCAGTGGACGTTGCGCCGACCGGTGTCGGCTTCGACCTGCGCTATCTCGTCGCGGTTCTCGCTCGCGTGGGTGTGGATGCGGACGCCGTCGTGGCGGTCGGCGATGTCGCGCGCGCCGCGCAGGCACGCCTCGGTACAGGAGACGGCGAAGCGCGGCGTGACCGCGTAGCGGATGCGGCCGTCGGCCGTGTCGTGGTAGCGCCGGACGAGTCGCTCCGAGTCCGCGAGCGCGTCGTCGGTGTCCTCCAGCAACCCCTCGGGGGCGCGCTTGTCCATCAGCACCTTCCCCATCCGCGCGCGGATTCCGAGGTCGGTCGCGGCCTCGAACGCCTCCTCGCTGTGGGCGACCGAGAGGTGGTCGATGCACGTCGTCGTTCCCGTCTCGACGAGTTCGAGGTAGCCCAGTTCGGCGGCGACGCGCATCTCCTCGGCCGAGAGGGAGGCCTCCATCGGGAGGACGTAGTCGAACAGCCAGTCGAGGAGTTCCGTGTCGTCGGCGATGCCCCGCCCGAGGCTCTGGACGGAGTGGACGTGCGCGCCGACGAGGCCCGGCGCGAGCAGGTCGTACGCGCGTCGGTCGTGGTCCGGATAGCGGTCGACGAGGTCCGTGCGCGGGCCGACCGCTTCGATCGTCCGCCCCGAGACGACGACGGCGCCGTCTTCGAGGACCGTCGTCGAGTCGGCGAGGACCGTCCCTGTGAGTAGCATCTCGATAGCTCCGGCCGTCCAGAGAGCGACCGTCGGCAAGTCAGCTTTGGTCCCGAATGCGGACCGTGTGCGTTCTTTACCCTGGCCGTCGTACCACCCGGTAATGGAGGCGGCGCTCTGGTACGTGCTGACGGGGACGCGTGGCGGTCCGAACCGCGCGCGTATCCTGTGGACGCTCAGACAGCGGCCGCGCAACGCGAACCAGCTCGCAGAGACGCTCGACCTCCACTACGAGACGGTTCGCCACCACCTCGACGTCCTCCAGGACAACGACGTCGTGACGCGCGGCGGCGAGGGATACGGCGCCGTCTACCTGCCCTCCGAGCGCGTCCGCCAGCAGTGGGACGTCGTCGAATCCATCCTCGGAGAGGTCGACATCGAACCGGAGCGCGACGAGCAAGCCGGAACGGATACGGGGGTTGACACGGACCCATGAGAGTACAGACGAGACAGATGACGAGCGAAGGACCGACCCCGAGTGTACGTGCGACGGAGGAGCAGCCGTGACCATGCTCATCGACGCGATGCGCGTGCTCATCGCGGTGAACCTCGTCCTCCTCGGAGTGCTGCTCGCCATCTGGGTGCGCAACTTCGCGCAGTTCCGCTCGAAACACACCTTCGGGCTGACGCTGTTCGCCGCGTTCCTCCTCGGCGAGAGCGCGCTCGCGCTCTACCTGTTCGCGTTCCACCCCGTGTTGGCGCCCTGGGTGGCCGACGCGACGCTCGTCCCCCGTCCCGCCCAGATAGCGATGGTCTCGCTCCGGGTGCTCGAACTGGTCGCCGTCGGGTTCCTCGTCTGGATCACCTGGGACTGACGGCCCGACGCCGACTCCCCCTCTCGAAGACGACGGATGGTAGTATTTTCACGATATTGAGAGTGTTTTGCGGGGAATTCCGCACGAATTTCGGTCCCTCTTCGGGAAACGTTATTTTTCTAACAGGGCGTCAGTCCCAGTTGGCGTACTGACGCCGTACTATGACGGACTTCGACGACACCGACACGACGCAGGAGAACGGTACGGGCCGACGGGACTTCCTCTCGACGGCCGCGAAACTCGGCGGCGGCGCGGCGCTGCTGTCGTTCGCGGGGACGGGGGTGGCGGCCGCCGACGGCCACGAGTCGGACGACGGGCCGACCGACGTGGACATCCTGAACTACGCGCTGACGCTGGAGCACCTCGAGTACGCGTTCTACCGCGACGCGCTGGAGCACTTCGACGAGCGTCACTTCGAGGGCGTGGGCAGCCCCGGCGACCGCGTGTTCAACTCGCCGCGCCCGCGCTACGGCACCTACCAGCGCTTCGAGGAGATTCGCGACCACGAGGGCGAGCACGTCGACGTCATCGCCGCGACGATCGAGGACCTCGGCGGCACGCCCGTCGAGGAGGCGGAGTACGACTTCCCCTACGAGAACGTCGCAGAGTTCGTCACGCTCGCGGCGACCATCGAGAACATCGGCGTCTCCGCCTACGCGGGCGCCGCACCGATGATACAGAACAGCGACGTCCTCTCGGCCGCGCTCAGCATCCACAGCGTCGAGGCGCGCCACGCGGGCTACCTCAACCTCCACGAGCTGCGCCTGCCGTACCCCGACGCGTTCGACCCCGTCCGCACGATGGACGAGGTCACGGAGATCGCGAGCGGCTTCATCGTCGAGTAACGACCCGACCGACCGGAACACGGCTCTCGATTCACGCTGTCTCTCGGGTCGCGCGGGCACTGGGCACGCCCGCGCGGTTCGCTACTGCCGGACGACACGACCGCGAGCGCCGCGGTCGGTCCGGGCCATCGAACCTCGACCGTCGAGCGGCCGCCCTACACCCGGCGGGGGGTGAGCGGTCCGCCGACGCGCTCACAGACGCGCGCCACGAGGATGAGGCCGAGCGCGACGGTCCACATGGCGGCGGCGACGCCGACGGTCAACCCCGCGACCGCGAGACCGATGAACCCGACGAGTTCGAGGACGATGGCGGTGAGGACGAGACCGCCGACCAGGGATTCCATCGTCTACGGGGACGTCGAGAACCCGCATAGTTAGTCTCACGGCAACCGCGAGTCACCGACCACTTACCGCGAGCACCGTCGCCGTCGCTCGCCGTTATCCGGCGGTTAACGCCACGGAGAGACGTCTCCTGTACGACGAGAAACCAAGGTGGGGTGGTGCACCGACGTCCGAAGAGCCCGTGGACGTCGATGCGACCGGTCACAGGTGGGGTCCCGGCGGATGCCGGGTTGGCTCCCGTGTACACTCGACTGGAAGCCAATCTATCTAACTCCGAGGACCATAATATGTGTATCGTCGGTCGGAATCCCTGAATTATCCGGTATCGGGGTACTACGCGCCGGTCAGGCCGGCGGCCCGTCCCACGCGTCCCGGCAGTCGGGCCCACAGAAGTGAGCCGTGTGCGCCTTCGCGTCCTCGACCCAGGTGACGACGCGGTGGTTCGGGTCGCGAATCAGGGGGTCGTCGCAGACCGCACAGCGCGGCGCGTTCGACTCGTCGACGTCGTCGTCGAGGTCCGAGGTGGGGTCGACCATCACTGCGACACCACCGTTCGGGGGCGAGAGAGTGTCATGAGTCGGGAGAACGCCCGCGTCCCACTTAGCTACCGCGACTCACGTCTCCGGCTCGTAGTCGGGGTCGAACAGGCGTGCGGAGGCGGGACCGGGCGAGGCCCCCTCGACGACCGCGTACCGCGAGAAGTCCTCGACGCCCGCCGCCCGGAGGACCTCCTCGTCGTAGAAGGCGTTTCCGGTGCACTCGCTCGGTCGCTGGCGGACGATTTCCCTCACGGTGTCACAGAGGACCTCGGGCGTGCGCCAGTCCTCCTCGGTCCCCATCCCGAAGTAGCGAGTCGCGCGCGAGTCGATGGCGGTCACGGGCCAGAAAGCGTTGACGCCGACGTTCTCGCCCGCCAGTTCGTCGGCCAGCGACAGCGCGAGGAACGTCATCCCGAGTTTCGAGAGGGCGTAGGCGGCCTTCCCGGGCGCCTTCTCGACGCGAATCGGCGGCGACGCCATCAGGACGTGGCCGTACTCCTGTTCGCGCATGTACGGGAGGACGGCCCGCGAGCAGACGTACGCCGCCCGGACGTTGACGTCCATCATGAGGTCGAAGCGCTTCGCGGGCATGTCCGCGACGTTCGCCAGCTGGATGGCCCCCGCGTTGTTGACGAGGACGTCGACGCTCCCGAGTTCCTCGACGGTCCGGTCGACGGCGTCGTGGACCGCCCGCTCGTCGCGCACGTCGAGCGGGATGGCGAGCGACTCGACGCCGCGCTCTCGAATCTCGCGGGCGGTCTGCTCGACGCTCCCGGGGAGGTCGGCGTCGTCGGTCTCGGTCGTCTTCCCCGTCGAGACCACGTCGGCGCCGCACTCCGCGAGCGAGAGGGCGATGGCCTTCCCGATGCCGCGGGTCGTGCCGGTGATGAACGCGACCCGTCCGTCGAGGTCCGGTGTGTCGAGCATGACCGTACCACGCACGCCCGGCGGTAAGGACTACCGGTCGCGCGTCACCGACTCGCCGGGCGTCGTCGTCGCGCCGGCCGAGAGGACGACCCCGGGCGCGAGCGTCGTGTTGATACCCGTCTTCGCGCCGTCGCCCGCGACGACGCCGTACTTGCGCCGCCCCGTCGAGACGCGCTCACCTTTGACGGTCTGTTTCACGTCACCACCGTCGTGCCGGAGGTTCGCCACCTGCGTCCCCGCGCCGAGGTTCACCCCGGGGGCGAGCAGGCTGTCGCCGACGTACGAGAGGTGCGGGACGTTCGACCCGCGCATGACGACGGTGTTCTTCAGTTCGACGCCGTGGCCGACGTGGCAGTCGGGACCGACGAGCGTCGCCCCCCGGAGGTAGGCGTTCGGCCCGACGCTCGCACCCGAACGGACGAGCGCCGGTCCCTCGATGACGACGCCCGGTTCGACGACGGCGCCCTCCTCGACGACGACCGGACCGCGCAGGTCGGCGTCGCCGCGCACCTCGCCGTCGACGCGAGACGAGAGGTCGGCGAGTTTCCACTCGTTGGCCGTGAGCAGTTCCCACGGTCGCCCGACGTCCATCCAGCGTTCGACCTCGACGGCACGGACCTCGTACTCGTCGATGACCCGCGCGAGGACGTCGGTGAACTCGTGTTCGCCGCGCTCGCTCTTCGGGACGTCGAGCCAGTCGCGCGCCTCGGCGGGGAAGACGTACGCGCCCGCGTTCGCCAGTTCGGTCGGCGGGTCGTCGGGCTTCTCGACGATGTCGACGACGCGCCCGGCGTCTCGCGAGTCGGTCCCCTCGTCGCTCGCGAGGGTGAGAACGCCGTAGTTCGTCGGGTTTGCGACCCGGTAGGCGGCGACGGCGGGGCCGCGCTCGAACAGTCGCTCGATGCTCGCCGCGTCGTAGAGGTTGTCGCCGTAGAGGACCGCGAAGTCGCCGTCGATGTACTCCCGGGCGCAGTCGACGGCGTGGCCGGTCCCCAACTGCTCTTCCTGGACGGCGAAGCGGACGGGGACGCCCGCGTACTCCTCGCCGAAGTACTCGCGGACGTCCGCCGCCTCGTAACCGACGACGACGAGCAGTTCCTCCGCTCCGGCCGCCACCGCGGCGTCGGCCGTGTGCGCGACGAGCGGTCGGTCGGCCACCGGAAGCATCGGCTTCGGCGTCGAGTGAGTCAACGGTCGCATTCGAGTCCCCTCGCCCGCGGCGAGGATCACTGCCTGCATACCCGCAGTCCTCGGGCCACCCGCATAGGCCTTTCTCGCTGGGAACGGGCGACAGATTTATGAGAACAGCGTCGACCGAAGCTACACGGTACCGCGTCGACCGGGGGAATGACGCGACGTACCGTTCAGTCACAGCAGTCGTCGGTAGGAGTGGAAGGGGCGGGAATCGAACCACGCGAAGCCCAGCAGGTTCCCGTCACGGACATGTCTGTCCCGACGGTTAGACTTCTACCACGCATGCCCTTCCGCTGACGGGGAAGCGTTCTCTCCCAGGGGTCATATAGGCATGGGTGCCGTACCCGTGATGCCTCGGCCACATAACTTATATCCTCGACACGTCACTGATGTGGGACACTCTCGAAACGAGAAAAGTCGTGCCGGTCAGTAGCTTCGCTCTTTGGGTTCGTACTCGCCGCCCTCCCCCTCCAGGATGACGGGCGTGTAGTAGAGGTCCGGGCGGCCGTCGTTCCAGGCGACCTGCGTGTGCTTGAGCCACTGCTCGTCGTCGCGGAACTGGTACTCCTCGCGCCAGTGCGCGCCGCGGAACTCCTCGCGCGCCAGCGCGCTGAGCGTCAGCGCCTCGGCGAGGTCGATGAGGTTGCGCGTCTCGATAGTGTGGAGCAGGTCCGTGTTGTACGTCCGCGAGGGGTCGCTGACGGCGACGTCGCGGTAACCCTCGCGCGCCGCACGGATGTCGCGCAGCGCCTGCTTCAGCCCCGCCTCGTTGCGGAAGACGTTGACGTTGCGCGTCATCGACTGCTGGAGGTCGGCGCGGATCTCGGCGTGGTTGACGCCGTCGCGTTCCATCAGTTCCTCGACGCGAGCGTTCTCCCGGGCGACGGTCCGTTCGACGACCTCGGGTGCGGGCGCGTCGAGGAGCGCCCCGCCGTCGGCGACGACGTCCTCGCTCCCGGCGTCTATCTCGCCGGGCGTGACGGGCGTGTCGACGTGGCCGTCCTCGGACTTCGCGGAGGGGCCGGTCTGTATCTGGGCCGTCTCGGGCTGGCGGGTCGCGGCGTGGCGGCCCGCGCGGGCGCCGAAGACGATGAGTTCCGGCAGGGCGTTCCCGCCGAGGCGGTTGGCACCGTGGACGCTCACGCAGGCGCACTCGCCGACGGCGTACAGTCCCTCGATGCACGTCTCGCCGTTCTCGTCGGTCTCGATGCCGCCCATCTCGTAGTGCTGGCCGGGCTTGACCGGCATCGGCTCCTCCAGGGCGTTGACGCCCTCGAAGTCCTCCGCGAGGTGGAGGATGTTCTCGAGGCGGTCGATGATGCGCTCCTCGCCGAGGTGGCGCATGTCGAGCATGACGCTGTCGTTCTCGAAGCCGCGGCCCTCGTTGGCCTCGGTCTGTTCGGCGCGCGCGACGACGTCGCGCGAGGCGAGTTCGCCGACGTTGTTGGCGTACCCGCGTTCGAACATGAAGCGCTCACCCTCGCTGTTGTAGAGGATGCCGCCCTCGCCGCGGACGCCCTCGCTGATGAGCACGCCCGTCGAGGGGAGCGTCGTCGGGTGGA
The DNA here is from genome assembly GCF_030553305.1 of Halomarina ordinaria. NCBI lineage: Archaea > Methanobacteriati > Methanobacteriota > Halobacteria > Halobacteriales > Natronomonadaceae > Halomarina > Halomarina ordinaria. Next base: position 433,368 of record NZ_JARRAH010000001.1, on the reverse strand, counting down.
ACTGGACGAACTCCATGTCCTGCAGGGGGACGCCGGCGCGGTAGGCCATCGCCGCCCCGTCGCCGGTGTTGGCCACGGCGTTCGTGGTGTGGTCGTACATCTGGCCCGGCCCGCCGGTGGCGATGACGACGCCGTCGTTCGCGACGAAGCCGTTGATGCGCCCCGTCTTGATGTCGTAGGCGACGACGCCGTGACAGCGCCGCGCCTCGGGGTCCTCGTGGTCCGTGACCGCGAGTTGCATCACGTAGTGTTCCTCGTAGACGCGGATGCCCCGCTTGACGACCTGCTCGTACATCGTGTGCAGGAGGTGGTGGCCCGTCTCCGCGCCCGCGTAGGTGGTCCGCGGGAACGAGAGGCCACCGAACGGTCGCTGGGAGACGCGCCCGTCGTCGTCCCGGGAGAACGCCATCCCCCAGTGTTCGAGCTGGATGGTCTCCTTCGGGCTGTCCTGACAGAGCGTCTCGACGGCGGGGGCGTCGCCGAGGTAGTCGGAGCCCTTCATCGTGTCGTAGGCGTGGTCCTCCCAGGAGTCGCCGTCGCGCAGCGCGGCGTTGATGCCCCCTTCGGCCGCGCCCGTGTGACTGCGTACCGGGTGGAGTTTCGAGACGAGCGCGACGTCCGCACCCTCCTCGTTCGCCGCGATGGCCGCTCGCATGCCGGCGCCGCCCGCCCCGACGACGACGACGTCGTGTTCGTGAATTGCCATGGTAGTAGTAGTCGTTGTAGTGTCTTCGGATTACCAGAACTTGAGGTTGTTCTTCACCGCCTCGCGCTTGAGTTCCTGGATGTGCTCGGTGAGGGGGATGTCCTTCGGGCAGACCTCGGTGCAGGAGAACTGCGTCTGACAGCGCCAGACGCCGTGTTCCTGTTCGAGTATCTCGAGGCGGTGCTGTTTCAGCTCCTCGCCCTCGCGCTCGTCCATCGCGAAGCGGTAGGCCTTGTTGATGGCGGCGGGGCCGAGGTACTCGTTGTCGCCGGCCGCGATGTTACACGAGGACATGCACGCGCCACACCAGATACAGCGCGTGGACATCTTCACCTTCTCGCGGTTCTCGCGGGTCTGGTGCTGTTCTTCTAGCCCCGAGGGGAGGTCGTTCGTCTGGAAGAACGGCTCGACAGCGTCCATCTGGTCGTAGAAGTGCTGCATGTCCACGACGAGGTCCTTCACCACCTCCTGGTGGGGGAGGGGTTCGACGCGGACGGGGTCGGTGAGGTCCGACAGCTGGGTCTTACAGCAGAGACGCTGGCGCCCGTTGACGAACATCGCGTCGGAGCCACAGATGGCCTGCCGACAGGAGTGTCGGAAGGTGAGCGAGGAGTCGTAGTGGTCGCGCGCGTACATCAGCGCGTCGAGCACCGTCATCCCCTTGTGGTAGGGGACGACGAACTCGTCGAAGCGCGGGCGCTTCTTGCCCTCGACTTCGGGGTCGTAGCGGAACACCTTCAGGGTGTACGTCTCGCCGTCGAGTTCCGTCTCCTCCTCGACGGCCTCGCGCTCCTCCTCCTCGGCGCGGGCACGTTTGCGCTCCATGCGCCGCTGCTGCTGGACGGGCGCGCTCGGCGCCTGTTCGTCGGATTCGGTCTCGGTCTCGGTCTCGGATTCGGGGAGTTGCGTGCTCATTGTGTTAGAGGAAGCCGTTCATCGCCAGTGCCACGTAGGTCCCCTGGGCGACGAGTGCGAGCGCCGCGAGCGCGAGGCCGGCCCGCGCGACGCGCTGCTGGGTCCCGGAGAGCCCCTGGTTGACGAGAGCGTTGTAGACGCCGTTGACGCCGTGGAAGGTGGCCGTCACGAGGAACAGCCACATGGTCGCGAAGTAGCCGACCTGCCCCATGCGGGCCTGCGTGCCCATGAAGGTGATTTCGGCGGCGTGGTTCACGAAGTGAAGTAGCATGAAGTGGAAGGCGAGGACGCCGACGAGGAACACCGCCGTCAGGCGCTGGAGCAGCCAACCGGTGCCCTTGCGCTCGAACGAGGAGTAGTGCTCCGCCATCAGAGCGCCCCCGCGAGGAACGTCGGCACGCTGGCGACGACGATGGCGCCCGTCAGCACGACCGAGGCGTAGAAGCTCTTGTCCTGGGCGCCGAGGCCGACGCCGAGGTCGACGAACAGCAGGCGGACGCCGTTGAGGATGTGGAAGACGGCGACCGCCAGCAGGCCGACCTCGAGGAACCGGACGAGGAGGAGTTCCTCCAGCCCCTGTAGCGTGTTCGTGTACATGTCCGGACTGACCGTCGCCGTGCTCAGGACGGCGATGTGCGTGAAGAGATATCCGATGAGGACCCACCCGGTGAACTTGTGGAACACCCACGCCCACATGCCGGCGGAGAAGTCCCGCCACCGGCCGAAGTCCTCGACGAGGCCCCTGTCGTACGACTGGCTCATGTATGTCCGTGACAGGGGGCCACCGGGTATAGTAGTTACTAACTCACCGTCTGCGCGGGGTCGAGCGGCCCCGAGGCGACGGAATGAGCCTTCGAAAACCGACAGGTTTACTTCTCACGGCGTGCGGGTGATGGCCTGCTCCTGTTCGAGCGCGCGGAGCGTCTTCTCCTCCAGTTTCACGAGGTGACAGAGCGGGTTCCCCGGGTAGACCAGCGGGTTCTCCAGGACGCCGACGAGCAGGCCGGTGAACGGTGCCTCGACCGTCTCCGTGTCGGCGCGGAACGGGTCGGAGATGGTGCAGATGACGTCGTCCTCGTAGACGAGCGTCCCCCGCTCGTAGTTCATGTCGACGAGACCGCCGACGTCGGCGCGGAGCCACGTCTTCTCGCCGCTGTCGTCGATGACGGTCCGCCACCCCGGCCAGCGGACCTGTTCGGCCGGCCGGAGGCCGAACTCCGCGAGGACGCTCAGCACGCCGTCGAGCGCCCGGTCGATGAGCGACCGCTGGAAGCGGTGGGCCTCCCCCATCTCGATGGTGATGGTGGGAGTCCCGGCGTCCGTGGCCTCCCGTCGGAGCGTCCCTTCCGGCCCCTCACTGGAGAGGATGACGTTCGACGCGAAGGCGTTGGCGAGGCGGGCCGTCTCCGTGTGCTCCATGTCGCCCCGGACGTGGAGCATGTTCGTCCGCCCGCGCGTGGAGGTGTGGAAGTCGAGGCCGTAGTCGCAGGGTTCGATGAAGTTGCGGAAGATGCGGTTGGCCATCCGCTTCGCGCCCGTGCTCGTCTCGCTGCCGGGGAACGAGCGGTTCAGGTCGCGGTCGTAGATGGGGAGGTAGCGCTGCTGGGCGATGAACCCGGGGACGTTGAGGACGGGCAGGCAGACGAGGGTCCCCGCGAGGTCGGCGTGGTTCCAGGTGTGGGCGACCTCGCGGACGACCTCGATGCCGTTCAGTTCGTCGCCGTGGGCCGCCGCGCTGAGGAACACGGTCGGGCCCTCGCGTTCGCCGTTGACGACGGTGACGGGGATGCGAACCGGGTCGCCGAGGTAGGTCTCGCTGACGCTGTAGCGGAGGTTCTGCGTCTCGCCGGGGGCGACGGTTCCCCCGTTGTAGGTGAACGCGTCGGGCGCTGCCATGGCAGGACACTGGTGTGACGAGGTAAATACCTCCCCGTCTCGCGGTCGCGGGTCCCGGACGGGCGTCGCTGATACCGGCACGCATTTGGCGACGCCGCGAATGGTACCGTCTATGTCCACCACTGATGAAAACCGAGTACGAGTTGGCGTCCTCTCGCTACACAACAGCAAGGAGACCAAGGCGATCCTCAACGCCGTCGAGGACCTCGGCCACGCCCCGGAGTGGCTCCGCGCCGAGAACACCGCGATCTCCATCGAGGACGGCGACGTCGCGATAGAACCCGAGGTGGACATCGTCGCGAACCGGCTCCTGCTCTCGAACACCGAGGAACCCGCGGAGGGCCTCGGGTTGGCGACGACGTTCAACCGCCTCCGCCCGATGCTCAACCAGCCGGGGGCGGTGCTGACGGCCATCCACAAGTTCGCCACGGCCGTCACGCTCGCGGACTGGAACATCGCCGTCCCCGACGCCCTGCTCGCGCTGTCGAACGACGGCCTCAACCGCAACCGCGACCGCTTCGGCGACGTCGGCGTCTACAAGACCGCCATCGGGACGCACGGCGGCGGCACCTGGAAGGTCGACCTCACCGAACCCGTCAACCCGAAGGTCGGCAACCGACAGGCCTTCCTCCAGAAGCTCATCGAACTCGACGACGAGCGCCACAGCGACCTCCGGGTGTACGTCGTCGGCGAGCACATCGTCGGCGCGATGCGCCGGTACGCCCCCGAGGGCGACTGGCGGACCAACGTGGCGCTCGGCGGTGCCGTCGAGGACATGACCGACGAACTGCCCGAGGAGGCCTCGGAGACGGCGCTGTACGCGGCCGAGGTGCTCGGCCTCGACTACGCCGGCGTCGACCTCGTGAAGGGGAAGGACGGCTGGTACGTCCTCGAGGTCAACCCGACGGCGGGGTTCAAGGGCCTCTACCAGGCCACCGGCTCCAGCCCCGCCCCCTACATCGCGAAGATGGCCATCGAGCGCGCCGGCGGGACCGTCGACGACGAACGGGTCCGCGAGCTCTCGGCGACCCTCGACGACTCGACGCCCTCCTGTGCTCCCCGGGTCGCTCCCTACGACTCCGAGGACCAGCCGCTCATCGGTTACATCGAGGAGGTCGTCGTCAGCGGGACCAGCGGCTCGACGGGCGCGCTGGCGAAGTCCGACACGGGCGCGACGCGGACCAGCATCGACACGTCGCTGGCCGCCGAAATCGGCGCCGGCCCCATCAAGAGCATGACGCGCGTGAAGTCGGGGAGCGTCAAGTCCGGGAAGGCCCGCCCCGTCGTCGACCTCGTCATCGGTATCGGCGGGCGACAGCACACCGTCACCGCGAGCGTCGAGGACCGCAGCCACATGGACTACCCCCTCCTGCTCGGGCGCGACATCCTCGAACACTACCGCGTCGACGTCCGCCGGCGCGCGGACGGTGACTACTCCGACGACGACGAGGAAGCGCTGGAGGAGTAACCCCTCGGCCGTCGACAGACGTCGCCCGAACCGGCCGCCGACCGACTCGCCGCGCGATTCACGCCCGGACCTTCTTGTACGAGAACGCGACCAGCATCGCCGTGACCTGACCGTCGCCGCGAAGCGGGTCGCGACGTCGCTTCGCGCCGTCAGTGGTGCCTGTCCGCCCTTCCGACGTGCCGCGGACGGCGGCCCGCCCTCTCGGGGCCGTGACCGTCCGCGATGCGCAACTGTCGTGAGCCCTCGGCCCGTCGGTTCGAGCACTGTGGAACCCACCGACGACGACGTGCGGACGGTCCTCGGCGACGACCCGGTGATGGCCGACCTCCTCGACCGCCACGACCCCTACGTGGAACCGGAGTGGACGAACGGCTACGAGCGACTGCTCGTCAGCATCATCAACCAGTCCATCTCGACGGCCTCGGCGAGAGCGGTCAGGGAGCGCGTCTTCGCCCTGTTCGACGGCGAGGTGACTCCCGAGGCGGTCCTGAACGCGACCGAGTCGGAACTCGTCGAGGCGGGCCTCGGCGAGCGGAAGACCGAGTACGCGCGCCACGCCGCCGAGGCCTACCTCGAACGCGACCTGACGCCCGCCGGCCTCGCCGACCACTCGGACGAGGAGGTCATCGACGAACTGACCGAGATTCGCGGCATCGGCGCGTGGACGGCCCGGATGTACCTCCTGTTCGTCCTCGAACGCGACGACGTTCTCCCCCTCGGCGACCTCGCGGTCCGCCGCGGCATCGAGACCCTGTACAACGACGGCGAGGAGATGAGCCGCGAGGAGATGCGGTCGCTCGCCAAGCGGTGGCGTCCCTATCGGAGCCACGCGGTCCGATACATCTGGGCGGAGTACGAGTCCGACGAGTAGGCGGAACCAGTCGGACGCACGTTACTGCGCTACCGCGACGGGCAGCCGGGCGCCACTTCGTCCGGTGCCTCGGCGGTTTCGGCCTCGGCCGGCTCGCCGACGGGCTTCGCCGGCACGCCGGCGACGGTCGTCCCCGGCGGGACGTCCTCGACGACGACGGCGCCGGCACCGACGCGTGCGCCCGTCCCGACGGTGATGTCGCCGATGAGCGTCGCGTTCGCGCCGATGAGCACATCGTCCTCGACGGTCGGGTGGCGCTTGACGGGGTCCGAGTCGGCCCCCCCGAGGGTGACGCCGTGGTGCATGTGGACGTCGTCACCGATTTCGGCCGTCTCGCCGACGACGACGCCCATCCCGTGGTCGACGAACAGCCGGTGGCCCACGGTCGCGCCGGGGTGTATCTCGACGCCCGTCAGGACGCGGGCGACGTGCGAGACGACGCGCGCGGCGAGCGCGTGGTCGGCGGCGAGGAGCCGTCGCGCGAGGTAGTGGAACCAGAGGGCGTGCAGTCCCGGATAGGTGAGGACCACCTCAAGCGGACGCTTGGCGGCAGGGTCTGTCTCGTAGGCGGTGCGAACGTCTTCGCGAAGTCTGTCGAACATGGTATGGTAGCTGGCGTGGTGCGATGGGCGTGCGAAACTCGACGAGAAGAGCGGGCTCACCAGCGACAGCGGGGGCACCGACGCGAGCGGTGGACGAACGGTCGGCGACGACGGGTGCTGTCGCGCATGCCCCTCCCTTCCCCCGGTGTGGACAAAAGGGTAACGAGAGTGGTTTCCAGGCTCGTCCGAACGGTCCCCACAGACGGCGAACCGGCAGGTCTAGCCCCCGCACGAGCCCGGCGGCTGCGGTTCACCGTGAGACGCGCGAAGCGCGTCGAGCGACGTCTCTGTCCCGGTTTTGACGCCGAGTGCTGTGCGACCGAGTGGAGTACACCCGAGGTGTCAAAGAGTGGGGTTAGAAACCCTTCCCCAGCAACTCGCGGGCGATGATGTTCTTCTGAATCTCCGTGGTGCCCTCGTATATCTGAGTGATCTTCGCGTCGCGGTAGAGGCGTTCGACGTCGAAGTCGTTGACGTAGCCGGCCCCGCCGTGTATCTGGACGGCCTCGTTGGCGCAGTCGACGGCGACGCGGGAGGCGTACTCCTTGGCCATGGAGGCGAGCGTCGTCAACTGGTCGTCGGAGTTGTCGACGCTCCAGGCGGACTTGTAGGTCAGCTGTCTGGCGGCCTCGGTCCGGGTGTGCATGTCGGCGAGTTTGTGCTGGATGGCCTGGAAGTCGCCGATGGGGCGGCCGAACTGTTCGCGCTCCTTGGCGTAGTCGAGCGCGCGTTCGCAGGCGCCCTTGGCGATGCCGATACCCTGGGCGGCGACCATCGTCCGGGTGACGTCGAAGAACTGCATGAGCTGGAGGAAGCCCATGCCGCGCGTGCCGACGAGGTTCTCCTCGGGGACGCGCAGGTCGTCGAAGACGAGTTCGGCGGTGTCGCTCGCGCGGATGCCGAGCTTGCCCGTTATCTTCTCGCTCGTGAACCCCTCGCGGTCGGACTCGACGATTATCTGTGAGAAGCCGTTGTATCGACCCTCGGCCTCGGGGTCGGTCTTGCACATCACGACGAAGAAGTCGCCGACCGACCCGTTGGTGATCCACATCTTGTTGCCGTTGAGTACCCACTCGTCGCCGTCCTTCTCGGCGGTGGTCGAGACGGAGGAGACATCGCTGCCGGTGTCGGGTTCGGAGATGGCCGCGCCCATGATGGCCTCGCCGATGGCGACGGGTTCGAGGTACTCCTCTTTCTGTTCCTCGGTGCCGAACTCCATGATGGCGTCGCTGCCGAACGTCGTCGCCGTGATGGAGAGGCCGACGCCGGGGTCGACGGCGAACAGTTCCTCGACGACGAGCGCCGTCTCGAGGGCGTTGTAGCCCGCGCCGCCGTACTCGACGGGGATGTTCGCGCCGGTCAGCCCCATCTCGGCGGCCGTCTCCAGCACCTCGAAGGGGAACTTCTCCTCGACGTCGTACTCCCCCGCGACGGGGGCGACCTCGTTCTCCGCGAAGCGCCGGACCTCGTCGCGAATCTGCCTCTGTTCGTCCGTCAGGTCGAAGTCCATGACGCCGTACCTCTCCCCCGATTCCACATAATCGTTTTCCGCAGTTGGTAAACCGACCAGGAGTTGTCGGAGAACGGATGGGAAACGTTGAACTCGACCGCCCGTAAGGCTACGAACGTCACTATGGAATCCGACGACATCCAGACTATCGCGGTCCTCGGGGCCGGGAACATGGGTCACGGCATCGCCGAGGTGGCGGCGATGGCGGGCTACGACGTGATGCTCCGGGACATCAACGAGGAGTTCGTTCAGAACGGCTACGAGCAGATCGAGTGGAGCCTGAACAAACTCGCCGAGAAGGAGCAGTTAACGCAGGAGGAAGCCGACGCCAGCATCGACCGCATCACGCCGGTCGTCGACATGGAGGAGGCCGTCGGCGACGTCGAGTTCGTCATCGAGGCCGTGCCCGAGAAGATGGACATCAAGAAGGACGTCTACGGCGACGTCGTCGAGTACGCGCCGGAGGACGCCATCCTCGCGACCAACACCTCCTCGCTCTCCATCACCGACCTCTCGGAGGTGACTGAGCGACCCGAACAGTTCTGCGGGATGCACTTCTTCAACCCGCCGGTCCGGATGGCGCTCGTCGAGGTCATCTCCGGTGCCCACACCGCCGACGAGACCCTCGACGTGGCCGAGGACCTCGCCGAGGCGTTCGGCAAGACGCCCGTCCGCGTGCGAAAGGACGTCCCCGGGTTCGTCGTCAACCGCATCCTCGTCCCGCTGATGAACGAGGCGTGCTGGGTCGTCGAGGACGGGACGGCCACGATGGCGGAGGTCGACTCGACGGTGAAGTTCGACATCGGCCTGCCGATGGGTGCGTTCGAACTCGGCGACCAGGTCGGCAACGACGTCACCTACCACGTCCTCGAGTACATGCACGACGAACTCGGCGAGGCGTACGCCCCCTGCCCCCTGCTGGAGGAGACGGTCGAGGAGGAGCGCTACGGCAAGAAGGTCGGACGGGGCTTCTACGACTACGAGGACGGCGACGGCGCACAGGTCCCCACCGACCAGACCCGCGACGACGTCAAGCGCCGCCTGCTGGCGACGATGGCCAACGAGGTGGGCCACCTCGTCGAGCAGGACGTCGCCCCGCCGCGCGACATCGACCAGGCCGTGATGCTCGGGGCGGGGTACCCCGAGGGGCCGGCGAAGATGGCCGACAAGGCCGGTCTGGAGACGCTCGTCGAGACGCTCGAAGCGTTGGAGGAATCGACGGGCGCCGAGCGCTACGCGGTCGCGGACGGCCTCCGCGAGGCTGCCGAGGACGGCGGGTTCCACGGGAGTGCCGACGACGGCGAGACGACAGAGTTCACCACCATCAGCGTCGAGTACCCCCGCGAGCGGGTGGGCCACATCGTGCTCGACCGCGAGGCGCGGATGAACACTATCAACCCGGACGTCCTCGACGAACTCTCGGCGGCCGTCGACCTCCTCGAGGACGACGACGACGTGCGCTCGATTCTCCTCACCGGGAAGGGCGACCGCGCCTTCTCCGCCGGCGCCGACGTCTCCGGGTTCGCCGCCAGCGCCGAACCGCTGGAGGCCATCGAACTCTCCCGGAAGGGCCAGTCCACGTTCGGGAAACTGGAGGAAGTCGGCATGCCCGTCGTCGCCGGTATCGACGGCTTCGCCCTCGGCGGCGGCCTCGAACTCGCCGCCTGCGCGGACCTGCGCATCGCCAGCGACCGTTCGGAACTCGGCCTGCCCGAGCACAGCCTCGGCCTCCTGCCGGGGTGGGGCGGTACCCAGCGCCTCCAGCGCCTCATCGGCATGGGTCGGGCGAAGCAGGTCATCTTCACCTCGGACCGCTTCGACGCCGAGACGATGGCGGACTGGGGCTTCGTCAACGAGGTCGTCCCGCACACGGAGTTCGACGAGGCGGCGCTCGACCTCGCGGAGCGACTCGCCGGCGGCCCCCCGGTCGCCCAGCGCCTCACCAAGCGCGCGATGCTGCGTGGCTCGGAGGACATCGAGGCCGGTCTCGAACTCGAAGCGCAGGCGTTCGGTCACCTGATGGGGACCGACGACCTCATGGAGGGTATCACCGCGTTCTCGACCGACCGCGACCCCGAGTTCGAAGGGAAGTGAACGCGGGCGCCCCGACCCGGTGTGGCGGTTTTCTGACTTGCTCGGACTGGTAGGTCGTGTCAGCGACGGCTCGAAGGACAGCCTTTATCAAGAGGTGGTGCGCAGGTACAGTCGCCGCTCGGTTGGTGTAGTCCGGCCAATCATGTTGGCCTTTCGAGCCAACGACCGGGGTTCAAATCCCCGACCGAGCACTGGACGGCTTCGCCGTCGTGTGTTTTCCGCCTGCTCAAACACCAATGAGCAAGCATGCCGACGCCAATTACACAAAATCGGATCACCTCATTCGAGCGCTGTATAGCGATTCTCCCAAATTGTCAGGCCAATTTGAAAAGCTGGTTAGTCGGAGGGGGTTTCCAATGAGCCAGGATGCACTCGATGATACGGTAATCGTCCCTGGCCCGTCCAAAGAGCGATTAAACCAACGCCAGCTACTCGATTATCAAGAGATTAGACGGGAGTTCATCGAATGGTTACTCCATCTCGGCAAGAACCCAGACCGTGCTGTAGGTTACAGTGAATCGACCGTTCGCCAGACTGCTTATCGGACGGACCAATTTTTCCGCGCTGTATGGGATGAGAGAGGGTACACTACCGACGTTACCTCTGAGGATGCTGACGCCTACATACGCGACCTCACATACTCCGACGCCAGTGAGTCACACAAGTCGAATACGCAGAAATCACTCCTTCGATTGTTTCGCTGGAGAGTACACACTAGGGGAGGATCCGAGTGGGAACCACCGTATGCGTTTTCGTCAGGGGACGCAACGAGACCACGGGATTACTTTACCAGATCCGAGAGACGGCAACTCCGCGAGGCGGCACTTGAATACGGGAGTATTCCGGGGTATAACGATCTCACACCGGAACAGCGTGACCGATGGAAAGGGTATTTAGCCCAGCGATTCGGGAAGCCCAAGTCAGACGTACGACCTGCTGATTGGGAACGCGCGAATGGGTGGCAGACCCCTACTCTCGTCTGGGTCAGTCTAGATTGTGGTCTACGCCCTATCGAAGTAGAACGAGCTGTAACCTCATGGGTGGACATAGACAATGGGGTACTCAGGATTCCCAAAGAGCAGTCAAGCAAGAACGTAGACAACTGGATCGTCAGTCTCCAGTCTCGAACGGTTCGCGCACTTGATCGATGGCTGACCGAGCGGAGAGCATACGATCGATATACTGGAACTGACGCTCTGTGGCTGACCCGACATGGTAACCCCTATCGGTCACAATCGCTCCGTCACGTCCTACACCGCCTCTGCGATCTCGCAGATATCTCGACTAAAGGGCGGTCTCTCTCGTGGTACTCTATCCGAGCATCCACAGCGACGTATATGACCCATGAGGAAGATCTGGCGGCAGCACAGGCTCAACTACGGCACAAGAGCCCGACAACAACAATGCGGTACGATCAAGCTCCGATAGAATCTCGACGTGACGCTCTTGACCGTATGGGATGAACAAATATTGGGCGCAGATTCACGATTCTCGGTTAGTCACGCAGGAAGCCGGCGCCCGCCCCGCACTCCCGCAGAGGGGCAAACTCTGAAAGACATTAATCAGGTTCCAATGGAACCCTCATAAATTTATAAGCTCGATTGATATCTGGAGTAATGCGCAGAGTGGGACTCAATATTATCCCAGAGCCAGATTCACACGATACTCCGTATTATGTCCCTGAAAGCGCTCCAGTAGTCAACACGAACGAATCTGATGTCGAATACATCTGTGGTAAGTGTGAAACTACACTGGCCGAACTACCATATCAGGTAACGCTATCCGCTGTACTAGCGAATTTGGATGAACTGGAGACAATTGACGCGGAAATCCATGTGGTACAATGTCCAGAATGTAGTTTATTCAATGAATTCCCACATAAAAATAATAATCCAATGAATGACTCTTCATCACCGCCGGACTTCAAGGAAAATTTAGAGAGACTTCTTCGCCAAAGTGAAAGAATACTTTCAGATGAGGACTATGACCCAGAAGGTCATTTTATTGATCCAGACACGCATTTGCTAAATAATTGGGATGATATTTACAATTTATCGCATAAAGATTTGCTCCAACTCCCGAGATACCTCTCTGATGCTGTTTTCATGACATCCCCGCCCCGGATTTCATACGACCACTTTCTCTATTGGGGATGGACCGCTGCTTTTGCCGTTGAACACCCGATCTCCCAAGAGGAGCCATATCAGGCTGTCGTTAGAGAATATCTTTCTCTCGTTCATTTCATGCTTTTCAAATTACGACATATTAATTCAAGAGTATTCTATACTAGACAAGGGATTGCAACCACCATTGACGGTAAAGAGATTTCATGGGAGGAAGCTTGGAGAGTTGTTGATTGGGGTAACCCGAGTCTTGACCATCTTGGTGTTCTTCCCGACCGATATGCTTCTACGGCTGGATTTGCAGTCTTAGAAGGATTGCTCAATAACCATTGCGACGCTATTTCAAGTAGTGATGGAGATGTCACCACCGATGTGGCGAGCCCGTGGCACCCCTGTCAATCCACACTAAAGGGGGATGTAACGTATCACGATAAACTCCAGATTTGGAGACATCACAGCGCTTCACTCACTGTAGAGAGGACACTGTCACAAATTGACGACCTTACACGTTATAATCGAAATACATTGATCGGAAATATGTCCGGTGTTGAAAAAATAGTTGGGAAGGAATTAGAGTCAACAAACCATTTCCTAAGAGTGGTGGCAGACCAGCGAAACGCGAACCTCCATGGTCAGCTTTCTACTCGGGTAATAGGGAATCTAATTACCACGCTCAGTTCACTTCTCATCTGGGACATGATCCCTGAGGATGGTTTTGAAGAGCATCAAGAGATGGTGGTTGAGAAAGTCAATAATCAAGATAATGAAGCCTTTGAGAACGTCCTATCAGCTCCAGCATTTATGCCGGTGGATCGCGTTCAGCACCTACTAGATATAGATACTGTCACCCCAGCAGACCCTCGGTATCCAGAGGGACTCAGGCATTTCAAGTACGATGATTATCAAGACGAGTGAACAGTAGCCAAAAGCGTGGGATGGTACTGGTCTATCTAATGTAGTTGGTGTCTTTTCGCAAATGGAGGACACACATTATATCAGCAAATGAGCTATTAATTTTGTATATGTAACAAAGCACACAAAGATATATTCACGATAGAATTAGAGAGATTATTCCATTAATCACTGGAGATGTATTTAATACGTATTATGATTAGTCATTACCCCCCGCTTAGTTGCGCAGGAACGCGGCGGCCGCCTCGTGGCTGCTGATAAGGAGACAACTTTAGTATCCCCATGGGTGGTTACCATTAGCCAAGAGTTCACTGGCAGTTTGGCCATGGGCATATTTGCACACTTCATAACTGAATCTCCCTATAGATTGAAAATGTAAATTCTAGCCTCGCGGACAATTTATATACGGATATCGGTACGTGGCCGGTTCGCCTACTTGCAGTTTGAACTGCTGGCCAATCGCTCAGCCAACCAGTTGATTTTGCTGGGCTTGGTCTACCAGAACTTTGGCCAGCCAACTGGCGAAATGAAAGGGGGGCGAAAAGAGGAGTCGTCATCACCATAGCCAAATAGAGACGGTGGCCGGGGGGTCGCGCGTGTGCGGCCGCGCTTAAATTGATGGAATCATATAATAGCAGTTGGTTGTTCTACGGATCTCCCCTACTTCTTGTCTCCTTGTCCAGTAACTAACTTTGGAGACTAGCGCTAGGAGACTAGCACTTGAAGAGGCTGGGGGCCCGCCGGCTTCCTGCGTTAATAATAGAGATTACAAACCGTAACCTACTAACTAGGTTATCTCCACTGGTTAGCTACCTTGGCTAGCTGCTTGACGCAGCGAGCTCTCATCCGCGACGTAGCTAGTTTCCAGCAGTTCAAAACGGCTGCGATGTGGCTGAGAATTCACAGCTTTCGCTCTGAGCGGTTTTATTTAATTCCGAGACCCAAACCACACACTCAAGAAGAAATCGCACAGCGTGCCGCACAGAGCTTCTGGCAGTTTGGGTGAGGTTTCTCCCAAAGACGTTCGGGCCTTGCTCTCAGATTGCGTGTGAGGTCACTCAGCTGCTCCTCACCGTTATGGATGAGTTCTTTCGTCGCGTAAGGGGTAACCCCGGGCTCAGAAAAGATTTTCAGACAGACATCCATGGTCGTCAGGAGACCTTAGAACCGATTCCGACGTTACGCCAGTAAAATATCGTAATTGTTCAGCCAATATCACCGAAATTCTGTGGCCAGGTTACAGTAGTTGGCTCTCCGGGGGGATGGCTGAGTGTAATAACCCCCTACACTACCACGTAACTTGAGCAAGGTGTTTAAGTGATATTTGTATTTTAGCCAGGTTCTGGATATACACCTTTTTTCTCAGAAGTTTTATTTTCTTTTATTCTTCTTTTTCGGTCTCTCTGTGAGAAGTATGGTATCCAACATCGCTAGTTGTTCCATAGAACTCATCGCCAACAAACAGGCGCGGGGCGGCAGGCTTCCTGCTTCGATGGCCAAATTGAAACCTGTAGATGGGCCCGTCTTAATATGGATGCTTCACTCACATCGGAAGCCCATCTAAAGTGAATTACTACGAATCAGTCAGTATATTTAATGTACTGATGTCTTAATGAGTCGATATGATAAGGCTGAATTTCATCAACGGCAGTGGACCAGATTGCGGGAATATTCCTAGTTTGGTGAAAGAATATAAAAATCTGCGGCCGAATGAAAAGGTCCACTATATTCACAATGGAAATACAACTGATGACCAGTACGAATTTAGATCAATATCGAACCACTTGCAACAGCAAGGGCATGTAACGATATTTGAATACGGTAATATAATGAAGATCCGGTCAAATATTTCAGACAACTTTGATTCGAATGCAGGACCTATGATTAAAAAACATACACACGATGCTATTTCGTCTCATCCAAATACACGCCGCCAACTGAGGGAGCTCTGCAAACTCCGAGGAGTGGGGGTGTCTAGAGCCTCAATGCTATTAGCTACGATTTTTCCCAATGATTATTCAATGGTTGACCTACCAAGGATCCGTGCATTCATAAACTGGTATATCCCGCAAGTATCATCGTACTCCAAATATGCAAATCTGATAACTCTTTTCCAGACATATGACACTATCAACGGTTATATAGAATATACTGAAGTTATCAATCAATTATCTCAAAGTTTGGGGATACCACACAGAGAAATCGGTATGGCCCTTTGGGCCTATGATCAATTACAAATATAACCCGAAATCTAAGTCGATATATTTGCCAGCGACAGATTATGATACAGTCGAACAACCAGTTTGGATCGCTATATTTATCTTCTTCAAGAGATTTTTTATATCGATTTATTTTGATAATACAATATCGATACTAACTGCCTATTGGCTGGTCGGATACAGGGGATAAACAAGGCAGTACCTCCGGGCATGCTGGTTCATAGAACACTATTATTGTCGAAATGGTGTCTGAAATCAATTAGCCACCCGGCTAATCGAAGTTGGCTATAGACCAACGACACCGGGTATTATATACGTTGTATCCGATTTTCTTTATAGAGCAGGTAGGATTTGGCCGGGACCAATCGACTAAATCGCAATGCGGCGCGCGAAGCGCGTGGTGCGCAGATACAGTCGCCGCTCGGTTGGTGTAGTCCGGCCAATCATGTTGGCCTTTCGAGCCAACGACCGGGGTTCAAATCCCCGACCGAGCACGTTTTCGAACGGAGTGTGAAAAAGCGCACAAAGAGGGATTCGAGCGGCGAGCAGCCTCGCTGCGAGCGAGTTCACATCCCCGACCGAGGGTTCTGCGACGAACGAACGTGAGGAGCGAACGCGACACTCGGCGGCGTAACGCCGCCTGCGGTGGCGGAACCTGCGGTAACCGCAGTCGTCGTTTCGTTCGGTGCCGGCCGAGGGGAGTTCGGTCGGTCGGCGTACGGACCACGTGGTATCCGTTCGTGGGACCGTGGTCGAACCAGCCGATATCGCGGGTGTAGAGCGACGGACCAGGTGACGTCGATTCGTACTATGACTGTCAATCTCGTGCAGGTTTTAAGTATCGTCGCAGTATAATTGCCCGAGAAGTGACACGAGACTACGAACTCGCGGCCGTCGACCTCGCGGGCAGCCAGTTCACCGTCGAGCAGACTGGACGGGACGAGAACTTTCGACCCGAGTACGAAGCCAGGGACGTCACCGGCGACACGGTCTTCCGCGGCACGTACAATATGTACCAGAATCCAGGCGAGTTCTCCTTCGTCGACGCCGACGGCGACGAGGTCGTTGCCGTGACGGCCAGCGGTGCCCTAGACATCGCCGGCGACTACCTCCTCACGGACAGCCAGACCGGGGAAGACCTCGTGATACTGGAAAACGACCTCTCTCCGTCCCGGGACACGTGGCGGATTCGCGACGCCGACGACCGTTCGGTCCTCGCCGAGATCAACTCACGAGGCGCACTCGTCACGCTGGGCCGCAAGGTCCTCCCGTTCGGCCAGTGGATCGCCCACGAGTACACGATAACCGATACGGAGGGTGAGCGTGTGGGCTCCATCGAGTCCGAGTTCGCGATGTTCGACGAGTACGCGGTCACCCTCAGCGATACCAGTGCGGTGCCGACGGACCCAATCGTGGTCGGGACAGCGGTTATCGACGCGGTTCAGGGGACCTAGAGTCAGTTCGTGGCCGTCGGCAGCGGTGCCCGAGACGAGACGTGTCCACCACTCAGGGCCAGCGAGGTCCGAGGTGAGAGGCGAACGCTCCGAACGGTAACGTCTCCGGTAGATACCGGCGAACGGACACGAGTAGCGGTTATCTCCTCGCGGCGCCTTTCGGTCCATGGTACCAAATGACAAACTACGACACGAGCGGGCGCCACGCCGCCCTCTCCGAGTTCGAGGTGGGGTTCGAGACCGAAGACGGCGTGTGGCGGGAGGCCGAGTGGGGGGAGATGCGGGTCGGGTACGAGACGTACCTGACGGACTTCGACGACGCGCCGTTGCTGGAGGGATTACCGAACGACCGGTGTCAGTGCCCGCACTGGGGGTACTTACTGTCGGGACGGATGACCGTCCGGTACGCCGACCACGACGAGGCGGTCGAGGCGGGCGAGATGTACTACATGGCACCAGACCACACGATGGCCGTAGACGCTGGAACCGTCCTCATCGAATTCAGCCCACGCGAGGAGTTCGCGGCGCTCACGGAGGTCGTCGAGGCGAATATGGCTGCGCTGGAGGGACGGTGAGCGGCACGCGCGGCCGCAACGCTTAACGAGACGACAGGACTCGTGGGACCTATGCCGGGGACAGTAGACCACACCGAGACCGAAGAGACCGAGACCGACATCGAAGACCGCGAGGAGGTCGCGGAGCGCCGGGAGGTGACCGACGAGGAGAGCGAAGAGACGCACGAGGAGGAGACCGAGACCCCCGTGGAGGGTCCACGGAGCACCCCGTTCGAGACGGCGACGGAGGCGCTCGCGACGGTCTTCGATATCGACCCGCGCCGCGGGGAGACCATCACCGACCTGCGGACGAGCGACACCGACGAGGGGCGTCAGCTTGTCGCCGAGGTAGAGCGCTCGCGGAAGACGGCGGTCCGCGCGCGCGTCGCGGACGCGAAGCGCACCGCCCAGCGCGTCGGAAGCCTCGCGCTCGTCCTGGCCGTCGTCGGGGCCGTCGTCTACGGCCTGCGCCAGGGCAAGCGCCGCGGCGGTTCCGACGACGTCGACGACGAGGTCATCAGCCTCGAGGAGTGACCGGCCGCTGACGCCGACACGCGCGAACCGCCGGGCGGACCGAACGGCCGTTTTTCGAACCGATCCGACACCGAGCGACGGGTACCTGCCGGGCGCTACCGACGAATATCGACAGAGCCGGGAATATCCTGTAAAGTACCGTTCCGGGGGCGTCTCTAAAATATACGCAGTAAACGAAAGTAGACGTAATAAAGAATAGTACCACAAACAATAACGTTGTCTGACGAAGGCTTTTATCGGGTACCGACACAGGAGGTGGTGTAACTGGTGTGACAATGGGAACTGCAGAACGCGTGCACGCGACGACACCCCCCGAGCAGACGAGAACCGACCGCGAGGACGAGCGCCCCGAGGACGACGTGGATGGCGACCCCTCCCTGAGCGTCGCCGTCGTGGAGGCCGTCGGCGAGGCACTGGACGTCGACCCACAGGACCTCGACGCGCTGTACGGCGCGGTGGACCCCGACGCACTGGACGCGCTGTTTCGACCCGACGCCGACTGTGACGTCAGCGTCCGGTTCCACTTCGCCGACTGTCTGGTGACCGCACGCAGCGACGGGACGGTCCTCGTCGAACCGTAACCGACGCGACGACCGTCCACCTACCGAACCGGAAAGGCGGCACGTATCCTTTCGGTAACGTAGCGTTAGTTCGCCTCATTAGAGTCTATATCACCTGATATCACGGCTCTCGAAATCTTGATTATATAGGGCGACCATAGAACGTACCGATACGTATGGCACCCCGACGTACCCCCTTCGAGGAGATGGACCGGATGTTCGACCAGATGCGCCGCTCGATGCTCGGTTCGTGGAACTGGGACGGCCAGAGCGGCACCGACCACTGGGAGGCGCTCCCCGGCGGCGCGAACATGAGCGTCGAACGCCGCGACGACGGTATCGTCGTCTACGCCGACGTTCCCGGCTTCGAGCGCGAGGAACTCGACCTCACCTTCGCGGACGGCGTCCTCACGCTCTCGGGCAGCCACGAGACGAGCGACGACCACAGCACGCGCCACCGCACGGTCCACGAACAGGTGTCGGTCCCCGGCGACGTCGACGTCGAGGGCGTCAGCGCCACCTACCGCAACGGCGTCCTCGAGGTCCACCTCCCCACGACCGAACCGGCCCCCGAGGACCACCGCATCGACATCGACTGAGCGCACCGCGACCCGGAGGCCGCGCGTCGCTTCGCCCCCGGTCCGCTTTTCGCCGCACTGGGTCGGCCAGTCTCACCGCCGCGTTCGCCGAACGCGGGTCAGTCGAGCGCGTCGTAGCGCGCGTCCACGTCCACCATCGGGCGCGGGTAATCGACGCCGAGACGGGCGTCGTACAGCGCCTGCCGGTCGTCGGTGAGGTCCCACGGTCGGTGGACGGCGTCGCCCGGCACCGCCGCCAGCTCCGGCACCCAGGTCCGGACGTACGCGCCGTCCGGGTCGTAGTTCTCGGCCTGCCAACGCACGTCGAAGTGGCCGTCGCGCGAGTGGTTGCCGACGCCCGCGACGTACGCCCAGTTCCCCCAGTTCGAACAGGGGTCGTAGTCGACCAGCCGCGACTCGAAGTACGCCGCGCCGAGTCGCCAGTCGAGACCGAGGACGTCCGTCAGGAAACTCGCGACGTTCTGCCGGCCTCGATTGGACATGTAGCCCGTCTCGTTCAACTCGCGCACGTTCGCGTCGACGAACGGGACGCCCGTCTCGCCCGCCGCCCACCGCGCGAACGCCTCGCGGTCGGTCGACCACCCCTTCTCGACGTCCCGAATCCCGCTCCGGGTGAAGAACGCTCCGCCGTGTTTCTCGAACTGGAACTGGAAGAAGTCGCGCCACAGCAGTTCGAAGACCAGCCAGTAGGTGTCCTCGGTGGCCACCCGCTCGCGCTCGTAGCGGCGCACCTCGTCGTGGACGAACCGCGGGGAGAGACAGCCGTGGGCCAGCCACGGTGAGACCTTCGAGGAGTAGTCGGCCCCGAGGAGCCCGTTTCGCGTCCGCTTGTACTCCCGGAGGTGGTCGCCCGTCCAGACGTACTCGTCGAGGCGCTCGCACCCGGCCGTCTCGCCCCCCCGGAAGCGCAGCACGGCACGGTCGTCGTCCGCCGGTTCCGGGACGCCGAGGTCGGCGTGCGTCGGGACGTCGCCTGTGTCGACGTCGGGGAGGGTGAGCGACGCGGGGGTGGCGGCCTGCTCGCGGACCTCGCACTCGGCCTCGGTCTCCTTTCGCCACGGGGTGAACGTGTCGGGGATGCCGTCCACGTCGCTCGCGAGGTCCTCGGGGTGGTAGAGCGTGTGCGTCCAGTGGCGTTCGACGTGCACGTCTGTTGGTTCGAGCGCTTCCTCCACCCCTGCCCCGACGCTCCGCTCCTCGGTCGCGGGGAGCGTCTGGTGGTGGACGATGTCGACGTCGCACTCGCTCGCCACCTCGGGGACGACGTCCTCCGGCGGACCGACCCGGACGAGCAGGTCGCCGCCCAGGTCGCGCAGCGACGCCCGGAGGTCCGCGACGCTCTCCCGGAGGAAGCGCGCCCGGTGGGGACCGGTCTTCGGGAGTCCGAACGCGCTCTCCTCGAACGTCCGCGGGTCGAAGCAGTACAGGGGAACGGTGCGCTCGGCGCGCGCGGCGCGGCGGAGCGGGTCGTTGTCGTGGACCCGGAGGTCGGCGCGGAACCAGACGAGTGCGGTCTCACCCATTCACTGAGTGAAGGCGCGCTCGACACAAGAGGCTCCAGAAGGCGGCAGTCGAGGGAGGGGACGGCGAGCGACCCGCGCTCAGGCCAGCCACTCCTCGGGTTTGGTGTCGTAGTCGACGTCCGTCGCCGCGAGGTGTTCGACGTCGTCCCACGGCAGGTCGCGGACGGCGAAGTCGTCGCCGTCGAAGCGGATGAGCTTCCCGCGCTCCTCCGGCACGGGTTCGCGGTCCCGGCGCCGGGCGACCTCCACGTCGTGGTCGTCGAGTTCCTTCACGATGGTCTTCAGGTTGACGGGGCGACCCCACAGTTCGAACACCCGTTCGAGCACCTGCTCGGCCTGCTTGACGTCGAGCATGACGCCGTTGTACTGGTGGGCGAGCAGGAGCTCGTTGCGGTTGTTGTAGTTGCCGTCCTCGACGACGACCGTCGGCTTGCCGAAGTTGGTGAAGCGAAGCATGAGCTTCTTCTTCACGTCCTCGACGGCCGTGCTGGTCGCGCGGTAGTCCCGCGTCGTGTGGGTGTACTCGTAGGTGAAGTAGTGGTTCTCCTCGACGAACTCCTGGGTGAGGAACTCGTCGAGGAACGTCACGTCGTTGTGACTCTCACGTATCTCGCGCATGCGGTCCCAGCCGCGACACCGGTCGACGGCCGCGAGCGACTCCTCGACGCTCTCGTAGCGCTCGTCGTCGAACATGTAGCGCGCGATGCGTTCGAGTTCGTTCTGCGTCAGGCGCTTCAGGAACCCCCGGTGCTGGCGCTTGACCAGCGAGTAGTGGCGCTCGCAGAGTCCCTCGTAGGAGAGGACCTTCCACGGGTACCGTTCGAGGTCGACCTCGCCGGCCCGCGCGGCCGCGAGACCCTCGGCGTCGACCCGCGAATCCTCGGGGTCGAGGTCGGCGAGGCTCCCCTCGGTGACGGTCGCGATAGAGGGGGCCGGTTCGAGCGCCGCGAGCACGTCGTCCATGTCGACGCGGTCGTGGAAGTTCCGCCAGGTGATACCCCGCACGCGCAGGAGACACTCGGCCACCTCGCGGCGGTTCGTCGTGTTCTCGATGTACTCCCACAGCTCCTTGCCGAGCTTGTAGGGGTTGAACCCCGGCGAGCCGAGCACCATCGACTGGTGGTCGGCGTAGTCGACGAACTCGTTGGGGCCGGCGAAGCGTTCCTCGCCCATCATCATCGACTCCCAGTAGGCGGCCCACCCCTCGTTCATCACCTTCGTCATCTTCTGGGGGGCGAAGTAGTACGCCTCCCGGCGAAGCACGTCGATGACCTCGCGCTGCCAGTCCTCGAAGTCGACGGCCTTCCCCGCCTCGGGGTCGTAGCGCTTGCCGTGGTTGCGCAGGAACGCGAGCACGTCGAGTTCCGGTTCGGCGGGGAACTGCGCCCGGTCGGCGTCCTCGCGCTGGTCGTCGAGCCACTCGTCGCTGAACACCTGGCGCTTGACCTCGTCGCTCAGGCCGAGTTCGTCCAGCCGGGCGGCGATGTCGTCGCCCTCGAACGCCTCCCTGTCGTCGGCCCGCGCCGGCCCGTAGGGCTCGTGCTGGTCGATACAGTCCTCGAGACAGAGGACGTGGTCGATGAACGCCTCGACGTCCTCGCGGTCGACCTCCGGGTCGGACATGTACGACTCGATGAGGCTGGCGTGGCCGGCGAGCATCCGCGCCGCGTCCGGCGTCTCCGCGAACAGTCCGAACCACTGGTTGTGCCGGAAGAAGTCCGAGTGCGCCTCGACGTGCGTGATGACGGCCTTCTGGTCGGCCGTCGTGTTCGACACCTGCAGGAACGCGTGCGCCGGGTTGTCGTTGTTGACGATCTCGAACGCCTTCCCGCCGAGGAACTGGCGCTGTTTCTGCTGCTGGTCGTACTTCATCCCCCACCGCCAGTGCGGGTAGCGCTCCTGGAAGCCGTCGTAGGCGATGAGCTCGTTCATGTCGTCGTAGTCGATGATCCAGTAGTTCACGGGGTAGGGGTCGAGCCCCAGTCTCCGCGCGAGGGCGTTCGCCTCGCGGACGGGTTCGCGCAACTCGGCGGCGACCCGCTGCTTCCGGACGCGTTCGGTCTCTGTCTCACTCATTGTCTTCGGTACTCAGGATGGTGTAGATGGCGTCGACGACGTCGTCGGGGCCGGTGACGTACGCGACGGCGACGTTGGTGCGGTCTCTGAAGTGACGTTCCACCTCGTCTGCGTGGGTCGCGTTGATGGCGTTGCCCGACGGCTGGGTCTCCACGTAGGCGTGGAGGTTCGCCGGAATCTGCTCCATCAGCGGGATGACCCGCTCCTCGGTGTCGTTCGAGGAGTTCTCGCTGTCGCCCGCGGCGAACACGTAGCGGTTCCACTCGTCCCACGGGTACTCCTCCAGCAACTCGGCGGCGAGTTCGTAGGCGCTGGAGATGCGCGTCCCGCCGCCGCTTCTGATGCCGAAGAACTCCTCGCGGTCGACGGCCCACGCCTCCGCGTCGTGGGCGATGTAGACGAACTCGGCGTTGTCGTACTTCCCGGTGAGGTACCAGTCGAGGGGGGTGAACGTGCGCTCGACGAGTTCGCGCTTCTTCTCGCGCATGCTGCCCGAGACGTCGCGGATGTTCACGACCACGACGTTCTTCTCGCGCTCCTCGACGATTTCGGGGTAGCGGAAGCGCTCGTCCTCGCGCCGGAAGGGTATCTGTCGCAGTCCCTCGCGGCGCATGCGCTGGATGGGCGTCTCCGCGTCGACGTTCGCCTCCATCTCCTCGATGCTGCTCCAGCGGTCGCGCTCCGAGTCGGGGATGTCGCTCGCGGCGTCCTGAATCCACGCCCGCGAGACGGGGATGTTGTTCGAGCGCGCCCAGACGAACACCTCGTCGACGCCCCAGCCGGTGACGCGAAGCGCCTCGCGGACGTAGTCGCCGTCGAAGTCCATCGCCAGTTTGCGCTTCAGCCCCTCCTTGAACAGGTGCTCGAAGTCGAGCGTGCTGGCGGGGCCGGTGCGCGTGATGTCGGTGTAGTCGCCCTCCTTCTCCTCGATGACGCGCTTGCCCTTCGGTTCGAGGTCCAGGCCGAGCGCCTCGTCGAGTTCCTGGGCGAACTCCTCGGGGTCCATCTCGTAGTACTCGTGGTCCCCACCGTCCTCGCCGGGCTTTCCCTCCTCGCCGTCGCCGTCACCGTCGCCCTGCTGGGGCTGGCCGACCGGGTCGCCCGGGTCGGGCGTCCCGCCCTGACCCTGACCGACGCCGCCCTGGTCGAGCTGGTCGTAGGCGAACTCGGGGAGGTCGATGATCTTGATGGGGATGCGCACCTCCTCCGGGAGGCTCTGGCCGAGGTCGCCGTACCGGATGAACTCCGAGAGGTCCTGGCGGCGGTCCTCACCCACTTCGCGGTACCGTTCGAGGTCGTCTCTCAGTCCCATCGGTAGCTCACCTGGCTCATGACGTGTCGGCTGGTCAGCTCCGCGCTCGCGGCGCTGTAGCCGAAGAGGTCCTGCATGTTCTCGACGGTCGCTTCCTTCACCGACTCCGTCTCCGTCCCGCTCGGCGGGTCGTCCCACTGGCGGGGGTCGAAGTCCTCGAACACCCGGCGGACGTCGTCCCAGTCGTAGCTCCCCAGGACCGTCTCGATGACGGGGATGTCGCGGAGGTCGACGTCCTGTAGGCGGAACTCGTCGTCGCGGTTGCGCCACGCGTGTCGGTTGAGCGCGGTCATCACCTTTTCGGTCCGGAACGCCCGGACCGGTTCCTCGGGATCGCTCCCGTCGTAGTGCGACTCGTCGAACCGGCCCAGGTGCTCTATCTCGAAGACCTTCATCTTCAGCGGCTCCGGGGACACCTCCTCGCCGCGGGCGTTCGTGATGGTCTCGCCCTCGCTCCAGGCGTAGACGTGCTCGACGTACTCCTCGACGGTGGCCTGGTCGACGCGCTTCTCGCGCATGATGGCCGAGAGCACGTCGCGCTGTTGCTGGCGGAAGACGCGGTTCTTCACCTGCACGAGGCGGTTCTCGAACTCGGTGTGCTCGGCGTTCGAGAACACCGGCGCGTCGACGAAGCCGTCGGCCATCGCGTTCAGCACGTCGCGGGGCATGATGACGTGCTCGACGGGCAGGTCCGGGTGGTGGCGGTCACTGCGCTCGTGGAGCAGGTCCGCGATGGCGTCCCGCGTGTAGGTGACGGGGATGCCGTGCTGGCCGTCGCGGGCGTTCTGCCCGAACTCGAAGTCGTCCTTCTCGCGGCGCTCGTCGCCGTCCTGAATGAAGCCGGCGTCGAACAGCAGCGCCTTGTCCACCAGGTCCAGCCCCGGCGGCAGGTCCTCGGTGTCGAGGCGGGTGACGACGTCGTACAGCGCCGCCGCCTCGACGGCGTGCGGCGCGAGTTCCTTGGTGTGGACCTGCCGGCGGTTGTCACGCACGTCGATGGTGACGGGTTCGCGGATCTTCGCCGCCAGTTCCTCGTAGGAGGTGTCGGTCCAGACGGCCGTCTCGTTGGTGAGCTCCCGGCGCAGGAGTTCGGCCTCCAGCGAGAGGTTCGTCAGGTAGCGGAACTCGTGTTTGTCGAGGCGACGCTTCAGCGCCTTCAGTGGGTCCTGTCCGTGGCGTTCGGCGTGCTGGTTCAGCTGCGCCTCCAGGTCGGGGTTCGAGATGATGAGCAACTGCGTGTCGATGTCCATCCCGATGCCCTTGTCCAGTTTCACGCTCCCCTCGTCGGGGACGTTCAGCAGTTTCTGGAGCAGGTCGGCGTGCTGGGCGGCGTCCTCGACGAGCGTCAGCAGGCCGTTGCCCTGCGAGAGGACGCCGTCGTAGCTGAACGCCTGGGGGTTCTTGCGCCCGCGCGAGTCGAGCGCCTGGAGCATCCCGTGCATCCACGACCCCACGAGGCGTTCCTTCGGCGTGCCGTCGTCCTCGCTGTGGAGGACGCCGATGCCGGTGCCCACGTCGGCGACGAAGTTCTTCACCCGGAGGTGTTTGGGGTCCGTCACCGCCGAGAACAGGTCCTCGCGGCCCTGCCGGCGGTAGCGCTCCTCCAGGTAGTCGTACGCCTCCCGGCAGAACGGGTCGAGGCGCGCCTCCACCTGGACCTCCAGGTGGTCGTCGAGGCGCTCGTTGAGCTGTTCGAGGAGGTCCTCGCGTATCTCGCGGGGGAAGACCGTGAGGGGGTGCGACTGCACCGGGCTCACGTACCACTCCTCCTCGTTGCTCACCGGGGACTCGCCGTAGGTGAACCCCGAGCCGTCGGTGTCGGCGCCGGAGACGTTCCACTCGACGGTGTAGCGCCGCCCCTCGTCGGTCTTCGAGTACTCCCGGAGGCCGTTGATGAGGCAGCGCTTCAGCTCGGACTTCCCCGTCGCGGTGGGGCCCTCGAGCCAGATTATCTTCTCTTCCTTCCCGCGCCGGGCGGCGATGGAGCGCAGGTCGTCGACGAACTCGTTGAGCACCTCCGTGTTGCCGAGGATGGCGTGTTCGCCGTCGTTGTGCGGGTCGTCGAAGAAGCGATAGCGCTCGTTCTCCTCGCCCTCCTCGACGACCTGTCGGGTGCCGGCGGCCTCGATGGCCTCGAGCAGGTACTTGCTCGCGTGCGACGCGATGCGAGGCTCCTCGAAGACCCGCTCGACGTACTCAGCGAGGCCCATCGGTTCCTCGTAGGTCTCGGTCAGCGCGCGGTCGGCCGCCCGGATGAAGTCGTGGCTCATTCCTCCATCTCGGTCCGGGCCACCTCGGCGCCGGCGAACTCGAGCACCTCCTTCGCGCCCTCGCGCGAGTAGCCCTGGTCGGTCAACGCCTCTATCCACGCGTTGCGCTCGTCGTCCTCCAGTTCGCCGCTGGAGACGAGCGCCGAGAAGTTGATGTTGTGCTTCTTGTCCTCCCAGAGCTTGCGCTCGAGCGCGCGGCGCAGGCGGTCGTTGTCCTGGGGGTTGAAGCTCGTTCCCTCGCGTGCGCGCCGCGAGACCCAGTTCGAGACCTCCTGGCGGAAGTCGTTCTTCCGGTCCTCGGGGACGTTGAGCTTCTCCTCGACGCTCCGCAGGAACGTCTCGTCGGGTTCCTGTTCGCGGCCGGTTATCTCGTCGGCGACGGTGTCGTCGTCGATGTAGGCCATGACGTGGTCCATGTACTTCTCGCCCTGGCGCTGTATCTCGTCGACGTCGTACGCCAGCGCGTGGCGGACGTCCTCGATGGCGCGCGCGCGGTACTCCTCGCGGACCATCTCCAGGTAGCGGTAGTAGCGCTCGAAGCGGTCCTCGGGGATGGAGCCGTGGTTCTCGAGGTTGGTCTCCAGGTGGTTGAACGTCGTCAGCGGCGAGAGGAAGTCCCGCCCGCGGTGCATCGAGTCCATGATGGCCTCGGCTATCTCGTCGCCGATGAACCGGGGACTGACACCCTCCATGCCCTCGCCGATGTCGGCGAGGTCCTCGGCCTCCTCGCGGAGCTTCTTCACGTCGATGTCTTCGCCGTCGTCGATCTCGCCGTTGTAGGCCTTCGCCTTCTGGACGATGTCGACGGTGCCGCCCGAGGGTTCCTCGATGCGGGTGAGGACGCCGAACAACCCCGCCATCTCCAGGGTGTGGGGTTCGACGTGGATGTCGGGGACGTCCGCGTTGCGCAGCATCTTCCGGTAGATGCTCGACTCCTCCTCGTACTGGAGCACGTAGGGGAAGTCGATGCGCTTGGTGCGGTCGTTGAACGCCTCCATCTTCTCGTCGCCCTTCTTGTCCTTGTACTCGGGCATGTTGGTGCGTCCGACGATGACCTGGTCGATGTCGATACGGGGGTTGCTCTTCGGCTTGATGGTCTGTTCCTGCGTCGCGTGCAGGAAGTCGTAGAGGAACTCCCGCTGGAGCTTCAACAGCTCCTCGCCGGAGAAGATGCCCCGGTTGGCGTTACAGAACGCCCCGGAGTAGTCGAACGCCCGGGGGTCGGACTCGCCGTAGATGGCGAGCTTCGAGTAGTTGACGTCGCCCGTCAGCTCGGTCTCGTCCTGGTTCTTCTTGTCCTTCGGCTCGAACGTCTCGACGCACTGTCGTTTGTTCTCGTCGGCGACCAGCCGGATGACCTCGACGTGGGTCTCCAGGACGGCCTGGAGGTCGTCGTCGTAGTGGTCGAGCAGCCGGTCCATGTAGAACTCGCTGGCCGGGTCGAGGCTCTGCTCGTTGCGGATGGTGTAGGGCGCGTCGAGGCGCTCGTTCAGGTCGTCGATGACGCGCTCGCGCTGGGCCTGTGGGAGCAGGACGATGGGGTCCTGGTCCATCGGCGAGCGGACCACGTCGTCGGCGGGGTCCTGGTCGCGAATCACGTCGCAGAGGTTCGTCCACCGGAACGTGTACATCCGGCCGTCGTCGCGCGCGGTGTAGTCCTCGAAGTACCGGCGCACTTGCCGGTCGAAGTCGGACTTCCCGGACCCGACGGGACCGAGCAGGAGTTTGATGCGCTTCTCCGGGCCGAGGCCGCGAGCCCCGCTCTTGACCTTGTTCACGAACTCGTGGATGGACTCGTGAATGTTGCGGCCGTAGAAGGTGTTCTCGCCGTCGTGGAGCGGGTCCTCGCTGGCGAGTCGGTACTCGACGACCCCGAGCCGTTCGTCGTACTCGGTGCCGTAGTAATCGAACATGTCCGCGACGCGCTGGTGTGCGTTGCGCGCGATTCGCGGCTCGTCGTACACCTCGCGGAGGTACCAATCGAAGCTCCGGGCCTCTCGTAGGTCCGCTGGTATCGAATCCCGGTACTCCCGACTGAGCTCTTCGAGGGTTTCCATGTCGCCTGTCATGGTATCACGGAGACGGTGTGTCTCGTTCCCGGTTCGCCCCGGGACGGACAGCCACGCTGCCCGCAAGTCCGACGGTCAGGCCCGCCCCGGCCGCCCCACACGGGCGTGTTGCGTGTTATCACGTGTCTGTGTGCGCCACCTACGACTCAGTCGCCGGTCGGGTGCGCACGAGGACGGATGGACGGGCAGTTGACCACCGATACTGCTGCGTTTGTTATCCGCTCACATAGATAAGTCTTACCACGGCGTTCGGAAACCCGATAGGTTCTCGCCCGAAACGAGGCACGGAACCGTACGCCCGCGTTCCTTCTCCGGGAAGTGAGCACCCGGGGACCCGGACCCGTTTATAAGCGCGAGACGCGGCGACCGGACGACTGATAGCCGTCGCCGAGGTACCTCGAGTATGACCGACGACCTCGCCGACGGCTGGCAGGTCTGGAGCGACGCCGACGACCGGCTGGTACTCGCGTACCGGCCGGACGTCTTCAACGGGGGCGACTTCCCCCCACCCTGTCTCCCGACCATCTACGTCACCCGCGGGTCGCGCACCCGCCGTCCCGGCGTCAGGCCGACGCCCCGCCCGGAGGACCCCTGGCACGTGACGCTCTTTCTCGAACCGGAGGTCAAGCGCGACCCCGAGTTCCACGACGCGCGCGAGGCGGCGTTCGAGGCCGCCTTCGACCTCGCCGAGCGCTTCGCCGCCGGCGAGATAGACTATCGGGGACTGTACCAGGTCCCCCGCGAGGCGTACTTCGAGCGCCTCGACGACCTCACGGGCGGCGGGCGGGACGCTTAACCGGCCGCGCGTCCGTCACTCCCACATGGCCACCGTCACCCTCATCGGTCCCCGCCTCGCCGAACCGGGGACCGAGTTCGTCTTCAACGGCGAGTCCCCCCGCTGCGAGGGCTGTCCCTACCGGGGACAGTGCCTCAACCTCACCGAGGGGGTCCGGTACCGCGTCACGGGGACGCGCGACTCGGGCATCCTCGAGTGCGCCGTCCACGACACCGGCGTCACCGCCGTCGAGGTGGAACCCGCCCCCGTGCGCGCGAACGTGAAGTCCACCGGCGCCTACGCCGGGTCCTCGGCGACCCTCGAAGGCCCCTGTCCCTACACGGAGTGCCCCAGCCACGAGTTCTGCGAACCGCTCGGCGCCGACTTCGAGGAGTCGTACAAGATACAGGAGGTGCTCGGCGACCCGCCCCACGACTACTGCGCGCTCGACCGCGACCTGACGCTGGTGGAGTTCGCGCCCCGGGACGTCGACCGGTAGGCTATCTCACGGCAGGGTGTCACACGGTAGCGAAACGTGCATCCCGACGAGTCGAGAACCGCCACCGTGTCCCTCCCGGTCAACCCCGAGCACCCTCTTCCCCACGAACTCGTCGCCCGCGAGTACGTCCCTGCACTCGGTGCACTCGTCGGCGCGAGCCTCGCACGCGTCGACGCCGTCTCCCTCCTGCTGGACGAGTCCGAACTGACGCTCGACGTCGACGACGCGGAGCGGGCCGAACGAACGTGGGAGGCTGTCCGAGACGATTTCTCTCCGAGCGCGGACCCACCGACGACCGCCGACGACCGGGCGTGGTACCGGGCCCCCCTCCCCGACGCGGCCGAGGCGCTCCGGGCGCTCGTCGACCTCACCGACGGTCACGTCGGGCGTCACTTCGTCCAGACGCTGGTGCTCGTCCGCGACGAGGCGGCCGTCCTCCGGGCGGTCCCGCACCACTCGCGGGCGGCCGTCGACGCGTCGCTCCTCGAACGCGGAAACGGGGCGCTCGCGGACCGGTACGCCTGTCTGGTTCCCTGGGCCGAGGGAGTGTGCTGGGAGTCGGCGGACCGGCGGTTCGCCGTCGAGGGCGGGTCGCTCTGTCGAGAGACGCTCGACGGACGCCGCGGCACCTGCTGGGGACTCGCGAACCTGCGGTACGTCGACCGGGGGCCCGACCTGCTCCGACTGACGTGGCGGCCCCCGGCGTGGCCGGACGGTCCCCTCGGACGGGTCCTCTCGGCGACGGTCGGACGGCTCGGGGAACCACCCCAGTCCCTCCCGGTCCCGGACGAAGAGACGTGCGACGCGGTCGCTACGCGGCTGGAGCGGTTCCTCGCGGTCTACGAGCCGACTACCCGAGCGTCCGGGTGAGTTCGGCGGCGTAGCCGAACTCGTTCTCGTAGCCGTAGGAGGACATCAGGACGGGGTAGAACGGTTCCTGTGCGACGAGTTCGTCGTCGCCGGCCGTCGCGAAGGTGGCACCGGGGGCGACGCGCTCGAAGTTCGCCACCCGGACGTCGTAGGACTTCGCCGGGCGTTTCGGGATGAGGCGTTCGAGGCGGTAGACGGGCAGTTCGTCGGTGTGGCGTTCCCTACCGGGGAGCGCGCCCGTCGCCCCGAGGAACTCGCGGACGAGGACCTCGGCGTACTCCTTCGCGCTGTCGGAACCCTGCTCGCCGGCCTCCACCTCGACGACGTCGGCGTACTCGATGAGGCGCCCCTCGGTGAACCCGCCCGCCTCGACGACGGCGTCGATGGAGAGGTAGGGACAGACCGACTCGATGAGGGGGTCGGCGTCGTTCACGATGGCGAACGGGCGGTCGTACGACTGCGTGGAGTGAATCGAGAGGGTCGTACAGCCCCGAAGCTCCTGCATGAGGTCGTGTGCCAGTCTGCGCTCGTAGTCCTCGGAGTCGGGGTCGCCCGGGAACACGCGGTTCAGGTCGGCGTCCGTGTAGCGGACGCCGCGTTCGAGCGCCCGTTCGTTCGCGACGACGAACTTCACCGGCCGTTCGACGGCGGGCTGTTCGTCCAGTATCTTCGTGACGGCGTGCGACCCACACGGCTCGTCGCCGTGGATCGCACCGACGACGGCGAGCTCCGGCTCGCCCTCGCCCAGCTGTTCGACTCGCATTTCCCGACAGTACGGAGGGTGGCCATTTGAGTGACGCGGTCCGGGACGGTCGCGTCAGTGCTCCAACGTCTCGACGTACGCGAAATCGGCGTCGCGCGCGACCGGCCGCTCGCCGTCGAGTTCGATTCGCCACCCCTCGACGGCCGTCGGGTCCGAGAGGGCGTTCGTCAGCGTCGACCGGACGTCGAGCACGTCGACGCCGTAGAAGTCGCGGGGGACGCCGTGGAAGTACTGCAGCGCCGTGCGGAACAGCGAGCGCATCCCGTCGTCGTCGCGGAAGTCAACGTGCTTGTACGCACCCGCGGCCACCTGGACCATCCCGTGGAGGAACTTCGACTCGGTCGAGCCGCGGCCGTAGTTGTACCACTCGTCCTCGAAGCAGTCGTGCGAGGCGTGGTACTCCCCCGAGTTGTAGAGACGGACGCCGTGGACCGTCGCCCGGCGGAGGGTGGCGTGCTCCCACCGCCCGTCGGCGCGCCACCCCGTCGGGTCGCCCTCCGGCGGTGCGACCGACGGGTCGCGGGTGTGGTCGTCCATGGGGGTACCCACACGCCGTCGCGGTGTAGCACTGTCGGTGGCCCCCGGTGACGACGGGACCACACTCGGCGGCCGATTCGACCGCGGACGTTCGCGCGCGTCTACAAAAATAGCTTCGACTGTAAAGGTTTGTATAGCTCCCTGCACGGAGTTCGGACGTGAACCTCATCGCGGAGTTCGATATCGTCTCGCCGACGCTCCGCCGGTCGATACGGGCGGTCCCCGGGACCGTCGTCACGACCGAGGACTTCCGGCGAGTCGACGGGTCGTTGCACTTCGTGTTCTGGGTCGACACCGACGACGCAGAGGCGTTCGAGGCGGCGATGGGGGGAGACGAGACGGTCGCTTCGTTCTCGCTGCTCGCGACGGTCGACGGCCGGCGGCTCTACCGGGCGACGCTCTCCGAGTCGGGCGAGAGCGGGGTTCTCTACCCGTCGATGGCGACGCTCGACGTCACGCTCCTCGACGCGACGGCCACCGAGGACGGGACGCGTGTCCGTGCGCGCCTCCCCTCGCGCGAGGCGCTGTGGGGACTCCGCGAGGCGTGCGAGGAACGGGACGTCCCTTTCCACCTCCGGGGCGTCTTCGGCCTCGAATCGGTCGAGGCGGGTCGCTACGGACTGACCGAGAGCCAGCGCGAGGCACTCGTCGCCGCCCACGAGGCGGGGTACTACGAGGTGCCCCGGGAGACGTCGCTCGCGACGGTCGCCGACCGACTCGGCATCTCCACGCAGGCGCTCTCGGCGCGCCTGCGGCGCGGTCAGTCGAACCTCATCGAGCACACGGTCGTCAACCGGGACTGATATAAAGGGTTGAGTGGACAACCCACGGACTCAGGAACGTTCCGTGAGCGGGTGAACCTGGGTGGGGAGGTGGCCGTGGGGCAACAGCGTGGGGATGCACGCCAGCCGGTGACGCCGTCGGCGCCGCTCCGGCCACCGTACACCCACCGTCCGTTTACTCAGAGGTCCTTCGCGATGCTGTTCAGCGCGTTCATCCGCTGCGAGCGACCGCCGAGGTCGTCGGGGTCGAGGAACCGAGCGAGTCGCGTCTCCCGGACGTGTTCGCGCAGCGTCTCCAGGACGCGGTCCTCGACGGCCAGTCCGCGGAGGTACGTCGCCAGTTCGCGCAACTCCGCCTCCGACGCCCGGCGGCCGCCGTCGGCGCCGGTCAGGTTCCACGCGACGTCGCGCGCGTCGTTGCCCTCCGGGAGCGTGGCCCCGCCCGCGAGCACCAGCGCACGGGCCGTTACCCACGGGACGACGGCCGGCGCGTCGTAGTCGAGGTCGCGCAGCAGGTTCTCGGCGCGGTCCGAGAGGTCGAACTGGCGGCGGGTGGTGCCGACCGAGGCGAGGAGTTTCAGTTCGTCGCCGTCGCGGGTGAGAAACGGGGCGGTCGCCATAGCGGAGGCAGGGCGCGGAGCGTAATGGACCCGGCGGTTCGCCTCAGGAATCGGCGGCGAGCGTCCGCTCGAAGTCGTCGACGGGGATGACGGAGTAGTCCACGGTGAGGGTGTCCTGCGTCGCGCGAATCTTGCCGACGAACGTCGATATCTCCTGCAGGCTCCCCTCCAGGATGAACAGTTCCATGCAGTAGTGGTCGCCGACGTGGTTGTGGACGTTCGAGGCGACCAGCGTCTCGTGTTCGTGGCGCAGGTGCATCATCCGCTCCTCGACGGCCGTCGTCTCGTAGTTGAACAGCACCGTCACGACCGCCATGAGCCGACGCTCCTCGAGGCGTTTGTCCTCGAACTCCCCGAGCAGGTTCCGCGCCGCCTCGCGGACGACCTCGCTGCGGCCCGTGTAGCCGTGTTCCTCGGCGAACTCGTCCAGCCGTTCGAGCAACGAATCGGGCATCGAGACGCTGACTACGGTCATGTATTAACTGAGGCCCCTTCAACTATTATAGCTTAGTATCCGCCGGACGGGAGGTCGGTCGCACGCCGTGTCGTCCGTCGAGAGTCGAGCGTTCTCGGGACGGGCCGGAGACGCGGGCCTCGCACGGATTGTTAATTTGATAATTAGTTTTATTAACCTCGGTCGAGTAGCTCCGGTCGCCCGGTCGACTCCTGCTCGGTGTCGCTGGGTGAATGACTACTGCTCGCATGGTACGCCGGGGTCCTCCCGGCGTCATGTCCGCCGCCGACGAGCGACGGGGCCGGCTTCGCAACGCTTTAGCGCGCGCCGGGACGACTCACGACCGCGTGCGAGGGTAGCCAAGCCTGGCCAACGGCGGCGGACTCAAGATCCGCTCCTGTAGAGGTTCACGGGTTCAAATCCTGTCCCTCGCATCGTGCGAACGATGCGGAAGCCCGCACGGAGCGGCCTTCCCTCGCAAGACTCCTCGGAACGATGCGCAGGGAGCCACGGCTGGACCCCCCGTGGTAACCTTCTTACGTCGTCGCGGGCGAGAGCGACCGATGGCGGAACTCCGGCGCATCACGACGTACCCGGTGAAGTCGCTCGACCCCCGTTCCTCGACGACGGCCCGACTCGACGGGCGCGGCGCGCTCGCGGGCGACCGGGAGTACGCGATGGTCGCGGCACCCCCCGACGCACCGCACGACCCCGAGTCGGCCTCGGTCGGGGGACGTGGCGACTACGTCAACGGCAAGCGCACGCCCCGCGTCCACCGCCTGCGCTCGTCGGTCGACCGCTCGGCGGGGACGCTCACCCTCCGCGAACACGGTCGAGACGAGACGCACGCGTTCGACCTCGACGACCGGACGGCGCTCGATTCGTGGTTGAGCGACTACTTCGGCGAACCCGTGAGCGTCCGCCGCGAACCGACCGGCGGCTTCCCCGACGACCGGCAGTTCTCCGGTCCGACCGTCGTCAGCACGGCGACGCTTCGGGAGGTGGGGTCGTGGTTCGACCTCCCCACGGACGACGTCCGCCGTCGGTTCCGGGCCAACCTCGAGGTCGGCGACGTGCCCGCCTTCTGGGAGGACCGCCTCTACGCCGACCACGGCGAGGCCGTCGCGTTCCGCATCGGGGACGCCGAACTGCTGGGGGTGAACCCCTGTCAGCGCTGCGTCGTCCCCTCGCGCGACCCCGACACCGGCGAGGCGGTGTCGGGCTTCAGAGAGCGGTTCATCGAACGACGGGCGGCCACCCGCCCCGACTGGCTCGACAGCGACCGCTTCGACCACGACTTCCGCCTCATGGTCAACACGCACGTCCCCGCGTCGACTCGCGGGGCGACTCTCCGGGTCGGTGACGAGGTGGCGGTCCTCGGGACGCGGTCGCTCGACGGGGCGGGTAGTCGTCACGCTCGCGGGTGAGACGGTCGAAGCGCTCGCGCGCGGTACGCCGGCGCTCGCGCGTGGCGTCCGGGTCGTACTCGAGCGCGACCACCCGCCCGAAGAGGAGGTGTGCCCGGAAGACCGCGTCCACCGACCGGCCGGCCGGCGGGAGGGCGCTCCGGGGTCGGTGGACCGTCCCGCCGCGGTCGAGCACCAGCACCGCGGTCTCGCCCTCGAACCGGTCGACGACGGCCGTCTCGGTGCTCGCGCCGGGAGCCAGCGGCGGCGCGGGCGACGTGTGGGGTGCGACCGCGCCGAGCGGTGTGAGCGGCGCGACGAGCAACTGGACGAGCGCGAACGGCGTGAACAGGGACAGGGACACGACCGGCGCTGGTCCCGTCCTCGGTCATAAACCCTCGTCCGCCTACTCCTCGTCGTCGGGTCGCCGCGCGAGGCGGTCGAAGCGCGACTGGGCGTCCTCGCGCCGGCGTGTCGTCTCCTCCGGGTCGTAGTCGAGGTCGACGACGGCGTCGTCCTCGATTCGGACCGTGACGACGGCGTCCTGCCGTCGCGCCCGAGACGGCAGGTCCGTCCGGGGGACGACGACGTCCCCGACCGTCTCGCCGTCCTCCTCGAGCAGCAGTACCGCGTCGTCGCCCTCGAACCGGTCGAGCACCGCCGTGTACTCAGGCATACGACTCCGTGAGGGCGCGCTGGCCGTTGTCCCTTTCGACGACGACCGTGTCGCCGTCGTTGTTCCAGACGGGCGACCCGGCGTTCCAGTAGAGGTCGCCGCTCCCGTCGCTCCCGCTCCCGGTGCGCAGCGTCACGCGCTCGTCGGGCGCGAGGTCGACCCCCTCCGGGACGGTGTAGGTCTTCCCCGCCTCGTCGCTGACCGTCCACCCCGAGAGGTCGAGCGACGCCTCGCCCGTGTTCTCGAAGACGACGTACTCGTCGTTCAGGTTCTCCCGGTCGTCGCCCGCCGCGTCGGCGTGTATCGTGGCGACCGACAGCGCCCCCTCGCCATCCGCTTCGTCGCCCTCGGCGTCGTCGCTCCCGTTCGCGCCCGACCCGTCGTCACCGGTGCGCGGCGCGTCGTCGTCCGTCGCCTCCGAGACGGCGCGCCCCTCGACGGTCGCACGGAGGGCGAGGTCCGCCGTCGTCTCGTCCGGTGCCGGCTCCCCCTCGCGGAGCGAGCGCGGGTCTGTCGGGGCGTCGTGCCGGGTGTACACCCCGGCGCGCTCGCCGTCGCTGACGACCGCTATCTCGCCGTGGGTCGCCGTCCAGTAGGTCCGCACGTCGTGGGCGGCCAGCCGTTCGAGCGTCTCCTCGTGGGGGTGGCCGTACTGGGAGTCGTAGGCGCTCGACACCACCGCGACCGGCGGGTCGGTCGCGTCGAGGAACGCCTCGCTCGTGCTGGAGGAACTGCCGTGGTGACCCGCCGCGAGCACCGTCGTCGGGAGGGACCCGCCCGCCTCTTCGAGGGCGGCGCGTTCGCCCGCCGTCTCGGCGTCGCCCGGCAGGAGGAACGTCGTCTCCCCGTAGTCGACGGCGAGGACGACGCTGTTCTCGTTTCGCTCGCGGTTCGCGAGGTAGCCCT
The DNA here is from genome assembly GCF_030553305.1 of Halomarina ordinaria. Lineage (NCBI taxonomy): Archaea > Methanobacteriati > Methanobacteriota > Halobacteria > Halobacteriales > Natronomonadaceae > Halomarina > Halomarina ordinaria. Next base: position 396,813 of record NZ_JARRAH010000001.1, on the reverse strand, counting down.
CCGGCGGGCCGAGGACGTCGACCGAGGTCCCCGCGAGGTCGACGGTGTCGCCGGCCTGCGTCCGGTAGAGGGGGACGTCGTGGCGCTCGACGGCGTCGAGGTACGACTCGTAGGTCTGCGTGCTGGCGGCGATGCCGGGGTCGTACACCGCGCCGACGCCCTCGCGCTCGGTCTCGTAGTGTTCGATGACGGCCGCGTGACCACCGATGTGGTCGGCGTCGGCGTGGGTGGTGACGAGGTGGTCGACGCGGTCGACGCCGCGGCGGTCGAGCGCCGCGATGACCGCCTCCCCGTCGTCGGTGTAGTCGCCCGAGTCGACGAGCATCGTCTCGCCGGCCGGTGACACGAGCAACGTCGCCGCCCCCTGTCCCACGTTCAGGTAGTGGACCGAGAGCGTCCCGTTCGCGCCGAGCGCCGGCGCCGAGGCGCTCCCGTTCGCGGCGGGCGTTCCCGTGTCGTTGCCGGTCTCGCTCTCGTTGCCGGCGTCGGAACCGTTCGGTCCGGTGGCGTCGGGCGGCGCGCCGGCACAGCCGGCGAGGACGAGCAGACAGCAGACGAGGAGGGCGCCGAACGCGTCACCGCGCATCGTCGGGACCACCCCTCACGCCGCCTCCACGTCGCGTACCTCGCCGACGATCTCCCACCCGGACGCGGTCTGACGGGCGGCGAGCAGCGGGTCGTCCTCGCCGTCGGTGACGAGCCGGAACGTGGTGTCGGTGTCGCCGTCGACGCCCTCGGCCTGGAACGACTCCTGGAAGAACTCGGCGCTGCGCATGGCGAGCGTGACGGTGTCGCCGCCCTCGAAGTGCAGGCGGACGGCGTCGGGCGCGATGTTGTGGACGCGCTTCGCGAGCGTGTTCATACCCCCTCATCACCCGCATCGATTATAATCGGTGATACTTTCGCCCGCGCCGCCGAGGGGGCGAGTATGAGCGACGGGAGCGACGCGAACGACGCGAACGACGCCGGAGAGCGGAGTGCGGCGACGCGACTGGCGGTCGCCGAGCGCGCGGCCCGCGCCGGCGGGGCGCTCGCCGTCGAGCGCTTCCGGCGCGACGTCGACGTGGTGGCGAACCCCGGTTCGATAAACGCGGTGACGCGGACCGACCGCGACGTCCAGCGCCGGGTCGTCGACGTCGTCCGCGAGTCGTTCCCCGACGACGCCGTCGTCGGCGAGGAGGCGGACGCGGGGACGGCCGTCCCCGACGAGGGGCCCGTCTGGGTCGTCGACCCCATCGACGGGACGAACAACTTCGTCAGGGGCCTCCGCACCTGGGGGACGAGCGTCGCCGCCGTCGTCGACGGCGCCCCGGTCGCCGCGGTCAACCACTTCCCCGCGCTCGACGACACCTACGCCGTCGGGCCGGGCGGCGTCACGCGGAACGGGCGGGCCGTCGCGGTCCGGACGGAGGACGACCCCGCGCGGTGCACCGTCGCCCCGACTGTCTGGTGGGACGCGGACGACCGCGAGGCGTTCGCCGCCGCGGCGCGCGCCGTCGTCGAGCGCTTCGGCGACATGCGACGCACCGGGAGCACGCAGGCGACGCTCTCGCGGGTGGCCGCGGGCGGCCTCGACGGCGCCTTCACGGACGTCACGCCGCACCCGTGGGACTCCGTCGCCGGCGCGTTCGCGGTCGAACGAGCGGGCGGGGTCGTCACCGACCTCGACGGCGAGGACTGGCGCTGGGCACCCGACGTCCACGGACTGGTCGCGGCGAGCGAGGCCGCCCACGCCGAGGTGCTCGACGCCGCCCGCGAGCTCCTCGCGGTTCGATAAGGTCTCGCGAGGGAGGGGGTTCGTGCGCTCGCGACGCACGGGACCGGAACCCTCAACACGACGGGGAAAACCTCTCAGGACATGGAACTCGCAGAGCGCTTCGGCCTCGACCGCGTCAGCCCCGAGCGGGCGTGGGTCTACGCCGCAGTCGCCGCCCTCTTCGCGCTCGTCGCGGGGTCGCTCGTCTTCGGCGACCTCGTCTACGACCGCTTCATCTGGCAGTACTTCTGGGGTCCGGTCGTCGCGGACGCGAACAACGCGCAGTGCGCGGTGTTGACCGGCGGGAACGTCGACCTCGTCTACGACGCAGCGACCTGTTCGAGCGCGGAGGCCGAGGGACGCATCGTCGCCGAGCCGGGCTACACGCTCGTCTCGGAGGTGGGCTACGCCGCGACGCTCGTGTTCATGCTCACCGGCGTCCTCTTCCTCGTCCGGGCGCTCGACGTCGTCCGGGAGCCGGCGGCGTTCTTCGCGCTCGTCCCGTACATGTTCTTCGGCGGGGCGCTCCGCGTCGTCGAGGACGCGAACGACGCCGCCGTCGTCGCGAGCGGCGTCGACCAGCTCGTCGCCTACCCGCTGAACACGCTGCTCATCAGCCCGGTCATCTACTTCACCGTCTTCGCGCTCACGCTCGCCTCGCTGCTCGCCGGCGTCGCGCTCGAGCGCGCCGGCGTCGTCGAGCGCTACGAGTCGCCGCTGTTCGCCCTCGGGTGCGTCTACCTCCTGGCGACGTTCGGCTACCTCTACTGGGTCGTCGTCGGCCGCCTCGAACCCGTGCTGTCGAACGCCGGCTTCTACCCCCAGATGCTCCTCCTCACGGTCGCGCTGTCGCTGGTCATCGCCGGCACGATTTACGTCGCCGCCGAGCGCTTGGTCCCCGCGGTCACTGCCGGGACGGGCCTCATGACGCTGGTCGTCCTCTTCGCGCACAGTCTCGACGGCGTCGCGAACGTCCTCGCGACCGACTGGGCGAGCGAACTCGGCCTGCCCTTCCAGTACTCGCCGAAGCACCCCGTCAACGAGTTCATCATCGAGTACTCCTCGGTCGTCCTCCCCGAGAACGTCGTCACCGCCATCGGGAGCGCGTGGCCCTTCCTGCTCGTGAAGGTGGTCGCGGCCGTCCTCGTCGTCTACATCTTCGACGAGGCCATCTTCGAGGAGAGCCCGCGCTACGCCATCGTCCTGCTCGTCGCCATCGTCGCCGTCGGCCTCGGGCCGGGCACCCGCGACATGCTCCGGGCGACGTTCGGCATCTGACCACCGCGCTCGCTCACGCCCCGCCCGCGGCAGGGACGTCGGTCCCGAACGCGTCCCGGTCGAGCGTCGTCGCGGAGCGCGTCTCCCCGCCCGCAACCCAGGTGGACCACCGTCACCGACTCGGGGGGCGACGCGAGGCCGAACGCGGTGCGGGACTCGACGCTGTCGCCGTCGACGAGCGAGACGCCCTCGACGCCGGTGTCGGTGACGAGGGCTGGTTCAGGGGGGGGGTCGGCCCGGTGACGGACCGAGACACCCCGAGAGAGCGACGACCGCGCAGCGGACGAGCGGACGGGCGACTGCCGCACGGCGGCTGTCGGAGAACGTCGTTCCACGCCACTCGTGGCCCTATCGAGCGCGTCGTGTCGCCCGTCGAGTCACGGAAACGGGTGGTGTTCGCGCCGCAGGCGTGCCTCGAACCCGAGCGAGGCGGGGACCGACTCCGCCCGCGCGCCGAAGTACGACTCGTCCACGAACAGCGGTTGTGCCTCGGGGAGGAGCACGCGCACGACCTCGAACCCGAGGGCGTCCACGTCGCGGGGCGTGAGGCGCGCGGCGTAGGCGTCGAGTCCCGCGTCGGCCACCCGGTCGAGGAGGGCGGAGAGCGCGGCCGCGTCGGTCGACGCCTCGACGGCGAGTCCGGACGCGGGGACGGTCGCCTCCGGGGCGACGAACCCCTCGACGGAGTCGGGGCGCGATGCGAAGTGGCCGATGCGTCCCCCCGCGTTCGCGGCGTCGCCCCGGCCCATCCCGCGCAGTTCGAGCCAGTTCTGTATCGCCTCGCAGCACGCCGACCGGGCCGCCCGGGCGGGGTCGAGCGCGCAGGCCGTCCCGAGGGCGAAACGAGGCCACTCTCCCTCGCGGTGGACCGCACAGGCGACGACGGGGACGTCCACGTCCTGGGTGAGCAGCGTCGGCGTCACCGACAGTCCCTCGGCGCGTGCGCGGCGGACGAGCGTCTCGAAGCCCTCGTCGTCGATAGCGAGGCCGAGGGGGTCGTACGTCGAGTACCACGCGAGCATCGACGCGTCCCGTTCGAGGACCTCGGTCAGCCCCGCGACGAGCGCCCCGGCCCCGCCGTTGCCGAGGCCCAGTCCCGTCGTGATGGTCGGCGCCTCCGTCTCGTAGGGGAAGAAGACCCGTTCGGCCGGGAGCGCGACGCTCGCCCCCGAGTGGAGGTCCTCCCCCGGCACCCACGTCGTCGTCTCGTCGTCCCTCGGGACAATCCCCTCGGGAGTGACGAAGCGCGAGAGGGACACCGCCCCGGGGAGCGTGGCGGCGGGGGCGGCGGGCAGGTCTCCTCGGCGATAGACGGCGGCACCGTAGCGTTCGAGCGCCTCGCCGAGGGCCTTCATCATCGCGGCGTCCCAGTCGGGGTCGACGCCGGCGGCGTGCACCGGCGCTCGCACGTCGCTGAACCCCGCCGTGTCGGCGAGCGAGGCGAGGTAGTACGGCAGGGGGAACGACTCCGCCTCCCCCACCTCCGCGACCGGCCCGACGCGCCCGTCGAGCGCCCGCTCCGCCCGCGCGAGGGCGTCGTCGAGCGAGCGCGACTCCCCCTCGCGTCGGAGCGCCCAGTCGCGCTCGGGCGCGCACGAGCAGTGCGGCAGCGCCAGGAACTCACGCTCCGCGTGGGGGACCTCGAGGACGCGCCCCAGGGGCGCGTCGTCGCCGTCGAGCAGGCCGACGGCCGACCGGGCCGCGAGCGTCCCCGCCAGCCGCGCGGTCGGGGCGTCCGGGCCCGCACCGTCCTCGACACGCTCCGCGCTGGCGGCGACCCGACCCCGCAGGCAGTCGTAACAGCCGGTCGACGGGCCGAACCCCGAGACGCTCGCGTCGACGTCGGGGAGCGCGCGGCCGCCGACGCCGCCCAGTTCGACGGCGAGCCAGCGCCGACGGACCTCGTTCGCGGTCGCGAAGACCTGCGCTCCGACCGGCCCGACGACGACGGTGAGGTCGGCGTCCGTCGCGTCCGCGTCCGCGAGGGCGTCGGCGGACGCCGTCGCCACGGGGACCGACGCGTCGGCCAGCGTCTCCCGGAGGGCAGCGAGGGCGGGGCCGTCGCCGACGAGTTCGACAGTCATGCCTGTGAGAGGCGGTGGAGGACGGAAAAGTCGGGCGGTTGTGCGCGCTCGCGGTCGTCGCGGTCTCGCCGTCTACGAGGCCAGGAGGCTCTGGGCGACGTTGGCGAGTTCGTCCGTGTCGGCCTGGCGCAGGCGGTCGTCGCCGAGGACGAGGCGCAGGCGCGGGCGGCCGACGTCGATGGGCACCTTCTCGGTGTCGATGAGGCCGAGTTCCTCGAGACGGGTCTTCGTCCGCGAGAACGTCGCCTTCGAGGCGATGCCGACGTCCTCGCCCCACTTCGAGATGTCGTACAGCAGTTCCTCGTTCTTCGCCGCGACGAGCAGGCTGATGGTCACCTCGTCGAGGCCGTCGCCGTCGCCGCGGGCGGTCTCGAGCGAGGCGAGCACGCCGTCGAAGTCGCCGGCCGCGTCGGTGCCGATTTCGCTCCCGAGCGTCTCGCGGACGCGCGTGATGGGCGGCGTGCGGAGCTTGAAGTCCGTCGCGGCCTCCCAGACGGCGTCGTACTCGTCGCGGGCGTTGCCGACGAAGTCCTCGTCGTCGGTGACGAGGCCGGCGACCCGGTCACCGGCGCTCACGACGGCCATGACGGCGTCGTCGGAGACGAGCAGCGTGTTCGACGGGACGTCGAACGAACGCAGTTCGAGACGGCCGGCGTCGATGAGGTCGGCGGCCGTGCTGGCGACGAGGAAGTCGTCGAGCACGTCCTTCAGCATCCGTTCCTCGCCGAGCAGGCGGACCGACACGTCGTCGGCAGCCGCGAGCGCGTCGACAACCGTCTCGAACGTCGACGCCGAGGGGTTGACGACGTACGTGGTGCCCTGACTGTCGGCGAACGCCGTCGCGAGCAGCGCGTCGATATCCGATTCGAGTATGTTTTCAGTCATTGTTGATTCTATATGGTAACCAGGTATTTAATTTCATTGTTTATCAGTAATTGAAAACGCTCGTCGACTTTATATTCACTCGATTCAGGGGATATCCACCTCCTCGAGGAACGTGTCAGGCCAGTAGAGATTGCCATCGAAAACGACCGGGAGTTGGTGGGTCGTGACGAAGTCGACGACCGCGTCGCGCCCGAGTCTGCGGTCGGCCGTGGTCCCCCGCAGTCTGCGACAGGTCTCGAACGGCGCGTGGAAGCCGTCGCCCACCCGGCCGTCCGCGGGGACGGTGTAGGTGAGGTCGTAGCCGTCCTCGACCTCGTGGAGGTGGACGATGGCGGGTTCCGCGCCCGTCAGCGCGTACGTCCCGTCGCCGACGACGGCGTAGTCGGTGCTCATCATGATCTGTCGCCGGGCGAGTTGCATCGCGCGCTCGATGCCGAACCCGCACATCAGCAGGCGGGCGAACGTCGTCCCGACGGTGGCCGCCGGCCGGTTGAGCACCGTCCGGAGCGTGACGGCGCCCGCGACGCTCCCGCCCTCGACGAGCGCCCGCCCCTGGTGGTACGACCCGCAGGCGTTGAGGAAGAACGTCCGGACGCCCGAGCGCGCGAGGCTCTCGCAGTCGAGCCCGCCGTCCGAGCACTGGAGCCCGCCGACCTCGCAGTGACCGATGTAGTGGAGGAAGTCGTGGTCGGTCTCCAGCAGGTCCGCCAGTTCCGCGACCGAGAGCCCCTCGCGGACGGTCACGTCGACGGGCAGGCCCGCCGACCGCTCGCGGTAGGTGCGCGCGACCGCCTCGTGCTCCCCCTCCATCGCGTCGTCGTTGAGGACGACCGTCACGTCGAGCACGTCGTCGGGCGACCCGTTCCGGAAGCGGTTCTCGAACGCCGCCGCCGAGGGGGTGAACGCCGAGACGGGGACGCCGTCGGCGAGCCACGCGTGGAGTTCGCCGGCCTGTAACTCCGGGTCGACGACGTCGACGGAGGCGACCGGTCCCTGTCCGGGACCCCTGAAGAAGTCGTCCAGCGAGCGTCGGAGGAGCCCCTGGGCGTCGATGTCGGATGACTCGGGGAGGTAGACGAGGCTCATCGCGTCGAGCAGGTAGGGGAGACAGGCCAGCGTCTCCGGGCCGGGGTCGGCGTAGGTCGCGAGGTGCCACTCCGGCCAGTGTGGCGCGAGCGCCTCGGTCGGCACGGTGAGGTACGCCTCGAGGCGCGCCGCCGGTGCCGCGTCGGCCAGCGCCGCCGGGCAGAGGCCGTGGTCGGCGAGCGCCTCGCGCCCGCACGCCGCCACCTCGTCCGGCCGCTCGCGCACGAGGCAGTCGAGGTAGAAGACGTGCCGGAGGAGGGCCGCGACCTCCGTCTGGAACCCCGGCAGCGGCGAGAACTCGTGGGTGACGCCGCAGGTCTCCAGGGCGGGCACGTCGTCCGCCAGCGTGACCGTCGCGCCGAGGTAGTACGCGAGGGGCGCGGCGACGAACAGGTGCTGGCGGTCGGCCGGGAGGCGGAAGTCGACGCCCGTCTCGGGGCGGTCGGCGGCGAGCGTGGGGGGAACGGTGGTGTCGGCCTCGGGGTCGACCCGGAGGAGCGGCGGGTGGGGCCTGAGGTCCGGGTGGGAGCGCGAGGCGGTCGGCTCCCGGACGAGCGCGGAGAGGTTCGTGAGGGCGGTCGCGACGCCCTCGGGCGTATCCGGGAGGTCGAGTATCGGCACGTCGGCGAGGTTCCGACCGACGGATTCCGACATGTCACCGGTGCACTCCCTCATTCATTCATCGATACGAGTAGACTCGTAAAGACCTATCGGCGGGGAAAGCCGGGGGTGAAGGGTAGATTATTCAGGGACCCCTCCCGATTGGCGCACATGGACTACGAACGCGTCCGCGCCGTCGACCCGGCGGTCGCAGACGCGCTGACGGCCGAGGTGGACCGTCAGCGCGAGACCCTGGAGATGATCGCGAGCGAGAACCACGTGAGCCGAGCCGTCCTCGAGGCGCAGGGGAGCGCGCTGACCAACAAGTACGCCGAGGGCTACCCCGGCGAACGCTACTACGCGGGCTGTGAGCACGCCGACGAGGTGGAGGAACTCGCCATCGAACGTGCCCAGGAACTGTGGGGGGCGGAACACGTCAACGTCCAGCCCCACTCCGGGACGCAGGCGAACATGGGCGTCTACCTCGCCATGCTCGACCCCGGCGACAAGGTGCTCTCGCTGGAACTCTCCCACGGCGGCCACCTCAGTCACGGCCACCCCGCGAACTTCACCGGGAAGACCTACGAGGTCGAGCAGTACGAGGTCGACCCCGAGACGGGCTACATCGACTACGAGGGCCTCGACGCGCTCGCGCGCGAGTTCCAGCCGGACATCATCGTCTCGGGCTACTCCGCGTACCCCCGCGAGGTCGACTGGGAGCGCATCCAGGAGACGGCGGAGGCGGTCGACGCCTACCACCTCGCGGACATCGCGCACATCACGGGGCTGGTCGCGGCGGGCGTCCACTCCTCGCCGGTCGGCGTCGCCGACTTCGTGACGGGCAGTACGCACAAGACCATCCGCGCGGGGCGTGGCGGCATCATCATGACGAGCGAGGAACACGCCAGCGCCGTCGACGCGGCCGTCTTCCCGGGCGCACAGGGCGGCCCCCTCATGCACAACATCGCGGGGAAGGCCGTCGGGTTCAAGGAGGCGCTCGAACCCGAGTTCACCGAGTACGCGGAGCGGGTCGTCGCCGACGCGAAGGCGCTCGGCGAGCGCCTCCAGGAGCGCGGCTTCTCGCTCGTCTCCGGCGGCACCGACACGCACCTCGTGCTCGTCGACCTCCGCGAGTCGCACCCCGACACCACCGGCGGCGACGCCGAGCGGGCGCTCGAACAGGTCGGCATCATCCTCAACAAGAACACCGTCCCCGGCGAGACGCGCTCGCCGTTCAACCCCTCGGGTATCCGCGCGGGCACGCCCGCCCTCGCCGCCCGCGGGTTCGACGAGGACGCCAGCCGCGAGGTAGCGGACCTCATCTACCGCGTCGTCGACAACCACGACGACACGGACGTGAAGGCCGAGGTCGCGGAGGACGTGAAGGCGCTCTGCGCGGACTTCCCGCTGTACGAGGAGTAGTCGACCTACCGGAGCGCCCAGAACTCCTTCGCGCCGGGGGCGAGCGCGGTGACGTCGAAGGCGAACAGCACCCGCTCTGCGTCAGTCGGGACGGCGTAGGCGAGTTCACCCCGCCGCGCGTCCCCGGGAGCGACCGCCGCGTCGTCGTCGAACGGCTCGGGGAGCGCGGCAGTGGCGGAGAGCGCCCGCTCGTGGGCGCGACCGGTGCCGTCTTTCACCGCCGTCTGGAGGTCGTTCGAGACGACGAGCGGTTCGTCACCGCGGTTCTCGACGCGGAGCGTCGGAATCACGTACTCCGTGCCCTCCGGCGCCGCGGTGACGCCACCCGTCGCCGTCCGGACCGCCTCGACGGCGACCGTCACGCCCTCGCGGGTGACGTCCGACCCTGGCTCGCGGACCTCGACCGCGAGGTCCTGGTCGAGGACGGCCGGCCGGGCCACCCGGTCGTCCAGGTCGACCTCGACGCGGTCGTGGTCGAACCCGTCGTACCCCCGGAGGTCGAACACCAGCGTCAGGTCCTCCGCATCGGCCGGTACCTCGTACACCAGCGGGCCGCGGACCACCTCCCCGGGGACGAGGTGGTCGCTCGCCAGCGCGCCACCGCCGTCGCCGGTCGCCCCCGAACGCTCGTAGGTCTCGCCCGACCCGTCGCGGACGACGCCCCCGACGAAGCCACCGAACGCGACGACCGACTCGCTCTCGTTCTTCACCGCGAGGTCGACGACGAGGTACGTCCACCCCTCGCGCGCGCTCGACCCGCCGACGTCGGTCGTCCGTTCGACCGAGCGGACCACCATCGTCGACGCGCCGTCGGTGAGCGCCCGGCCCACCCCCACCGGACCGTCGCCCGCCGCCGTGGGCGTCGTCTCGTTACCGAGCGCCGACCCCCCGCCGAGCGACCCGTCTCCCGACGCACACCCGGCGAGGACCACCGTCCCCGCCGTCGCACCCCCCAGTAGCAACTCCCGTCGCGTGATATCGGACTGTCTGCCTCTCATGGCCACCGTTTCGCGGGAGTATCGGGTTCCCGCGTAAAAGCCTTTGTAAACACGTTTACATTTTCACGGCGGCGTGTGACTCACCGTTCTCGACCCGTCGGCGCCCGGATTCGACGGTTCGTGAGAGTCGCCCGATGATACGTGTCCACCGAGTGTGATGTCTCCCCGTGGAGTTTCCTCGCGTCGGCCGTCCCGTGGCCGTGAACGACGACAGGGCGAGGGGGACGGTTCGACGGGTCGCAAGCGCGAGGACGTCGAGGACGCTCACCGTCTCGCGCTCGACCACGCTCAGCAGCGCCTCTCGTTCGAACGCGAGGAGGTACCCCCCGACGAGCAAGGCGATACCCACTACGACCGTCATCCCCGTCCGCACCGGCCGGCCGAGGACGCGCCGAGTGTGGTACGCTAGCGAGCGGACGAACGGCAACCGGTTCACGACGTCCCACCCCGGCCCACCCGGCACTCCTAGAGTCGTGGTACCGTAACGCATTCCAACGCGATGCCCGTATCCCCCGCAGGGTTCACCCCGATACCGGCCGGTTCGATACACGAACGTGCGCACAATTCGCGTTTTTGACCCCAGAAGTGAGCACGGACCCGAGCGTTGAAGGTGTCCGGTCCCGGCCGTTCGGGTATGACCGAGTTGATCGACGGGAACGCCGTCGCCGCGGACGTTCGAGACGGCCTCGCGGACGCCATCGGGACGCTCGCTGACGCGGGACACACGCCCGGTCTCGCCACCGTCCTGATGAGCGACGACCCCGCGAGCCAGACGTACGTCTCGATGAAACAGCGCGACTGCGAGGAGGTCGGCATCGACGGAACCCACGTCGAACTCGACCCCGAGGCCGACGCGTCCGAACTCTACGACACCATCGACGAGCTGAACGGTGACCCGTCGGTGCACGGAATCCTGGTGCAGATGCCGGTCCCGGAGCACGTCGAGACGCGCCGGGTGTTGCGCGCCATCGACCCCGCGAAGGACGTCGACGGCTTCCACCCCGAGAACGTCGGGCGATTAGTGGCCGGAAACGCCCGCTACAAACCCTGTACTCCACACGGCGTCCAGAAACTCCTCGAAGCATCCGACGTCGACCCCGAGGGGAAAGACGCCGTCGTCGTCGGGCGCTCCGACATCGTCGGCAAACCCATGGCCAACCTCCTCCTCCAGAAACAGCCGGGAGGGAACGCGACGGTGACGGTCTGTCACTCCCGGACGAAGGACTTGGCGGCGAAGACCCGGCAAGCGGACATCGTCGTCGCGGCCGCCGGCGTCCCCGAGATGCTCGATGGAAGTATGCTCTCGGAGGGAGTGACGGTCATCGACGTGGGCGTCAACCGCGTCGACGTCGCCGAGCGAAGCTCGGCGGGCAGTCGGACTCCGTCCGACGATGCCGACACGGGAAAGGGCTACGAACTCGTCGGCGACGTCGACTTCGAGAGCGCCAAAGAGAAAGCCAGCGCCATCACCCCCGTCCCCGGTGGCGTCGGGCCGATGACGCGCGCGATGTTGCTCTACAACACGGTGAAGGCCGCCAGCGAGCAGGAAGGAGTGGCCGTCGACCTCCCGTAGTGACCCCGACGCCGGAGGAACTCGTCGCCGCCGCCGCGGGTGACGTCGCCCGGTTCGCGGCGACGGTCTCCCTCCCCGCCGCGGAGTGGGAGTCCGTCCGGGACCGGGGAGACGTCGCGTGGGGGGTCGGCGCGGCGGTCGTGGACGCGGGACGCCTGCTGCTCGTCCGACAGCGGGGGCAGTGGCTCCTGCCGGGCGGGATGCTCGAACCCGACGAACGCCACGCCGAGGGGGCGGCCCGGGAGGTGTACGAGGAGACGGGTGTCCCCGTCGAGGTGACGGGTCTGGGTGCGGTGGTCGAGCAGACGTTCCGCAACGCGGCGACGGACGAGGCGTTCGACGTCGCGTTCGTCGCCTTCCACGCGACCCCCGAACACACCCGCCTCGCCGACGACCCGGGACTGGAGGGTGAGGCCATCGAGGACGTGGCCTGGCACGGGACGGTCCCCGCCGATACGTTCCAGCGCGAGATGGTGACGGCGCTGTTCGAGGGGTAGCGGCGGTTCGAGAGAATGGGACGAGGCGTCCGGGACGTCACGCTCGCCGCACGACGACGCTCGTCACCGCCCCGACCCCCTCCACCTCGGCGCGTGCGAGGCACCTCAGTCGCGGTCCGTCCAGAAGTCGAACGACCGCCCCGGCGCGAAGACGTCGAGGCCGACGGCGCGTTCCTCGCCCGTGTTCTCGACGCGGTGGGCCTCCCACGCGTCGAGCCAGACCGAGTCGTACTGTCCCAGCGTCACCGAGTCGCCCTCGGTGTGTATCGTCAGTTCGCCCGCGAGCACGAGACAGACCTGCTCGTTCTCGTGGTCGTGCATCGGCGAGGCGTGGCCAGGGGGTTTCTCGAACCACTCGAAGGTGAAGGCGTCGCTCCCCGCGAGGGAGACGCGCCGCCAGCCCTCCTCCGGTTCGTACGTCGCTGCCGCGTCGAACTCGACGGGTTCCATGCGCTCCCGTCACCTGCCCGGAAAAAGAGCGTACCGATAGGGGTGACCTACAGGTTCGAGTCGCCGAGGCCCCCGTCGATGGGGACGGCGACGCCGTTGATGTATCCCGAGAGCGGCGAGGAGAGGAAGGCGACGGTGTTACCCAGCTCCATGGGGTCGCCGATGCGTCCGAGCGGGTTCGACGCGCCGCGCGCGTCCAGCCCCTCCTCGTAGGAGTCGTACTCGCCGCGCTCGACGCCCTGCTCGATGAGTTCCCGGATGCGCCGCGTCTCGTGGGGACCGGGGAGGACGGCGTTACAGCGCACCTCGGGGGCCAGTTCCGTCGAGAGCGTCTTCTCCAGCCCGATGACGCCCATCCGGACCGCGTTCGACAGCACGAGCGACGGGATGGCCTCCTTCACCGACCGCGAGGTGATGGTGACGAGGGTGCCGCCGCCGTCGGCCGCCAGGTGCTCCGCCGAGGCGTGGACGAGGCGGACGACGCTCATGACGAGCAGGTCGTAGGCGGCGTACCAGTCCTCGTCGTCGGTGTCGAGGAACGGCCCGGAGGGAGGACCGCCGGCGCTCGTCACGAGGTGGTCGAGGCCGCCGAACGCCTCCACAGTGGCCGCGACCAGCGCCTCGACGTCGTCGGGGTCCGTGAGGTCCGCCCGGACCGGGACGACCTCGCCGGTCGCCACCCGCTCTATCTCCTCGACCGCCTCGGCGAGCGACTCCTCGCTTCGCCCGTTGACGACGACGTTCGCGCCCTCCCGTGCGAGCGCTTTCGCCGAGGCTTTCCCGAGACCGCTACTCGACGCCGTCACCAGTGCCGTGTTCCCCTCGATTTCGAGGTCCATACCTCCCGCTGTTCCGGCGGGGACTTATCCGTTGGTGACGGACGCCCTCGGTTGACTCCGGTGTCGTTCGGCGGGCGTCGGCCGCTGGTTCTGCGACGCCGAACGTCTCGCCCGCGAGCGCGTGAGTTCAAGTACCGGGACGGGACCACCCGACGTATGGTGTGAGAGCCACCGACGGACGAACTGGGCCGGAGCGCCGCCACCCGCCGTCGGCAGCGAGAACGGCGGCCTGTACGCCACACGGGTCCTGTGAGCGACCGCGTCGACCGACGGGGGCCTCACGCCATGGCGTCGAGGCGGTTTCGCGCCGCGGCCAGCGCCCCCTCGTCGCCCTCGACGAGGTACGTCCCGACGTCCTGAGCCGTCCGCGCGAGTCGCTCGCTCTCCGCCGGGTCGACGTCGCCGTCGAGCGCCTCGATGCGCTTCGCGTGGTCGCGTAGCGTGCCCAGCACCCGACTGGCGACCGGGTCGGGGTCGTCCTCGAGGACGGTCACCGCGTCGCGCCGGTACGCGAGGACGGCGTTCGCGTAGGCGAGGCCACGCGCCGCGCGGAGCGACGACGGCACCGCGTCGGGGGCGGGACGCTCGTCGAGGTCGGTGCCCCGGAGTAGACGCAGGAGGTAGAGCTCGGCCGCCTCGTCGGTCCGCATCCGCCGACCGGCCTCGCGGGCGGCGGCGGCCAGTTCCGCCGCCGCGAGGTACGTCTCCGAGAGCGGCTTCAGTTCCCCCTCGTTGATGAACCCCGACCGGCGGGTGAACTCGCGGCACCGCTCGGCGGCCAGGTCGACCGCCGCGTCGAAGTCGTCGTCGGCACGTGCGCGCGCCTCGGTGAGGTCGAGCGTGACCGGCGCGTCGGTGTGGCGGGTCCGCCCGTCGACCCCCCGGCTGCGGAGGCTCCCGCACTCCGGACAGGACACCTCGCCGGTCTCGTAGTACGACCACCGGGTCCCACACTGGCTGCACTCGCGTCGTCCCCGGACCTTCATACCCGGTCTATGCCCCGCTGGGGGGAAAACCGTGGGTGGTCCGCGACGGGTCGACCTGTCCGACCGACAGGGTTTATTCCGTCCGCGGGAGAACGTCGTTCCATGCCTCGGAGTACCCGCGCTCCTGGTCGAGAAATACCCGCGAACTGAGTCCTCACCGGTCGCGAGAGCGACGAGTACCGTCGACGACGACGACATCCCCGTCGTCGTCGTTCGCCTCGACGATGCGACCCACCGGCTCTCGCACACCGAAGCGCGTGCGTTACGCACCTCGCTCGACGACGCCCTCCGTCGCACCGAGGAGTTCGTCCACACCGTCGGCGAGCACCGCCCCGACGGGACGTACGTCGTCTCGCGTCGGCGCGCCGACTCGGCCGGGCATCGGAAGGTGTTCGACGCCTTCGGCACGCTCTGTGGCCTGTACGACGACCTCCCGGAGACCTTCACCGCAGTCGACGTCGAGGGAGTCTCGGGTGGGCGGCGCCACATGCTCGTCTGGCACCTCGTGGAGCACCCAGCGTTCGACTGCCGGATGGTCAGCAAGCAACCGTTGACCGCCCGAAAGGGGTGAACCGTCACGAACGAAGGCTTTTCTCGGTGAGGTCGAACACGCGACCATGCAGCCCAGCCCATCGACGTTCTCCATCGTCGCGCGCGACCCGGAGACGGACGCGGTCGGCGTCGCGGTCCACTCGAAGTTCGTCGGCGTCGGTGCCGTCGTCCCCTTCGCCGCGGCCGACGCCGGTGCCGTCGCCACCCAGAGCTTCGCCAACGTCGCCTACGGGCCGGACGGCCTCGACCTGTTGCGCGACGGCGAGCGCGCGGGCGACGTCGTCGATGCGCTGACCGCGGACGACCCGGACGCGCCGACCCGGCAGGTGGGCGTCGTCGGGCAGGACGGCTCGGTTGCGGCGTTCACCGGCGAGGAGTGCTTCGACTACGCCGACGACGTCCAGGGGGACACCTACACCGTACAGGGCAACATCCTCGAGGGGCCGGAGACGCTGACGGCGATGGCGGAGACCTACGAGGCGACCGGCGGCGGCCTCCCAGAGCGCCTGCTGGCCGCGCTGCGAGCGGGTAACGAGGCGGGCGGCGACAAGCGCGGCGAGCAGGCGGCCGCGCTCTACGTCGCCAAACCCGAGGGCGGCTACGACGGTGGGAACGACCGCTGGATAGACGTGCGCGTCGACGACCACGAGACGCCCATCGACGAACTCGAACGGGTGTTCCGGCTGTACGACGTCACCCTCCTCGCGCGCGCCGAACCCGAGGAGACGCGCGAACTGAGCGGCGAGGCGGCCCTCGGGGTCGAGACGATTCTGGCAGACCTCGGCCTCTACGACGGGACGCCGAGCGAGACGTTCGACGAGGACGCCCGCGCGGCGCTGGAGGACTTCCGCGGGCTGAACAACTTCGAGAACCACTCCCTCGACGTGCTGGAGGACGCACTGGCGAGGGGGTGGGACGACGCGGCGGGCGAGGGCGAGACGCGTCTCGTGAACGCGCTCTGGCACGGTCTCTCGCGGCTCGAACGGCGCTGAATCGCGCGACGTGAGCCGGCCACACGCTTTTGGTTCCGGCGCGGGTGAGTCAGGTATGCGCAGCGAAGAGGAGGTCCGCGAGCAGTACGAGTTCCTCAAGGAGCACCTCGACAGCGAGGACATGCGCCACGAGGGCGTCCGACAACTCTTCACGCACTACCGTCGGGCGCTCGGGTGGGTGTTGGAAGAGGAACACATGTGAGCCGGTGCCGGTAGGTTTATAACACTGTGACGGCTTGTGTCTGATGACGCTTCGCTTGGAGGGCCGAAGCGTCAGCGGGGACCAATTCAGGGCGGCGGGCCCGAGCGGGCGTTTTCATCCCGCTGGGCCCGCTTTCCTTTCCGAGAACTACCATACACGAGCCGAGCGGCCGTTCTGGGTACGTCCGACCGACGAGCCAACGGCCCGTCGACGTCGACGAACGAGCCAGTCGCTCTCTCGTTCCCGTGACTCCGTGTGCGCGACGGTCGAGAGCGCGGTAGGGGTGTGAGTTACTCGACGGAGAGGCCGCCCGACTCGCCGCCGCCGCTCGACTCGCCCTCGCGCCACTCCAGTTCGAACTCGACGCTGAGTTCGGGCGACCCCGACCCGGTCTCGCGTTCGGCTTTCACCTCGAAGGTGGGTCGGTCGGGGACGTCGAGCGACACCGACTCGCCGCCGTCCGAGAGCGTGATACCCTCGCCGGCCTCGAGTTTGTCCGCGACCGCCCGGAGGTGGGCGGCGATGGTCGCGCGCGATTCGGTCTGTTCGGACTTGAAGAGGACTTCCTCCATGTGTGGGGGATGGTGCGCGCGGAAGATAAGTCGGTCGCCGGACGGTCATCGTCTCGTGATTTGACGAGACGGAAGAGTCGGATGCCGACCCGCGAATCGCGGCCGTGTAGCGCGGTTCGGTCCCCGTCGCAGTGAACGGTTGGCCCTCGGCCGACATGTTTATACCGCCGTCGAATTATTATCTTAAAACACACATGTACGACCTGACCGGTTTCCAGCGTGACCTCCTGTACGTCATCTCCGGGCGCGAGGAGCCCCACGGCCTCGCCATCAAGGAGGAACTCGAGGACTACTACGAGAAGGAGATTCACCACGGACGGCTCTACCCGAACCTCGACACGCTCGTCGAGAAGGGACTCGTCGAGAAGGGACAGCGCGACCGGCGGACGAACTTCTACACGCTCACTCGACGCGGCCGCCGGGAGATCTCGGCCCGACAGGAGTGGGAGGAACAGTACCTCAACGGCGAAATCGAGGCGTAAGTCGCCCATCGTTCGTCGGGGCCTTCCACCGCGTCGGCCTCTCTCTTCACCTCTCTTCTCGCGTCGTCGGCCGTCTCCTGTCGCACGAGCGACGGGACCGTGGGTCAGTCGCCGTCGGAGGGGCGGTTCGAGGTCGGGTGGGGCGCGTCGCCGGGCGTCCCCGACGGGTCGGTGGCGCGGTCGGGGTCCGGGTCGTCGCCCACCGTCGCCGTCTCGACGGGCGACCCCTCCGGCAGGTCGAACGACCGCGGGAGGACGCCGGGGTCGACGCTGTAGGGGCGCACCGACCCCTCCGAGAGCAGTTCCGGGAGCACCAACGTCGCGAAGTGGTAGATGAAGACGAGCAACACCGGTCCGAGGAAGATACCGTACCAGCCGAACAGCAGCGGGCCGAAGATGTAGGCGAACATCACCATGCCGATGTGGAGGTTCCGCCCGGAGACGTACGGCCGGAGCACGAAGTCGGGAACTGAGTCGACGACGACGAACGAGACGGCGAAGAACAGCACGACGAACCAGAGCGGCCCGCCGGTCGTGTACTGCTGGACGAGCAGGTACCCGGTGAGCGGGAAGTAGACCAGTTTCATCCCGACGACGGGGATGAGGCTGGCGGCGCCGGTCAGCAGGCCGAGCAGGGTGGGGTAGGGGACCGGTTGACCGGGGACGACCTCGTTCAACAGCGTGTAGGAGACGGCCCCGATGATACCGGTGAAGACGGCGTTGAGGATGTTGCCGAAGAAGATGCTCGCGAGGTCCGTGTCGACCGCCCGGCAGTAGTCCCTGAGGATGCCCCGTCGGTCGTCGAAGCGCCTGTAGAACCACCGCGAGAAGCGTCCGCCGTCGCGCAGGAGGTAGAACGCGAGCGCGAGGACGACGAACACGTGGAGGAGGGCGTTCCCGATGAACCCGAGGTAGCCGAGGGCGTCGTTGAACGCCTGCTGGGCGAAGTCGCGGAGCGTCGGGTCGTTGAGCAGCGTCTGGGGGTCCTCGACGATGTAGGAGACGTCGATGTACGGCCTGATGAGCGGTTCGAGCGGGCCGAGGTCGATGCCCTCGCGGACGGAGAGGCGCTGGTACTCCTGGATACCGACGGCGACGACGTAGGCGAACAGCGAGAGCGCCGGGAGCGCGAGGACGAACAGCGAGACGAGGGCGGCCAGACTGGGCGGGTAGATGCGACGCTTCAGGCGCTCGTAGACGGGCCGCGTCGCGTAGTAGACGAAGAGTCCGAAGATGAACGTCCCCACGAACGAGTAGACGACGAGCGCGAACGCACCGGCGAGGGCGACGCCGACCACCACCCACGCCACCTTCGACCGGTCGAGAGACGGGGGGTCCATACCCTCTCATTCCGGGAGCCGAACAAAAACCCCGCGGCGGAAGGAGCGCTTATCAGGTATTGAGCACTATGTATAACTACATATGTCACAACACACCGCCGGGCTGCTCGACCCGGTCGTCGCCCGGTTGCTGCTCGCCGCGGCGCTGGGACTGTTCCTCGGTCTCGAACGGGAGTGGTCACACCGGTCGGCGGGGGTGCGGACGTTCTCGCTCATCTCGCTGCTGGGTGCCGTCTTCACCGTCCTCGACTCCGAGGGCCTGCTCGTGGTCGGCGCCGTCCTCGTGACGGTCCAGGGGGTCGCGCTGGTGGTCCGTGGACTGGTCGTCGACGAGGGCCTGTCGCTGACGACGGCCGTCTCGATGCTCGTCGCCTACGGCGTCGGGGTGCTCGTGGCGTCCGGTTACGTGACGGCGGGCGTGACCGTCGCCGTGCTCTCGTCGTTCCTGCTCGTCCTGAAGCGCGAACTCCACGGGTTCGCGTGGGGGTTGACCCGCTCGGAACTCCGCTCGACCGTCGAGTTCGGCGTCCTCGCGTTCGTCGTCTACCCCCTGCTCCCCTCCGGCGAGTCGACCGTGACGGTCGCCGACCTCGAGGTGGCCGTCGAACCCCGCCTCGTCTGGCTGCTGGTCGTCAGCGTCGCGGCCATCGGCATCGTCAACTACGCCATCGTGAAGGCCTACGGGAGTCGCGGCATCGCCGTCACGGGTTTCTTCGGCGGCCTCGCCTCCTCGACGGCGGTGGTGGGGACGATGCTCGACCACGTCCGCCAGCGCCCGGAGGCGGTCTCCTACGCCGTCGCGGCCGTCCTGCTGGCCGACGCGGCGATGGCCCTTCGCAACCTCGCCATCGTCCTCGCGTTCACGCTCGGGCGGGGGCCGCTGTTCGGCCTGGTCCTCCCGCTCGGCCTCCTCGTCGTCGGGAGCGTCGCCGTCGCCGCGTTCATCGCCGACTGGGACGAGAGCGTCGAGGTGGAACTCGACAGCCCGTTCTCGCTGCGCACCGCCCTCGGCTTCGGCGCGCTGTTCGCGGTCATCCTCACGGGGTCGGGCGTGGCGCGCGCACTCCTCGGCGACACCGGGTTCCTCGTCGCCGCCGCCCTCTCGGGGCTGGTCTCCAGCGCCGGCGCCACCACCTCCGCCGTCGTCCTCTACAACGGCGGGGCGCTCGACGCGAACACCGCCGTCCTCGGCGTGCTGGTCGCCACCGTCTCCAGCGTCGGCGTGAAGGCCGCCCTCACGCTCGCCAGCCCCGACCGGTCGTTCGGCTACCGGGTCGCCGTCTGGAGCGCCGGCCTCGCCGTCGGCGCGACGGCCGCGAGCGCGGTCCTGCTGTTCTAACCCGCCCGTAACAACTGCCGCAAACACAAGACCTTCTTTACCCCCCGAGTGCCAACCGGATTCATGGACCGCGAGACGACGACGCCGGCGGTTCGGTCGATGCCGGGCAAGCGCGCCCGGCAGTGGGCCGCCCGCCACCGAGAGCACGCCGCCACCACCACCTACGTCTACGACTTCGTCTGGGACCTCACCGGTGAGGCCGACGGCCCGTTCTGCACCGACGTCGACGGGAACGTCCTCATGGACTTCACGAGTCACGTCGGCGCCGCGCCCCTCGGCTACAACCACCCCTACCTCCTCGACCGCCTGCGCGAGTTCGACCTCGTCGACCCGCTGAAGATCGCCGGCCAGGACTTCTACGTCAGCGGCGAGGGCGTCGGTGACGAGGGGCTCCCCGGCCCCACCGGCCTGATGGAGCGCCTCGTCGAGGCGACCGACCACTACGGGATGGATACCGTGTTCCTCTCGAACTCGGGGGCCGAGGCCGTCGAGAACGCCATCAAGATCTGCTACGACGAGTCGGGGGGGAAGTACGGCATCACCTTCCAGGGTGCCTTCCACGGCCGGACGCTCGGCGCGCTCTCGCTCAACCGCTCGAAGGCGGTCCACCGCCGCGGCTACCCGGAACTCGCCGGTATCCACGACGCCCCCTACTGCGACGACCGCCGCTGCACCCCCGCGACCTGTTCCTGTGGGTTCTTCGCGGACGACACCTCCCAGCTCCGGCGCATGCTCGACCCCGAGTCGGGCTACGTCGACCCCGACGAGGTCGCCTACCTCGTCATGGAACCCGTCCAGGGCGAGGGCGGCTACCGCATCCCGAGCGACGCGTTCGTGCGCGAGGTGGCGGACCTCGCGGCCGAACACGACCTCCTGCTCGTCGCCGACGAGATACAGTCGGGGATGGGCCGCACGGGGGAGATGTGGGGCGCCGACCACTTCCCCATCGAACCGGACGTCATCACGGCCGCGAAGGCGCTCCGCGTCGGCGCGACCGTCGCCCGCGAGGACGTCTTCCCGGCCGAGCGGAGCCGGCTCTCCTCGACGTGGGGGGCGGGCGACGTCGTTGCAGCGGCGCAGGGGGCACTCACGCTCGACGCCATCGCCGACCTCGACCTGCTGGAGAACGCGACCCGGCGCGGGCGCCAGTGCGTCGAGACGCTGCGCGACGCCGACCCCGAGGGTGTCGTCGACGTGCGCGGCCTCGGCCTGATGCTCGCCGTCGAGTTCGAGACGAAGACGCTCAGGGACGACGTCATCGACGCGGCGCTCGCCCGGGGGTTCCTCACGCTCGGCTGTGGCTACAAGACCCTCCGCCTCCTGCCGCCCCTCGACGTCACCGAGCGCGAGATAGCCCTCGCCTGCGACCTGCTGCTGGCGGCCGTCGCGGACGCGACGGCGGCCTGAGTGGGGGCGAGACGAGGGGCACGACGACCGTGCCGCACCCGTACGCGTGCTCGTCTGCACCGAGCGCGGTGCGCAGACGCGCCGAGTTCTCCCCGAACGTCACCGAACGACGGTCACTCTCGCGGTAAAGAGTTATGCGTGAACCGTGCGTCCACGCAGCATGGGTTCGGGCACGGAGGTCTCCCACGAGGTGGCGTTGAGCGAGTCGAACACCTTCCGGTTCCTGCCGGGTGCGATGGACGGCGTCTCCTGTCCCTGCTGTTTCCGCGACCTGCTGGTCCGGGAGGTCATCGAGCGCGGCGCGTGTACGGGCTGTGAGGCCTCGCTGGAACTGCGCCTCGTCTCGGAGTGTGCGGAGTAAGGGGATTGGAACACTACCGTCGACCAGTACGAAGGAGAGGACGACCCGAGAGAGCGGCTATCGACCCTCCGAACCCGACGCTCGGCGGAGCGGGTGCGGGAACACGACGACTCGCACCGGGCGCGAACGAGCGAAGCGAGTGAGCGCTCGGCCTTTTTCGTCCAGTTTTTGACGGGGGGTGAGGCGCGGCGAAGCCGTGCCGAGGCTCCCGTGAAAAAGGTGGGTGTCTAGAACTGGTAGCGTCGGCCGTCGTTCTCGGGGGGACTCGGCGCGCCGGTCATCTCCTCGTAGGTCATCCCCGAGAGGTACTCGTCGTAGGTGACGTCGAAGCCGCTTCTGAGGTGGAAGTCGGCCCGGCCCGTCTCGACGGTCGTCTGGAAGAACTGGTGGAGGGCGCGCCGGACGAGTTCGTCCGGGTCGTCGGGGTCGAGCATCGTCGTCAGGAAGGCGAGTTCGGTGCGCGTCTCGCGGTCGAGGTCGACGGTCAGGTCGTCGCCGAGGTCGCGGTAGGAGCGCTGGACCGCGTCGTTGAGGTCGTCGAGGCTCATGGCGTCACCTGTCGTGCCGGAGGGAAACCCGTTGCGTTAGTGGGTCAGTCCTCGACCGGCGCCGCGCGTTCGTAGGCCGCGTCGAAGAACGCCACCTCGTACTCGACGGCCCGCTGGAAGAGGCGGGTCAGGCGGCGCTCGCGGGCCGGCGAGAGCGACCCGTCGAGCGCGTCGAGTTCGTCGCGCAGGAACCCCACGGTCGCCTCGAACGCCGGACCGGTGTGGAGGTCGACCCACTCCGCGAGGTAGAACTGCTCCGGGCGTTCACCCTCCCCGCTCGCCCACGTCAGGTAGACCCACTCGACGGGGACGAGGACGGCGAGCGTCTCGGCGTAGCCGCCGTCGAGCGCCCCCCTGAGCAGGAGGTCCCCGAAGCGCTCGGTGACGGGGTCGAGGGTCGGGTCGGTCCGGTCGCGTTCGGGGACGGCGAGGGCGTCGAACGCCCGGCGGAAGTAGTCGGTCTCGTCGGTCGTCACCGCGCCGAGGAAGCCGGCGAAGTCGGCTTTCGCCTCCAGCGTCGGGGCCTGCGCCGCGGCGTGGGCGACCACGTCGGCGAGGGTGGTGACGAACGCGAAGTCCTGGACGAGGTAGTGGCGGAAGACGGCGTCGTCGAGCGTCCCCGCGTGGAGTTCGCGCGCGAAGCGGTGGTCGGTGGCCGCCGTCCAGTCGTCGCCCGTCGCCGCGCGCAGGCGGTCGGTGAGGCGGTCGTCGGTCATAGCGGCCACTCCTCCCGGCGGTAGGCGGCGTCCCAGAACAGGTACTCGTACCGCGAGGACGTGAGGAACAGCTCCCGATACTCCTCGCGCGCCTCGGGTGAGGCGTCGGCGGCCACGTCGTCCATCAGTTCGCGACACCACGCCGCGAGTTCGGTGAACTCCTCGTCGGAGTAGGTGCGTATCCACTCGGCGTACCCCTCGTGGTCGGGGAGGCCGTCGGCCGCCAGCCGTCGTCCCGTCTCGTTGAACCCCCACATGCACGGCAGGAGCGCGGCCACCGTCTCGCCGAAGCCCTCGTAGCCCGAGCGCACGAGGAAGTCGGTGTACGCCCGCGTGGTGGGGGTGGGTTCGGTCGCCTCGAGGTCGGCCTCCGAGATGCCGAACTCGGCGGCGTACGACCGGTGGAGGTCCATCTCGGTGTCGAGCGTCTCGTGGAGGAGCGTGGCGAACCGGCCCATCCGGTCGAGGTCGGGCGCGTGGGCCGCCCCGAGCGCGAACACCCGGCCGTACTCGACGAGGTAGACGTAGTCCTGGCACACCCACTGCCGGAACGGTTCTTCGGACAGCGTCCCGTCGCCGATACCCCGAACCATCGGGTGGTCCATCGTCGCCGCCCAGATGGGTTCGGCCACCTCGCGCAACTCGTCCGTGAAGGCCATGCGGGGAGTCGGGAGAGGAGGGAGTAAAGCGTTACCACCGGCTTGTACCACGGCGTTTCAACGAGGTCGACAGCGGGAAACCACCACCGCTAAACGCCTCCCGGGCGAGGGGTCGACGATGACCGACCCCGCGGCCTCGTTCTCGCTCCCCGACGACACCGATACGGTGCGCGCGGCGCTCGTCGAGTGGTACGAGGCCGACCACCGCTCGTTCCCCTGGCGCGAGACGACCGACCCGTACCGCATCCTCGTCTCGGAGGTGATGAGCCAGCAGACCCAGCTCGGGCGGGTCGAGGCGGCCTACCGCGAGTTCCTCGATGAGTGGCCGACCGTCGAGGACCTCGCGGCCGCCGACCGCTCCGAGGTGGTGGGCTTCTGGACCGACCACCGCCTCGGCTACAACAACCGCGCGACGTACCTCCACACCGCCGCTGGCCAGGTCGTCGAGGACCACGACGGCGAGTTCCCGACGACGCCCGACGGCCTGCAGGACCTCCACGGCGTCGGGCCGTACACCGCCAACGCGGTGGCGAGCTTCGCGTTCGACAACGGGAACGCCGTGGTGGACACGAACGTCAAGCGCGTCCTCTACCGCGCGTTCGACGTCCCCGACGACGACGCGGCGTTCGAGGCGGCCGCGAACGAACTGCTGCCCGCGGGGGAGTCCCGCGTCTGGAACAACGCGGTCATGGAACTGGGCGGGGTGGCGTGCGGGAAGACGCCGCGCTGCGACGAGGCGGGGTGTCCCTGGCGGGCGTGGTGTCGCGCCTACGAGACGGGCGACTTCACCGCCCCCGACGTCCCGACGCAACCGAGTTTCGACGGGAGCAGGCGCCAGATGCGCGGGCGGGTCGTCCGCGCGCTCCGCCAGCACGGCGCGCTCGAACTGGACGCGCTCGGCCACCGCGTCCGGGTTGACTACACCCCCGAGGGGACCCACGGCCGGGAGTGGCTGACCGACCTCCTGTCGGACCTCGAATCGGACGGCCTGGTGAGCGTCGACGACGACGTCGCCCGGCTCAGTCGCTGACGGCCGGAACGCGATTCGCAGTCGTTTTGCCCCGCAGGCGACACTCTCCACCATGAACGACACGCACGTCGTGGCCATCTGCGGGAGCCTCCGCGACGCGAGTTTCACCCGCATCGCGCTCGACCACGCGCTGTCGGTCGCGGCGGACCTCGGCGCGAGCACCGACCACGTCGACCTCCGTGACCTGGACCTCCCGGTCTTCGACCCGGACGACCGCGACGCGGGCGACGCCGACGAACTGCGCGAGCGGGTGACGGCCGCCGACAGCGTCATCCTCGGCTCGCCGGTCTACCACGGCTCGTACACGGGCGCGCTGAAGAACGCCCTCGACTACTGCGGGTTCGACCACTTCGAGCACACCACGGTCGGCCTGCTCGCCGTCGGCGGCGGCGCGTTCCCCGTCACGACGCTCGAACACCTCCGGTCGGTCTGTCGCGCGCTGAACGCGTGGGTCATCCCCCACCAGGCGGCCATCCCGAGCGCGCGCTCGCAGTTCGACGGCGACGCCTTCCTCGACGAGAAGATAGAGGAGCGCGTCGGGACGCTCGGGCGCCGCCTCGTCGAGTACGCCCACATCGAACCCGACCCGAACACCGTCGAGAGCATCGAGAACGTCGGGGGCGACGACTGATGCGACTGACCCCGCGGGCGCGCGCTCACCACGCGAACCGACCCCCCGCGCTCCGCCCGTGACGCAGTGGGTCGAGTCGGTCGAGGGCGGGCGCGAGCGCGGGGTCGGCGGCCTGGTCCGCGCGTGGGTGGCGGTCCTCACCCGCCCCC
Source organism: Halomarina ordinaria (assembly GCF_030553305.1). Classification (NCBI taxonomy): domain Archaea; kingdom Methanobacteriati; phylum Methanobacteriota; class Halobacteria; order Halobacteriales; family Natronomonadaceae; genus Halomarina; species Halomarina ordinaria. Next base: position 371,379 of record NZ_JARRAH010000001.1, on the reverse strand, counting down.
GGGCGTTCTTCGAGCGCGGCATCGCCCCCGGCGACCAGGCACCTGGCCTCGTCTTCGCCGTCGCGGTGGCGCTCTGTCACCTCGCGGGCCGCTTCGCGCTCGACCCGAGTGCGGTGCCGACCATCGGTGGCCGCCCGCTCGCCTCGGCGGCGTTCGTCCTCCTGGTGGTGGCGCTCGTGGTTGCACCGCTCGCGCTCCACCTCACGGCGGCGGTCCAGACCGTCCTGCTCGCGGCGTTCGTCCCCGAGCGCGCCGGCATCAGCCAGACCGTCCAGGTCGCCGCCTACGCGACGGCGCCGTGCGCGCTCTCGGGCGCGCCGGTGCCCGCGCTCCGCCTGCTCGCGGCCGGCTACGGCGTCCTCCTGTTCGTCCTCGGGCTGTCGGTCGTCCACGACGTGTCGCTCGCGCGGGCGGCGCTCGTCGGCGCGCTCCCGGCGCTGTTCGTCTTCGGCCTCGCCTACGGCGGCGTGACGGCCGTCGAGACGCTCACCGGCCTCGACCTGGTCGGACCGGCCGACCCCGAAGCGGCGGGACCGCTGACAGGTAGCGTGGCGCTGGTCGGGTCGCGAGGGGGGCGTACTGAGCGGTCGATTCCGACAACCGTTTCAACCCCGACAGATAGCTTCGAGTAATGGGTACCTGTATCATCTGCGGCACCTCCGTCGATGGCCGCATCTGTGAGAGCCACCAAGAGGACGTCGTCTTCGAGTTCCGAGGCAACCACCCGAACCAGCTCGTCCCCGGTCGCTTCTACCGCGGGAGCGTCGACGGCTACGCCGACTTCGGCGTGTTCGTCAACATCGGCGACAGCGTCACGGGCCTGCTCCACCGCAGCGAACTGACCCGCCGGCTGGAGAGCCTCGCCTGGGACGTGGGCGACCCCGTCTACGTGCGCGTGAAGAACGTGCGCGACAACGGCAACGTCGACCTCGGCTGGTCCATCCGGCAGGCCGACCGCGAGTTCCGCGGCGCGCTCGTCCACGACCCGAGCGCCGACCCCTCGACGTTCCTCCCCGAGGACGACGACGAGGACGAGGAGGACTCGACGCCGACCGTCCGGACGCCGGAACCCGATTCGGCGGGCGAAGACGACGCGGAGAGCGGCGACGACGCGGAGCCGACCTCCGACGGCGGGAGCGAGAGCGAGCGCGTGGATTCGGACTCGAACGCGGGGCCCGCTGCCGCCGTCGCCGGCGGTGGCGCGGCCGCCGCGACCGAGGTGACCGACGACACCGACACCGACACCGACGCCAATGTCGACGCCGACGCCAATGTCGACGCCGACCTGCCGCGCGTGGCCGTCGCCGACCTCGACGACCACGTCGGCGAGGACGTCGGGCTGGAGGGGCGCATCGCGAGCGTCCGCCAGACGAGCGGTCCGACGGTGTTCGAACTCCAGGACGAGACCGGCGCGGTCGACTGCGCGGCGTTCGAGGAGGCCGGCGTGCGCGCCTACCCCGACGTCGAACGCGGTGACCTCGTCCGCCTCGACGGCGAGGTGCGCCGTCGCCGCGGCGAACTCCAGGTGGAGACGGAGACGCTGTCGGTCCTCGACGGCGAGGACGCGGCGGCCGTCACCGGTCGCATGGCCGACGCGCTGGACGAGCGCGCGCGCCCCACGGACCTCGACCCCCTCGCGGCCGACGACGCCGTCGAGGCGGCGCTCGACGACGTGCGCGACGCCGCGACGGCCATCCGCCGCGCGGTCATCCAGGGGCGCCCGGTCGTCGTGCGCCACGACGCGACGGTCGACGGCTACCTCGCCGGCGCGGCCATCGAGCGCGCCGTCCTCCCGCTGGTCCGCGAGGAGTACAGCAACACCGACGCGCCGTACCACTACTTCGACCGCCGCCCGCTCGAGGACGGCGTCTACGACATGGACGACGCGACGAAGGACGCGACGATGATGCTCTCGAACCGCGAGCGTCACGGCGAGGAACTCCCCCTCGTCGTCTTCGCCGCGGCCGGCGCGACCCGCGACTCCCTCGACGGGTTCGACCTCCTCTCGGTGTACGACGTCGAGCGCGTCGTCATCGACGGCAGCGCGGCCGACGAGGAGGTGGCCGACGCCGTCTCGACGCTCGTCAACCCCGCGTTCGCGGGGAGCGACGCCGACACGAGCGCCACCGCGCTCGCCGTCGCCGTCGCCCAGCACGTCAACGAGTCCGTCGCGGACGACCTGCGTCACCTCCCCGCCGCGAGCTTCTGGGAGGACACCCCCGAGTCGTACCTCGACCTCGCGGGCGACGCCGGCTACCGGACGAAGGACATCGAGCGCCTCCAGGAGGCCATCGCCCTCGAGGCGTACTACCAGTCCTACCAGGACAAGCGCGAACTCGTCATCGACCTGCTGTTCGAGGCCGAGGCGAACGAGCGCCTCGTCGAGCAGGTGAGCGAGCAGTTCCGCGAGAAGCTCACGTCGGAAGTCGAGACCGCCGAGGCGAACCTCGAACGGCGCTCGGAGGGCGGTATCGCGTTCGCCGTCCTCGACACCGACGCCTACACCCACCGCTTCGACTTCCCCTCGACGGACGTCCTGCTCGACGCGGTCCACCGGCGCAACCGCGACGGCTCGTTCGTCACCCTCGGCGTCGGGACCGACGAACTGCACCTCCGGAGCACGTTCGACATCGACGTGCGCGCGGTCGCCGAGGCCGTCGCCGAGGAGGTCGACGACGCCGGGGTCGCCGCCCGCGGCGGGCGCAACCGCATCGAGTTCGTCGCCGGCGAGCGCGACGCCGTCGTCGACGCCGTCGTCGACGCCATCGCGCGGACGGCGTAACCGTTCGGTCACCCCCGTACACGCGGTAATCGCCCGTTAACCGCCTTCTCCCACGTTCAACTGTTCGTTACACTCACGTTATCCGACGGGTAGCTAACCGTCCGGTGTCCCGAGCGGATGGTGATGCGAGCGAACCGAGGGCGGGTGACGGACGGGGAAGCGCGCGGGCAGTCGGCGGTCGTGGGGTTCGTCCTGGTGGTGGGTCTCTCGATGCTCGGCATCGCGTCGGTGCTGTTCCTGGGTGCGGGGGCGCTCACGGAAGTCGAGGAGCGCGCGTCGCTCGGCCAGGCGGAGAACGCGTTCTCGCAGTTCGACGCGCGTGCGAGCGGCGTCGCACTCGGCGACGACGACGTCGCGCGTGTCGACACCGGGCTCGGAGGGGCCGACGGCGACGTGGCCGTCGCGGAGGACGCGGGGTGGCTACGCGTGACGGTGACCGACGAGGACGGGGAGCGGCAGGTGGTCAACGAGACGCTCGGCGCGGTGACCTACAGCGAGGGCGACACCGTCGTCGCCTACCAGGGTGGGGGGGTCTGGCGGGCCCAGGACGGCGGGACGACATTGGTGTCCTCCCCCGAGTTCCACTACCGGGACGACACCCTCACGCTCCCGATACTCACCGTCGAGGGGGACGACGACGGGGACGGGACGCTGACCGTCCGCCGGGAGGCGACCGAACGCGTCTCGCTCGCCGGGGCGAACCCCCTCGACGGCGCGACCGTCGAGGTGACCGTCCGGAGCGACTACTACCGCGGCTGGGACCGCTACTTCGACGAGCGGACGGAGGGACAGACGAGCGTCGACGACGACGCGCGAACCGCGACCGTGACGCTCGTGGCGCCCGAGACGCGCCCGCCGGTCGGGGACGCGGTCCGTTCGACGGCCCGCAACGGCGACTTCGTCATCGCCGGCAACGGCGCCAAGACGGACGCCTACGACTCCCGTGTCGGGGCGTACGACGACAGCAAACGGAACGGCGGGGACGTCCGCGTGGCCGGCGACGCGGACGTCCGCGGAAACGCCCACGTCCGCGGGGACGTCCGCTCGGGCGGCGACCTCGAAATCAGGAGCAACGCGGCTGGCGTCGACGGCGACGTGTACTGGACGGACGACTCCGACCTCAAACACGACGGCGGGTACGACGGCGGCGAGCGGATAGACGGCGTCGAGACCGTCGAGAGCATCGACGGGCAGGTCGAGTCGGCGGTCGACCGCGCCTACCACGCGGGGTACAACGACAACGGCGACACCGACGCCATCGACGGCGAGCGACTCGTCGACGGGTCGGCGACGCTCGACGCGGGTCGGTACGCGCTCACCGACCTCACGCTGTCGAGCGGCGACCGCCTGACGCTCGATACGACCGACGGCGACGTCACGCTCGCCGTCCGGGACTCGGTTCACCTCTCGGGGGACGCCGAGATAGCCGTCGAGGGGCCGGGGAGCGCGCGCGTGTACACGGGGAGCGCCCACGCCACCGACGGGACGCCGACCGACGGCTGGAACTGGACCGACCCGAACGCGCCGGCGCACGTCCTGGTCGAGAGAGAGGGCGGGGCGGGGCCGCAGGTGACCGTCGAGGGCGACCGGGCGTCCGGGTTCTGGCTCTACGGGACCTCCCGGACCAACGTGCGCTTCGACGGCTCGCAGGGCGGGGTCCCTCGCTTCACGGGTGTGGTGTACGCACCCGCGGGGCCGGTCGGCGAATCGAGCGTCGCGCTGCGCCACGCGGAGGTGTACGGGGGTATCGTGGCGGGCCAGACCACCATCGAACAGGGTGGGGCGGTCCACTACGACCGCGCACTGACCGAGACCGATAGCCTGCCGACGGACGACGAAGAGGACGCGATACGTTACCTCCACGTGACCCGCAACCGGATGACCGTCTCGTAGTCACACGCGGCGAAACCGCAGACTCTTGTCGGTCGCCGCCCTCCCATCGGCAACGAATGAGCACCCAGCCGACCGAGACGGACGCGTTCGAGCGCACCTGTGAGGCGCTCGTCCGGCGTATCCTCGACGGCGAGGTCGACCGCGAGGGGCTCGAACGGGCGAAACTGGAGGCGTGTTCGGAGCACTCCGCACCGAAGGTGCCGAAGAACTCCGAGCTCCTCGACTTCGCGGGCGAGGAACACAGAGACGAACTCGAACCCGTCCTCCGGCGCAAACCGGTCCGGACCGCCTCGGGCGTCTCGCCGGTGGCCATCATGACCAGTCCGCACATGTGCCCCCACGGGAAGTGTCTCTACTGCCCCGGCGGGCCGGCCAGCGAGTTCACCTCGTCGCAGAGCTACACGGGCCACGAACCCGCCGCCGCCCGCGGCGTCCAGAACGACTACGACCCCTACGGGCAGGTGACGCTGCGCCTCGAACAGCTCCGGGAGATCGGCCACCCCGTCGACAAGGTCGAACTCATCCTGATGGGCGGGACGATGACGGCGCGGAGCCACGACTACCAGGAGTGGTTCGTCAAGCGCGCGCTGGAGGCGATGAACGACTACGACGTGACGAAGGAGCCCGAACCCGCCGAGGGCGAGAGCTTCGCACAGGCCCCCGAGGACGTCGACTTCCGCTACCTGGAGGACGTCGTCGCCGAGAACGAGACGGCGGACGTGCGCAACATCGGGACGACCTTCGAGACGAAGCCCGACTGGTGCGACCCCGAGCAGATACACCGGATGCTCGACCTCGGCGGGACGAAGGTCGAACTCGGCGTCCAGACCACCTACGAGCGCATCAACCGCGAGATGCACCGCGGCCACGGCATCCAGGCGTCCATCGACGCCAACCGCCGCCTGCGCGACGCGGGGTTCAAGGTCGGCTTCCACATGATGCCCGGCCAGCCCGGCATGTCCCTCGACATGTGTCTGGAGGACTTCCGCGAGCTGTTCGAGAACACCGACTGGCGGCCCGACTACCTGAAGATATACCCGACGCTCGTCGTCCGCGGGACGCGCACCTACGACATGTGGCACACCGGCGAGTACGACCCGCTGACGAACGAGGAGGCCGCGGAGCTGGTCGCGGAGGTGAAGTCGATGATACCGACGTACACGCGCCTCCAGCGCGTCCAGCGCGACATCCCCGCGGACTTCATCGACGCCGGGGTGTGGAAGTCGAACCTCCGGCAACTGGCGCGCGAGCGCATGGAGGAGCACGGCTGGACGTGCGACTGCATCCGGTGTCGGGAGGTCGGCATGAACGACGCCGAACCGGAGTCGGTCGAACTCGACACCCTCACCTACGAGGTCTGCGGCGGCACCGAGCAGTTCATCTCCTTCGAGGACCCCGACAACGACCTCCTCGTCGGGTTCTGTCGCCTGCGGTTCCCGAACGACCCGGTCCGGCGGGAACTCGCGGACGCCGCGCTCGTGCGCGAACTCCACGTCTACGGGAACGAGGTCGGCGTCGGTCTCGACTCCGACGACGGGTTCCAGCACAAGGGGTTCGGCCGACGACTGCTCCGGGAGGCCGAGCGGCGGGCCGCCGACGCGGGCTACGGGAAACTCGCCGTCATCTCCGGCATCGGCGTCCGGCAGTACTACCGCGAGAAGCTCGGCTACGTCCAGGACGGCCCGTACGTGAGCACGCGCCTGGACTGACCGTCACCCTACTCGACGGCGGTCGCGGACTTCCTTTTCCCTCCGGGGCGCTTCTCTCGACTATGGAACGAGTCAGGGGGGACGTCCACCGCCTCCAGCTGGGCTGGGTCGAGCCGTTCGTCGTCAACGCCTACGTCGTCGACGACGGGGGGACGGTGACGCTCGTCGACACCGGGATGCCGGCCAACCGCCGGTCGCTGCGCGGGGAACTCGCCGCCGCCGGCTACGACCCCGCGGACGTCGACCGCGTGCTCCTGACGCACTACGACCTCGACCACGTCGGCGGGCTGACGGCGCTCGCGCGTCGGCTGGGCGGCCCGCGCTTCGACGCCGAGGTGTACCTCGGCGCGGCGGACGTCGCGCTGGTCCGCGGCGATACCGACCCGCCGTGGTTCCACCACAAGGGGGCGTTCCACCGCCTCGCCCGCGAGGCGTTCGACCTGCGCGACGTGGCGCTCACGCCCGTCGAGGACGGCGACCGCATCGGCGGGTTCACGGCCCACCACACGCCGGGACACAACCCCGGACACACGGCGTACGTCCACGAAGCGGGCGTCGGCTTCGTCGGCGACCTGCTGTGGGAGACCGACGGCGCCCTCGAACTCCCCTTCTGGGGCGACTCCTACGACCGCGCGGCGATGCGCGCGAGCGTCCGCGCGCTCGTCGCGCGCGCCGCCCCCTTCGACGTCGTCTGCGTGGGGCACGGCGTCCCGTTCGTCCGGGGCGGCGGGGAGCGTCTCCGGGCGTTCGCCGCGGGGCTGGCGTGAGGGCACTGCGAACGGTTTTATCCCGGCGGCGGAGTATCCCGAGGTATGGACGACGACGGGCCACTGGCGCGCCTCCGCGAGAACGCGACGGGCGTCGCCACGACGCTGGTGACGGGGCTGTGGCTCGCCGGCCTCTTCACGGGCCAGGAGTGGTGGCTCGCCGCGCTCATCGTCGGCTACGTCGTCGTAATCCCCATCGTCGCGATGCTGTTCGGCGACGAGGAGGACCGAGCAGAGTGGTGGGACGAGGAGGACACTGACTGGTGGGGAGGCGTCGGCGACTGGTTCGGCACGGGACGCGGCGACGAGCGCACCGACGAGGACCACGTCGACGCGTCGACGCGGGACGCCTCAGTACCGGACGACGAGACGCCGCTCGAGACGCTCCGGCGGCGCTACGCGGCCGGCGAACTCACCGACGCCCAGTTCGAGCGGAAGCTCGACCGCCTGCTCTCGACCGACACGCTGGAGAACGCCGAGGACGACCGTGCGCGTCGCCTGAAGCGCGAGCGCGAGCGCGAAGCCGAACGGGAGCGCGAGTCCGAGTGACTCGCCGACGCCGTCCGCCGGACGGGGGTTTTTGCTCGGTGCGTCCCTCGTAACGGTATGGACATCGCCATCGTCGGCGCGGGTGCCGCGGGCGCCGGTGTCGCCTACGCGTTGCGCGAGGCGGACGCCACCGTCACCGTCTTCGAGAAGTCCCGGGGCGTGGGCGGGCGGGCCGCGACCCGTCGGAAACACGGCTGCCGGTACGACCACGGGGCGAACTACGTCAAGGCGAACGAGGACCGTGTGACCGACCTCGTCGGCTCGACGCTCGGGACCGACGGCCTCGTCGACGTCGAGGAACCCGTCTGGACGTTCGACGCCTCGGGGACCATCGAGGAGGGCCGCGAGAGCGACGAGCACAAGTGGACCTACGAGGCGGGCATCACCCAGCTGGCGAAACGTCTGTTCGCACACACCGACGCGACCGTCGAACTGGAGACCCGTGTGGGGGCAATCGAGCGCGAGGGGGAGGGGTGGACGCTGGCCGACGTCGACGGCGCCGACCTCGGGACGTTCGACCGCCTCGTCCTCACGCCGCCGGCCCCGCAGACGGCGGCGTTGCTCGACGCGACGGCGTGGGACCACGACCTCCGGAACGAACTCCGCGAGGCGGTCGAGGCCGTCGACTACCGGACCGTCTACAGCGTCCTCCTGCACTACGACTTCGAACTCGACCGGCCGTGGTACGCGCTGGTCAACACGGACAAGGAACACGACCTCGGGTGGCTCTCGCGCGAGGAGTGCAAGCCCGGCCACGTGCCGGCCGGCGAGTCGCTGCTCGTCGCGCAGATGGCCCCCGAGTGGTCGCGCGAGCGGTACGACGACGACCCTGAGGTCGTCAAAGAGGACGTCGCCGACGTCGTCACCGCCCTCCTCGGTGACGAACGCCTCGCCACCCCCGACTGGACCGACCGCCAGGGGTGGCGCTACGCGCTCCCCGAGGGCGGTCTCGAGGGCGACGCCCACCGGCGCTGTGCGGGCCACGGCCTGTACGTCGCCGGGGACTGGGTCGTGGGCGAGGGGCGCGTCGGCCGGGCGCTCGCCTGCGGCCTCGACGTGGGCGAACGCCTCAGGTAGGCCGGCCGACGAACTCGACGAACGCGCGGAGTCTCTCGCTCGCGTCCTCGAGCACCGACGAGCCGTGATACAGGAGCGCGGCGTCGAAGTCGTAGTCGAGCAGGCGTTCGAGCGACGCCTCCGCCTCGTGGAGGTCCTCCGAGTAGACGGCCGGCGGGAGGACGAAGTACCCCGGCGGGATGCCGCGCTGGTCCGACCCGCTAACCGCGTCGCCGAGGACGGCCAGCGAGCGCCCCTCGTCGACGAGGGCGTGGTGGTCGTCGCGGTGGCCGGGCGTGGCGACGGCGACGAACTCGCCGATGCGGTCGCCGTCCCCGTAGCGGTGGTCGACGCCGTCGACGTCGGACGAACCCCCCTCGGGGAGGTACGTCTCCGCGCCGTACGCCTCGACGACGGCCTCGAGGCCGCCGACGTGGTCGCCGTCGGCGTGTGTGACGACGAGACGTTCGGGCGTCACGCCGGTGGCGTCTACCTCCTCTCTGAGGACGTCGGTCGTATCGGGAAAGCCACAGTCGAACAGCGTCGGTGTGTCGCCGTCGACGAGGAACGCGCGGTAGCGCGCCGCGCCGCGGGTCCGGAGCGTGAGGTCGTACACGTCGGGGACGAGTTCGGTCGGCATACCCGCGGTTCTTCGCGGGCGGGGCGCTAAGGCCTTCGGCCGCGTGCTCGCGTCGTCTCGAAAGAAAGCGTCGTTCGTTCGGTGCTGCGGGCGCCTTACAGGCGCTGCAGGTTCTTCGCGCGCGGACCCTTGTCCGCCTGTTCGATGTCGAATTCGACCTCCTGACCCTCTTCCAGGTCGGGGCCACCGACGTCCTCCATGTGGAAGAACACGTCCTCGTCCGCGTCGTCGCTCTCGATGAAACCGTAGCCGCCCGTGTCGTTGAAGAAGGCGACCGTACCAGTTGCCATTACGTCCGACTCTCCCCCGCGAGGACTCATAACAGTTGCGGACCGGATATCGTCGCGCGAGACGCTGACACCGTCGAGAGCGTCACGTCGACGGGTGCGACCGCGGAGAACGACACGCCTTTTCGCGTCCCCCGTGCAGGGAGGGGTATGGAGCGAAAGCGAGAGCTCACGAGCGTCGACTGCGCGGCCCTCGTCACGGAGTTGGGGGCGTACGAGGGCGCGAAGGTCGACAAGGCCTACCTCTACGGGGAGGACCTCCTGCGGCTCAAGTTGCGCGATTACGACGAGGGACGCCTCGAACTGCTCGTCGAGGTGAGCGACGACGTGAAGCGCGCGCACCTCTCGGCCCCCGAGCGCGTCCCCGACGCCCCGGGACGCCCGCCGAACTTCGCGATGATGCTCAGGAACCGCGTCTCCGGGGCGGACTTCGCCGGCGTCGAACAGTTCGGCTTCGACCGCATCCTCACCTTCCACTTCGAGCGCGAGGACGGCGACACCTACGTCGTCGCGGAACTGTTCGGTGACGGCAACATCGCCGTCCTCGACGAGAACAGGGAGGTGATGGGCTGTCTGGAGACGATTCGTCTGAAGTCGCGCACCGTCGCCCCCGGCGCGCTCTACGAGTACCCCTCCGCACGGCTGGACCCCTTCGACGTCCCCTTCGAGGGGTTCGTCGAACGCATGGAGGACTCCGACACCGACGTCGTGCGGACGCTCGCCACCCAGCTCAACTTCGGCGGCCTCTGGGCCGAGGAACTGTGCACGAGAGCGGGCGTCGAGAAGACGAAGGACATCGCCGACGCGACCGAGGCGGACTACGAGCGCCTGTTCGACGCCGCGGAGCGACTGGAGACGACGCTCCGGACCGGGGCGTTCGACCCCCGCGTCTACTACGCCGACCCCGACGACGGCGACGAGGACGCCGACCCGGTGCGCGTCGACGCGACGCCCCTCGCGATGGAGGACCGGGAGGGCCAGCACGTGGAACAGTTCCCCAACTTCAACGCCGCCCTCGACGACTACTTCTACCACTTTGAGGCGGAGACGGGCGACGGCGGCGGCGTCGAGAGCGCGCGCCCCGACTTCGACGAGGAGGTGGCGAAGTACGAGCGCATCATCGCCCAGCAGGAGGGTGCCATCGAGGACTTCGACGAGCAGGCCGACGCCGAGCGCGAGAAGGCGGAGACGCTGTACGCCCGTTACGACCTCGTCGCGGAGGTGCTCGACGCCGTCCAGTCGGCCCGCGCCGAGGACGTCCCCTGGGACGACATCGAGGCGCGGTTCGCGGAGGGACGCGAGCAGGGTATCGAGGCCGCGGAGGCCGTCGAGAACGTCGACGGCGCGAACGCCCGCGTCACGCTCGACCTGGACGGGACGAGCGTCACCGTCGACGCGACCACGGGCGTCGAGAAGAACGCGGACCGCCTCTACCAGGAGGCCAAGCGCGTCGAGGAGAAGAAGCAGGGCGCGCTGGAGGCCGTCGAGGACACCCGCGAGCAACTCGCGGCGGTGAAGCGCCGCCGCGAGCAGTGGGAGGCGCCCGAGGAGGACGACGGCGAGGGCGAGGGGGAGGACGAGGAGGTCGACTGGCTCTCCCGGCGGTCGATTCCCGTCCGGCGCGACGAGCAGTGGTACGAACGCTTTCGCTGGTTCCGGACGAGCGACGGCTTCCTCGTCCTCGGGGGGCGCAACGCCGACCAGAACGAGGAACTCGTCAAGAAGTACATGGAGCGCGGCGACCGCTTCTTCCACACCCAGTCGCCGGGCGCGCCGGTCACGCTGTTGAAGGCCAGCGAGCCGAGCGAGCCGACCCGCGAGAGAGACCTCCCCGAGCGGAGCCTGGAGGAGGCCGCCCAGTTCGCCGTCTCCTACTCCTCCGTGTGGAAGGAGGGCCTCTACGCAGCGGACGTCTACATGGTCGGTCCCGACCAGGTGTCGAAGACCCCCGAGTCCGGCGAGTACGTCGAGAAGGGGTCGTTCGTGATTCGCGGCGAGCGGACCTACTTCGAGGACACCCCCGTCGGCGTGAGCGTCGGAATCACCTGCGAACCGCAGACGCAGGTCGTCGGCGGCCCGCCGAGCGCCGTCGAACCGCGGGCGGCGACGAGCATCCGCGTCGAACCGGGACGGTACGCCCAGAACGACGCCGCAAAGCTCCTCTACCGGGAGTTCCGCGAGCGCTTCGCGGACACCTCCTTCGTCCGCAAGGTGGCGAGTCCCGACCGCATCGCGGAGTTCCTCCCGCCGGGGGGGAGCCGTCTCGCGGACGACTGAGCGGGACGTCCGTCAGGTCCGGAAACCGGACCTTCCGGCGGTCGAGCAGTGCTGTTTATCTCCTCGAATGTCCTACCGGTGGCGTTGATTTCGCCCCGGAGTGACGGGACTGGCCCGACGGGTGCGTCACAACGGTGATTCCAATGATAACTGAAGCACTCACCTACATCCAGCGCAGCGACGAGGTGGGGAAGACCCTCCTCGTCGGGACCGCGCTGACCCTGTTCAGCTTCCTGCTCGTGCCCGTCTTCCTCCTCGTGGGCTACACCGTCCGGGTGCTCCGTGCGGCGCTGACCGACCGCGACCCCCCGGCCTTCGACGAGTGGGCCGACCTGCTGGTGGACGGCGTGAAGGCGTTCGTCATCGGCGTCGTGTACTTCGTCATTCCCCTGGCCATCCTGGCGATAGCGGCCGTCGCCGGCGGAGTGAGCGTCAACGCCGGGTCGGGTCTCGGCACGATTCTCGCGGGTGGCGTGAGCCTGCTCGTCGGCCTGCTCGCGCTGGTCGTCGGGCTCGCGTTCCTCTACGTCTTCCCCGTCGGTCTCGTCCGGTTCGCCGAGACGGACCGCCTGGGGAGCGCCTTCGAGTTCCGGTCGTTCACCCCGGTCCTCACGAACGGGACGTACGCCGTCGCGTGGCTGCTCGCGCTCGTCGTGGGCGTCGCCGCCGGCGTCGTCAACGGCGTCGTCCTCGGCGTCCCGTTGCTCGGCTTCATCGGCGCGGCGCTGGTGAGCTTCTACGGCGGCGTCGTGACGGCGTACCTCTACGGACGCGGCGTCGCCCTCGCCCGCGGCGAGGAGCGCGCCCCCGAGGAACCGGCCGGCAGAGCCGCTATCTAGGCGGGGGTTTATCACCCGCTACTTCGTTTTTCCGACGTGTTCCGCGACGCCCTGCTCTACCCGCTCTCCGGCGGCCGCGCCGCCGGAGCCTACCTCCTCGGCATCGTCCTCCGCTTCGTCGCGACGGTCGGCGACCTCGTCTGGTTCACGACGGCCGTCGTCCTCGCGGTCGAACTGACCGGCACCACGCCGACGGTCGACGGGTCCGGTGACCTCCCCTCGCTCGCGGCGCTCGGCGGTGTGCTCGCGTTCGGCCTCGGTCTCTCGCTGGTCGCGCGAGTCGCCTTCCGCTCGCACGCCGTGGCCGTCGGCCGGTCGGTCGCCGGGGCGACCGACCCCGTCGCACCCCCCGCCACCTCGTTCGTCCGCGCCCGCGACGCGCTCGGTGGGTGGGCCGTCCTCCTCGGCTACCTCCTTCCCGGGCTCGTCCTCGTCGGCCTCGCGGCCCTCGTCGGTTCGCTCGCCGTCAACGAACCGTTCGCCCCGCTCGTCGACACGGTCGGGGCGCTCTCGTTGCTCGTCGGCCTGCTCGCGCTGGTCGTCGCCGCCTACCTCGTCCCGGCCGCGACCGTCCGGTTCGCCCACGAGGGGAGCGTCTCCGCGGGCTTCGACCTCCGGACGGTCGTGGACGCGACGTTCAGCGAGGACTACGTCGTCGGCTGGGCCATCGCCGCCGGCGTCGTCGTCGTCCTCGTCCCCATCACCCTCCCGTTCTACTTCTTCTTTCTCGTCGGCGTCCTGCTGCACTTCCACCTGAACGTCACCGCGCGCTACCTGCTCGCCCGCTCGGCGAGCGCCGCGCTCGGCTACGACGAGCCCTCCGGGTCCGAGTCCGGGGACGACACACCGGCCGAACGGCCGGAGCGCGGGGAACGCGTCTCGCTCGACGACACCGCCTCCGCGCGGGCCGCCGCGGAGGCCGACTGGCGCGCGACCCGCCCGCGCCCGAGCGAGGTGGGGTCCGACGTCGCCGAGGACGACCCCGCCGCGGAGGAGTTCCGCAGGCGACGCGGTGAGTGACCGACCGGTGCCGTCGCTCTGTACCGCGAAAAACGGGAGGAAGCTGTGGTCTCAGAACGCGTCGATGACGGGGATACCGACGGTGTCGAAGTCGGTCATCGCCTCGAGTTTGTCCGAGACGTCGTCGAGGCCGACCGTCTCGCTGACGACGGCGCTGGGGTTGAGTTTCCCGGTGGCGACCATGCGGAAGATCTCGTCGTAGCGCGTCGGGGGCATGCCGAGCGAGCCGATGAACTCGATCTCCTGCATCGTCATCGCGTCCGTCGGGAGCGACACCATCCCCTGTTCGTCCTGCGTCGTGAGGCCGATCTGGATGTGCTGGCCGCGCCGCCCGAGGCTCAGGACGGAGTTCTGGCAGGTGGTGGCGATACCGAGGGCGTCGACGGAGACGCTCGCGCCGCCGTCGGCGATGGCCTGCACCTCGCCGGGGACGTCCTCGACGTCGCCCGCGTTGACCGTCTCGCTCGCGCCGAGGTCCTTCGCCTTCTCCAGTTTCTCGCCGATGAGGTCGACGGCGATGACGTTCGCGCCGAGGGCGTTCGCGATGTGGACCGCCGAGAGGCCGACGCCGCCACAGCCGTGGATGGCCACCCAGTCCCCCGCGCCGACGTCGGCGCGGTGGGCGAGGCCGTGGAACGCGGTCATGAACCGGCAGCCGAGGCCCGCCATGTCGACCGAGGAGACCCCGTCCGGGAGGTGGACGAGGTTCTGGTCGGCGGCGGGGACGTGCATCTCCTCGGCGAAGGCGCCGGGGACCGCCTCGACGAAGCCGAGCGGCATCACGTTCTCGCAGGTGTTGCCGTGGCCGGTCCGGCACTCGATACAGGTGCCGTCGCCGAGGTTGAACGGGACGGCGACGTGGTCGCCCTCGCTGAACCGGGTGACGTTCTCCCCGACGGCTATCACCCTTCCGGCGGGCTCGTGACCCAGTATCTGGCCCTTCTGGGGCTGGATGCCGAGCCAGTCCCAGTCGCCCTGCCAGCCGTGCCAGTCGGAGCGGCAGATGCCACACGCCTCCATCTCGATGACGGCCCCGTCGGGAGAGGCCTCTGGGTTGTCCACGTCTTCTACTTCGAGCGGTTCGCCGTGCTCTTTCAGGACTGCTGCGCGCATTACACACGGTAGTTGGTTACGTATGGCATAAACGTATCCCGGGCCGTCGAGACAGTTCTCACTCCGAGTACGAACGGTCGGAGAACCACCACGCGTCGAGGGCGGATAGCAGGGCACTTACCACGGCGTCGCGCAGTGTCGTCCATGCGTATCGCCGACCGGCATCGCGTCGAGGGGGGCCGCGAGCGAATCACCGTCGTCCCGGAGACGCTCGACGACCTCTGGCACCTGAGCTACGTGCTCGAACCCGGCGACAGCGTCGGGAGCGACACGACCCGCCGGGTCCGCCGCGACGACGAGAACCTGCGCGACACCGGGGGCGAGCGCGAGCACATGTACGCCACCATCGAGGTGGAGGAGACGGAGTTCGCGCGCTTCGCGAACCGCCTGCGCGTCTCCGGCGTCATCGAGGACTGCTCGCGCGAGGACCAGCTGGGCTTCCACCACACGTTCAACGTCGAGACCAACTCGGAACTGGAGATAACCAAGCACTGGAAGCCGGACCAGCTCGACCGGCTGAAGGAGGCCGAGGAGGCGGCTGACAACCCGGACGTCGCCATCGCCACCGTCGAGGAGGGGGCCGCGCACGTCCACACCGTCGCGCAGTACGGCGCCGAGGAGCGCACCTCGCTGTCGGGCGCGACCGGCAAGGGCGAGTACGCCCGCTCGCGCACGGAGCTGTTCGCCGAGTTGACGACGGTGCTGGAGACGATGGACGCGGACGCAATCATCCTCGCCGGCCCGGGCTTCACGAAGCAGGACGCGGCGAAGTACATCGAGGAGAACGCCCCCGAGATCGCCGAGAAGCTGACGATGGTCGACACGAGCGCCGTCGGCGACCGGGGCGTCCACGAGGTGCTGAAGCGCGGCGCCGTCGAGGACGTGCAGGCGGAGACGCGCATCGCCCGCGAGGCGGAACTCATCGACCGCCTGATGAAGGAGATAGCCGAGGGGGCGAAGGCGGCCTACGGCGTGGAATCGGTCGCCGAGGCCGCCGAGTACGGCGCCGTCGAGACCCTCATCGTGGTCGACGACCGCCTGCGCGAGGAGCGCGGCGGGAAGGGCGACTGGTCAGTCGACGCCAACGAGTTGCTGGAGACGGTCGACCAGAAGGGCGGCGACGTGGTCGTCTTCTCCTCGGAGTTCGCCCCCGGCGAACAGCTCTCGAACCTCGGCGGCGTCGCGGCCATCCTCCGCTACCGGCTCGACTAGCTAGCCGAGCGGTGCGGCCGTGGTGAGGTGTGGTCGAGGCGGCTGGCGAACCGGACAGGTGGGACGCGCGTGGTATACACGTCCTGCGCGCGATGGAACCGTCGACGCGACCCAGAGGCGGGGTGAAAATAGTTGTCGGGGGTGCAGCGCGGGGTATTTCGAGGGGTTCGAGGCGGCAGGGGGCACTTTCACCGACCGGTCGGCATTCAGACCTCGACGGAGAGGCCGTCGCGGGCGAACGTGACGTCGCCGGTGTAGTGCTCGCGAAGCGAGTCGAGCATCGCCCCGTGGCGTCCCTCGGTGTGGGGGTAGAGGTGGGTGAGGAAGACCCGGCCGTACTGGCGCCCCGAGAGCGTCCGCCCCAGCTGGCTCGGGGTGGGGTGGTTGTCCACGTCCACCTCGTCGGGGAAGGAGCAGTCGTGGACGAGGACGTCCGACCCGTCGGCGAGGGCGGCGACGTCGTCGGTGGCTTCGGTGTCGCCGCTGACGGTGAGCGTCGCGCCGTCGGCCTCGAACCGGTAGGCGAGACACGGCATCGAGTGGACCGTCTCGACGGCCTCGACGTCGTAGCCCGCCACCGAGAACGCGCCGGGTTCGACCTCGCGGACGACGAGGTCGAGGCGTCCCTGCATGTAGTCGTGGACGTCCAGCAGCCCCTCGACGAGCGCGGCCGTCCCCGACGGACCGACGAGTTCGAGGTCGGTCGCTCCGGAGAGCCAGCGCGCCTTGAACAGCGCCATGAGGTCGCTCACGTGGTCGAGGTGGTGGTGGGTGAGCAACACGGTCGGGACGCCCTCGTACCCGACGTCGGTGTTCGCGAGCGCCGAGAGGACGCCGCTGCCGCAGTCGACGAGCAGCGGGGCCGCCTCGTCGGCGGTGAGCAACAGCCCCGTCTGGGCGCGCTCGCCGGTCGGCATCGCGCTCCCGGTCCCGAGGAACGTGAGGTGCATGGGCGGAGTATCGGGGTCGATACCCAAAGTTCCCGTGCCGTCGACTGCGGGTTTCAGATTCACTCCGGGGCGAATCGACTTACCCGCGCGGGCCCAACCTCGCCCGAATGAGGGGACGGGAGTTACTCGCGGCCGACGAGTTCGACGTCGACTTCTCGCCGGCCGACGTCCCCATCGACGACGAGGGGGTCCTCGACCTGCTCGACCCGACCGTCGCGCGCTGGTGGGTCGACGCGTTCGGCGAACACGTCCCCCAGAACGGCGGCTTCTTCACCCCGCCCCAGAAGGAGGCCATCCCGCTCATCCACGACCGGCGCAACGCGCTGGTCTGCGCGCCGACGGGGTCGGGCAAGACGCTCTCGTCGTTCACCGCCATCATCGACGACCTCTATCGTCGGGAGCGGGAGGCGGGGCTGGAGAACTCGGTCTACTGCCTCTACGTCTCGCCGCTGAAGTCGCTCGCCAACGACATCCACCGCAACCTCGACGTCCCCCTCTCGGGCATCGCCGAGCGCTCGGACGCGGACGTCGAGATACGCCACGCCATCCGTCACGGCGACACGCCCGACAGCGAGCGCCGGCGGATGCTCGCAGAGACGCCGCACATCCTCAACACGACGCCGGAGACGCTCGCCATCCTGCTCAACTCCCCGAAGTTCCGCGAGAAGCTTCGCACCGTGGAATACGTCGTCGTCGACGAGATACACAGCCTCGCGGAGAACAAGCGCGGCACGCACCTCGCCGTCTCGCTCGAACGCCTCGAGGCGCTCTGCGAGGGGTCGCCGACGCGCATCGGCTGTTCGGCGACGGTCGAACCGCTCTCGACGGTCGCGGAGTTCCTCGTCGGGCGCGAGGACGACGGCACCCCTCGCGAGTACGAGGTGGTCGACGCGCGCTTCGTCCGCGAGTTCGACGTCGAACTCACCTGTCCGGCGGACGACCTGGTCAACACGCCGACCGAGGTGGTCACCGACCGCTTCTACGACACCCTCCACGAGTGGGTGGGCGAGCACACGAACACGCTCGTGTTCACCAACACGCGGTCGGGCGCCGAGCGCGTCCTCCACAACCTGCGGGAGCGCTACGACGCCTACGACGGGACGAACTCCGGCTGTCACCACGGGTCGCTCTCGAAGGAACGCCGCCGGGCGGTCGAGGAGGGGCTGAAGGCCGGCACCCTCGACGTGGTGACCACCTCGATGAGCCTCGAACTCGGCATCGACATGCCGCACATCGACCTCGTCGTCCAGGTCGGTTCGCCGAAGTCGGTCGCGGCGCTCCTCCAGCGCGTCGGGCGCGCCGGCCACCGCCTCGGCCGGACGGTGACCGGCCGGGTGGTCGCGCTCGACCGGGACGACCTGGTCGAGTGCGCGGTGATGCTGCGCAAGGCCGAGGAGGGGTTCGTCGACCGGGTGTTCGTCCCCGAGAACGCCCACGACGTCGCCGCCCAGCACGTCTACGGGATGGCCATCAACGCGGTCCGACCCGAGGCAGAGGTGCGCGCGATTCTCCGGCGGTCCTACCCCTTCCGGGACTACGACGACGAGCGGTGGGAGACGCTGCTTCGCTACCTCACCGCCGACTACCCGGGCCTCGAGTCGCGCAACGTCTACCCGAAGGTGTGGCGCGACGAGAACGACCCCCCAGACGGGGAGTACCACTACCCCGAGTTCCCGGTGGGTATGCCACTCATCGGCAAGCGCGGCCGCCTCGCGCGCGTCATCTACATGACGAACGTCGGCACCATCCCGGACTCGTTCTCCTGTGACGTCTTCGTCCGCGGGGCCGACGAGTGGGTGGGCCAGCTCGACGAGGCGTACCTCGACACCCTCGACGCGGGCGACGTCTTCGTCCTCGGCGGGTCGAACTACGAGTACCGCTACCGCCGCGGGTCGAAGGTGTACGCCGACCCCACGGGTGCCCGACCGACCGTCCCCTCGTGGTTCTCCGAGCGCCTCCCCCTCTCGTACGACCTCGCTCTGGAGGTGCTCACCTTCCAGGCGGACCTCCTCGACCGACTCGAGGAGGGAGGTCCCGCGGCGGTCCGCCGCTGGCTCCGCGAGTTCCCGCTCGACGAGCACAGCGTCCGCGCGCTGACCCGGATGTACGACCGCCAGGTGCGCTACGTCGGCGCCGAGGGGGTGAGCACCCACGACCGCCTCGCCGTCGAGGTGGAACTCGACCGCGCGACCTACCGGCGTCACTACTACGTCCACGCGAACTACGGCCGGCGGTTCAACGACGGGTTCTCGCGGCTCGTCGCCCACCGGTGCGCGCAGGCGGCGAACGCGAACGTCACCGTCGCCGTCGCGGACCACGGCTTCGCGCTCTCGATGCCGCTCAACCGGAAGGTCGACCTCGTCGAACTCGTCGAGGGCATCGACCCCGGGGACGTGCGCGCCGACCTCCGCGCGGCGCTGTCGGGAACGGACCTCCTCAAGCGCTACTTCCGCATCAACGCGACGCGCTCGCTGATGATACTGAAGCGGTACAAGGGGTACGAGAAGTCCGCGAGCCAGCAGCAGGTGTCGAGCGAGATGCTCCTCGGGTTCGCGGCGGACCTGGAGGACTTCGCCGTCCTGGAGGAGACCTACCGCGAGATACTGGAGGACAAACTGAACGTCGAGGCGGTCGAGCGGGCGGTTGCGGCCGTCTCGCGCGGCGACCTCCGGGTGACCCACCACCGCGTCGACTCCCCCTCGCCGCGGGCGTTCGGCCTCGCCGCCCTCGCCGCGAGCGACGTCGTCCTCGCCGAGGACGAGAGCGCGGTCCTCCGGGAGTTCCACGAGCGCGTCCTCAGCGAACTCGGCGAGGAGAGCGCCCGTCCCACGCTCGGCGAGACCGACTGAGACGACGCGCGACTGCTACGCCCACGTCGGCGCGTCGACGAGGTGTTCGCGCGCGACGGTGACCGACGTCGCCCCCCACGCGAACAGTTCGACGGTCCGGCGGGTGCCCGGGAGGTGGGCGGCGACCCCCACCCCGGCGGTGAGCGCCGCCCGGCGGACGGGGTCGGGAACGCGCCCCTGCGAGAGCACTAGCGCCGTGAGCGCCGCCTCCCCGCGGCGCTGGGCGCGGACGACGCGCTCGATGGCCGGGCGACGCTCCGCCTCGAACCGGGCGAGCGCCCGCGCGGGGAGGACGCCGTCGCTCCCGTCGAGCGCCTCACAGATGACGCGGTGGGCGAGGACGGCGTCCTCGACGGCGAGGCCGTTCCCCTGCCCGCCGACGGGGGAGGCGACGTGGGCCGCGTCGCCAACGAGGAGGAGGCCGTCGTCGACCCAGCGCTCGCTCACGCCGGGGTCGATGTGGAGCAGCGAACACGCCTCGAAGTCGGTGAGGTGGTCGTCGAGCGCCGGGCCGAGCGCCGGGTCGACGGCGCGCACCCGGTCGCGGAACGCCTCGATGCCCGCCTCTCGGAGGTCGGGATACGTCCCCGCCTCGACGAACCAGCCGAGTTGCGCCTCCTCCTCGCCGAGGCCGAAGTAGAGCAGCGTCCCGGCGGCGTCGAACCGGGCCTGTGCGTCCTCCCCGACGGCGTCGGCCGGGAGCTTGAACCAGAGCAGTTCGAGCCGGGAGTCGAACAGCCCGGGGTCGATGCCCGCCGCCGCCCGGACCGTCGAGTACCGGCCGTCGGCGCCGACGACGCAGCGCGCCCGGACGGTCACGCTCTCGCCGTCGGCGTTTCGCGCGCGGACGCCGACGACGCGACCGTCCTCGGACAGGAGGTCCCGGACCGGCGTGTGCGGCCGGAACTCGAACCCGTCGTACGTCGCGGCGCGCTCGACGAGCAGGCGCAACAGGGCCGGCTGCTCCATCAGGACGCCGTAGTTGTACGGACCGGGGGACGCGGAGAGGTCGAAGAGGTCGAACGCGCGCCCGTACACGTCGACGCTCGGGCGGCTCACCTCGACGTGGTCGAGGGCGAGGACGTCCGCGAGCAGGCCCATCTGGTCGAACAGGCGGAGCGCGACGGGTTGCCAGAAGTACCCCCGGAACGCACGGTCGAGGTCCGCGCCCCGTTCGAGCAGCGTGACGTCCACCCCGCTCCGCGCGAGCAGGTAGCTCAGGACGCAGCCGGCGGGGCCGGCGCCCACGACCGCCACGTCCGTCTCGGACGCGTGCTCGTCCATCGTCAGACGAGCGTGTCGGGGCGCGTGCTGAAGTAGGTGAAGACGAGGCCCAGACCGAAGCCGTACACCCAGTGGGCGACGAGCGTCAGCGCGACGTAGAGGTAGAGGGCCGTCCCCGTCTGGCCGGCGTAGAAGGCGATGACGAACCCCGTCCACAGCACCGTCCCGAAGGAGATGCCGCGCTGGGCCATCGTCCCGCCGGGGAGGTACGCCTCGACGGACGCGAACAGGAGCGGCCACGTCGTCATCCCGCCGGCGAGGAAGATGAGGTAGCCGGCGGCCTGCAGCGGCCCCTCACCGAGGACGTCCTGCAGGGCGATGAGCCGTGCGAGGTCGGCGAACGACGCCGTCTCGAACGCGCCGAGCCCCTGCGCGATGAGCAGGACCACCGTCATCAGCGCGGTGCCGACGAACCCGCCGGCGGCGCCGACGACGCCGTCGACGATGACGCCCTTCAGCGAGTCGGCCGGGTCGGTCGGGTCGGCAACCGTCTTCGTGTCGGACTCGTCGGTCGACATACCACGCGATACGTGCGCGTGCGACAAAAAGCCGCGCCGGCGCGTCCGCGGTCACGACCGCGCCCAGGTGAGCATCTCCGCGTAGAAGGGGTCGCTCTCCAGCGCCGCCGCATCGCCGACGAGACAGAGCGCCCGCTTCGCCCGCGTGAGCGCGACGTTCACGCGGCGGTGGTCCTCGAAGATGGGGCCGTCGAGGCGGCCCGTGGCGACGAACGAGACGACGATGACCTCCTTCGCGGAGCCCTGGAAGCGGTCGACGGTGTCGACGGCGACCCCCTCGGGGACGCGCCGCGTCAACTCCGCCACCTGTGCCCGGAACGGGGCGATGACGCCCACGTCCCCGGGGTCGACGCCGGCGTCGAGGTACGCCTCGACCACCTCGCGGACGCGCTCGGCCTCCCGCGGGTTGGTGTTGCCGACGGCCGCACCGTCGGGGTCGACGAACGCCACGGCGTCGCGCAGGTCCGCGGGGAGGGCGTCCGAACGGACGCCGTCGAGGTCGGAGAGCCGGCGCCCCGCCACCTCCGGCGTCGCGGGGCGCAGTCGACCGTCGTAGAACGACGCCGAGGAGAAGTACTGGATGCGCTGGTTCATCCGGTACTGGCGGTCGAGCAGCACGGCGGCGTCGGGGTAGCGTTCGGCGAGGCGCTCGAACAGGGAGGTCCCGAGGTCGTTCTCGCTCCTGACGACCGGCGGGAGCTGCTGGTGGTCGCCGACGAGGACGAACCGCTCTGCGAGGTTGGCGGCGGCGAGCGTCGCCGGTTCAGTCAGCTGGCCGGCCTCGTCGACCACGCAGACGTCGAACTCGCACTCGCGGAGGACGCGCGACCCGCAGGAGGCGGTGGTGGCGGCGACGACCGGTGCAGAGCGCAGTTCGCGGACGCGGTCGTCCGGGTCGCCGCGAGGGTCGAGGCGGGCGTCGAGCATGTCCGCGCGGACGCCGGATTCGGTGCCGACGCGGACGAACGCGTCGAACCCCTGGTCGCGGAGGGCCTCGAGGGCGTTGTCGACCGCGCGGTTCGTGAACGCCGACAGCAGGACGCGCTCGCCGCGCTCGACCATCGCGCGCACCGTGCGGGCGAGGGTGTAGGTCTTCCCCGTCCCCGGCGGCCCCTGGACGAGCGCGCAGTCATCGGCCGTGACGGCGAGTTCGACCGCCCGGTTCTGCGCCTCGTTGTTGTCGATGAACGTCTCGTCGACGCGCCCGAACTCGGGGTCGCGCCGGCCGAACAGGACGTCCCTTCGTGCCTCGGACCCCTTCAGCACGGCGTCGTGGAGCGCCGTCAGCATCCGGTCGACCGAGAACTCGGAGGGGTAGACGTCGAGGCGGCGCAACTCGACCGGTTCGTCCGTCGAGACGACGATATCCGGGCGCAACTGCTCGACCCGGGCGAGTTCCGCGGTCCCCCGCGTCGGGTGGCCGTCGCTCGCGAGGACGACGTCGCCGGCGCGTATCTTCGAGACGGCCTCCGTGCTCGCCGCCCGGAGTTCCCAGCGGCCGTCCTCGCGCCGGCGCTGGCCGAGGGGTTCGAGGTCGACGAGCGCCCGGTCGTCGGCCGCGCGTTCCTCGCCGGTCTGTTTCCACAGTTTGGCGTACTCGCGGTGGACCTCCCGGCGCTCCTCCTCGATGGCGCGGTAGAACCGCTCGAAGTAGGTGCGCTCCTCCTCGGGCAGCGGCCGGCCGATGGCGCCCGCCTTCGACTCCTGGTCGAGGCGTCCCGAGACGACCATGCAGGTGTCCTGCTCGAAGCAGTACTCGCACTTCGCGTTCGCCTCGTACCCCGTGGGAACGTCGCCCCGGACCTCCCCTGCGACGAGGGCGTTGCGCTGGCGCAGGACGTACTGGACGAGGCCGGCGCCGATGGAGAAGTCCTTCGCGGGCGTGAGGTCGCCCGTCTCCTCGTTGCGGTCGAGGACGCTGTTCTTGGTGTAGAGGAGCGTTCCGGTGTCGGGGAGGGTGCGGCCGCCGTCGGTGGCCGCCTGGGCGTCGCGCTCGGCCAGCAACAGGGCGTAACAGGCCGCCTGCACCTTGTCCTGGAAGCGGGGGTCCGACCGGAGGTTCTTGCCCGTCTTCAGTTCGACCGGGGCGCCGCGGCGAATCGCGTCGGCGCGGCCCTTGATGCCGACCGTCTCGCCGATGAGCGTCTGCTCGGAGCGCCAGTCGTCCTCCTCGGTGAGTCGCCCCTGCTGGAGCCACCCCTCGATGGCGCGGGCGTTGCGCCGCACGTCGTCCGCCACCTCCGTCGCGTCCCGCCCGAGCAGGCCGAGTTCGAGGCCCGCGTCCGCGACGTGGTCCTCGATGGCCGCCTCGAGGTCCCGGCCCCGCAGGAGGTCGCCGAACACCTCGTGGACGAGCGTCCCCATCACGACGGGGTAGTTGAGCGGCACGCCGGAGAGCTTGTTCAGGTAGTAGAGCCGGGGGCACTGCACCCACGAGCGGATGGCCGTCACGTCGACGAGGAAGTCGGGTTCGACGACGACGAGCGACGACCGCGAGGTGCTGTACTGGGTCTCGCCGTTCCACTCGCGCGTCTCCGGGTCGGTGACGAGCAGTTCCATCCCGGGCGAGAGCACCGCGGCCGTCTCGGTCCACTTCCCCCAGAGCGTCACCGTCACCGGCTCCGCCTCCCCCTCGGGCCGGAGTCGCACTTCCGCCAGCTCGCGCTCGCCGGAGCGCGTCTCGACGGTTCGGGGCTCGTCCACCTCGACGACGGGGCCGCGGAGCGTCACTACCCCGTCATGACGCGTCGGGGAGAATGAGGGTGTCGGTCGCGGGGAGAGTGACGGGACCGGACCACCCTTTTTGTATCGGGGCGGTGGACGGGGCGATATGGTCGACCTCTCCCCGGGCGACACGTACACCTACTCGCGGACGTTCACCCGCGAGGACGTCGAGCGGTTCGTCGAACTCTCGAACGACGCGGGCACGCACCACCTCGAACCGGACGAGGAGGGTCGCCTCGTCGTCCACGGTCTCCTGACGGCGACGCTCCCGACGAAGCTCGGGGGCGACCTCGACTACCTCGCACGCGACATGGTCTTCGAGTTCCGGCGGCCCGTCTACACGGGCGAGGAGATACGCTGTGAACTCACCGTCCTCGACGTCGTCCCGCGCGAGGGGCGCGTCGACCTCACCTCCGAGGCCATCTGCACCAACGAGGCGGGGACGGTGGTGATGACCGGCGAGTTCGAGGGCGTCGTCTTCGAGTGACGCGCCTCACTCGACGTCGTTGTACATCTCGTCGAGCATCTCGTCGACGTCGGGGGCGCCGCCTCCCGGCTGGTAGCCGAAGGAGAACTCGCCCTTCCCGTCGGGCGAGGCGCCCTGCGTCCACGCCTCCTCGGGGTCCTCGTGGCGCTCGCGGAACGTGGACATGAACTGGTAGTTGACGTCCTGGTTCTCCTTCTCCTGGGGGAAGCTGTTGGGCACCGGCACGACGTCGCCGAGGTCCTCGATGGCCGCGTGCCACTGGTTCTGGTGCATCGTGTCGCGCGCGATGAGGTAGGACAGCATGTCCTTCATGCCGGGGTCGTCGGTCATCTCGTAGAGGCGCGCCGCGAGCAGGCGGCCCGTCGACTCGGCCATCACGTTCGCGTACATGTCCGCGGCGAGGTTGCCGCTGGCGACGACGTAGCCGCCGCTGAACGGCACGCCGTTGCTGTCGACCGGCATCGCGTGCAGGCCCGCCGAGAGCGCCTGCCGGGGCTGGCCGCCCTCCATCATCGCCGCGATGACGGGGTCCTCGGCCGCCTCCTCGCGCACCTCCCTGGAGGCCCCCTCCAGGTTCTTCGTGACGGCCGTCGCGAGCATCTCGATGTGCCCGAGTTCCTCGACGGCCGTCTCCATCAGCAGGCGGCGGTACTCCTGCTTCTCGCTCGGCACCGCGAACGCCTGGAACATGTACTGTAGCGCGACGCGCATCTCGCCCTCCGCCCCGCCGATGGCCTGCTGGAGCATCTTCGCGAAGTAGGGGTCCGGTTCGGTGACTTCGACCTCGTACTGGAGTTCGTTTTCGTGGAAGAACATCTCGTTACCTCGTCACGGACGACGGTCGGCGGGGCCATATAAGTTTATGAACGCACAATAATATGGACTATAACACTATTTCTTCATAAATTGTGGAGTCTTGGCAGACGCTCGTCGGCATCGGGCGTTCCTCGACGGCACGGAGTCCCCATACGGGTCGCGTCGGGACGTGCCGACTCGTACCACGGAGCAGTCACTAAGCGACGGGGTTGCAGGTGACGGGTGTACAAGCGGGGAGCGTCGACGCGTTCGAGAGCGCGCCGACCGGACGGACGGCGAACCGGACGGGCGGCGAGCTACTCGAAGTCGGCGTCGCGCTTCTCGACGAACGCCTCCATCCCCTCGCGCTGGTCGTGGGTCCCGAAGAGGCCGCTCCAGAGGCGGCGCTCGTAGGTGAGGCCGGCCGAGAGGTGCGTCTCGTGGACCTGATTGAGCGCCTCCTTCGCGGCCTGGAGCGCGAAGGCGGGCTTCTCGGCGAGGTCGGCGGCCATCCCCGCGACGTACTCGTCGAACTCCTCGGGCGCGACCACCTCGTCGACGAGGCCCATCTGCTGGGCGTCCTGCGCGTCGACGCGTTCGCCGAAGAAGACGAGCTTTCGGGCCATCGAGTCGCCCACGATACGCGAGAGACGCTGGGTGCCGCCCCAGCCGGGGACGATACCAAGGTCGACCTCCGTCTGGCCGAGGACGGCGTCGACGCTCGCCACCCGGAAGTCGGCGGCGAGCGCGAGTTCGCAGCCGCCGCCGAAGGCGTAGCCGTTCACCGCGGCGATGACCGGCGCGGGGAACCCCTCGATGGCGTCGGTGACGCGGTGGCCGACCTCGGCGTACGCCTGCGCCTCCGCCACCGACAACTGCGACATGTACTCGATGTCGGCGCCGGCGACGAACGCATCCTCGCCCGCACCCGTGAGGACGAGCACCCGGGTGTCCTCCTCCCGGGCCGTCGCCAGCGCGTCGAGCAACGCGTCGAGGACGTCGGTGTCGAGCGCGTTCAGTCGGTCGGGGCGGTTGACGGTGAGCGTCACGACGGCGCCGTCGCGGTCCGCGAGGACCGGGGCTGACTCGGACATGTGTGCGAGGTGATGCCGAGCGACGGTATAGTTCTGCCCCCGACGTCGACACGTTCATGCGATTCGATACCAACGGGTGAGACGATGCGCGTACGTGACTGGCAGGACGTCCTCCGGGACGTCGTCGAGTCGAAGGCGGACCCCGGCGAGTGGCGGGCCGTGGCCGGCGACCGGCGGCGCGGCCTCGGCGAGGACCTGTACCTCTCACACCCCCGGGCGGGCGTCTACCAGCTGAAGACCTACGCGAAGAACCCCTACGAGGTGCGCGGCGTCGGCGCCGAGGTCGCACGCCGGGTCGACGACGACATCGACCCCCTCTTCCCGCGTGACGTCGGTGGTCGCTTCGGGGTCCAGTCCCCGCCGGAGGACGAGTCGGCCGCCGAGTCGGCGGCGACCCGCCTCGGGGCGGTCGTCGAGACGCACCTCGACGCGCCGACGACGCCCGACGCCTTCTTCGAGGACGTGATGGACGCCGTCGACAGCCCCGCCTACGGGCCGATGGACTACGGGGGGTTCGCAGGGGGGCGCACGGAGGCGCTCGACGCGCTCGCCGAGACGTTCGAGGAGGCCGAACGCCTCCTCGACGCCGAGTTCGACGACCTCGTGACCGACGACGTGGGCCGCGGGTTCCAGTAGGGGTAAGTCGCCGGCGCCGGTTGGTCGACCATGGACGCCGAGACGACCGTCCGGGAGTACTACGCCGCCCTCCGCGACGGCGACCCGCTCGCGCCCTTCTTCCTCGAAGCCGACGGCGTCGTGAAGTTCGGGCTCTCCGAGCGCCTCGCGGGCTACGACGCGGTCGCTGATGGACTCCACGAGCAGACCCGGACGACGACCGACTGGGTCGTCGAGAGCGCCGCGCTCGTCGTCGAGACGCGCGGCGACGCCGGGTGGTTCTCCGACGACGTGTTCATGGCGTGGACGGACACCGAACGGGGAATCAGGTACGAGTTCGACACGCGCTGGAGCGGGACGCTCCTCCGCGTCGAGGGCGAGTGGCGCGTCGCGGGGATGCACGTCAGCACGACCCAGGAGGGGCTCTGATGGTCGGGCCGATGTCGGACGACGACCGGAACAGTCTCGCCCGCCGGCTGAAGGTGGGGTTCGTCGTCCTCATCGGCGCCTCCGCGGGACTCATCACCTCACAGGGCGAGGCGACGGCGCTCGAGGCGCTCCTCATCACCGTCGTCGGTCTGGCGTTCGGCGCGCTCGTCGTCTGGGTGGTGTTCCCCGAAACTGGTGGTACTGGACGCAACGGTCGCTGACGTTCGTAGGAAGCGTTCGACCCCTCCGGCCCGTCGGGCCTCGCAGGCTCCCCCTGGCCGTCGCGTCGCGGTGTCGAGACCGGTACGGTGGTGCCTCTGACAGCGTCCGATGGCCGTCGACGGTACGACGGTGCTCCTGGTGGTCTCTCCGGCGCCGTCGGGGCGCCGGCCCGCGGATGGCGGTCGGCCGGGTTCTCCCGTGGGGGCGACGACCGAACGGATGACGCATCGTGGGGATGTTCGCGTGCCGTGGGTGGTGACGTGCTCGATGGTCGGTCGACGCCCCCGCGCTGACGCGCCGGGAGTCGAGTGTGACCCCCTCGGGAGAGGTCATCTTCCGCTATGACGATAGGACAAGTCAGAGTTGCGCCTGATAGTGTAGGGTCTATTTTATACCCCGTTCCGAGTCCGCGAGCCCCGAGAGCGAAATCGTTCGATAGAGCGCCGCTACGAGCACCTCGACCGGAGAGCCCGTTCGCCGTCCGGGGAAGCCGTCACCCGCGCGCGCCACACCTTAGTGCGCGGCCCTCGGACGGTGTACCATGACACGAGCGAGCGTCGTAGGCGCCGGGATGACGACCTTCGGAGTCCACGAGTCGACCCTCGCGGAGTTGTTCGCCACCGCGGCCCTCGACGCGTACGACGACGCCGGCGTCGGGCCCGACGACGTCGACGCGTTCTACTTCGGCAACGCGATGGGCGGCCAGACGGAGAACGACACGCACCTGGCGCCGAAGCTGGCCTCGGAGGTGGGCATCGCGGGCGTCCCCGCCCAGCGCTTCGAGGACGCCTGCGCCACCTCGGCCACCGCGTTCAAGAACGCCGTCCAGGCGGTCGAGGCGGGTATCCACGACACCGTCCTCGTCGGCGGCGTCGAACGGTGTACGCCCGAGACGGGCCTCGGGACCGGCGAGATGACCCGCATCTTCGCCAGCGCCTCCCACCGCCAGTACGAGCAACCGACAGGGCTCACCTTCCCGGGCGTGTTCGCGCTGCTCACGAAACGCCACATGCACGAGTACGGCACCACCGAAGAGCAGCTCGCGCACGTCGCCGTC
Organism: Halomarina ordinaria; assembly: GCF_030553305.1. NCBI lineage: Archaea > Methanobacteriati > Methanobacteriota > Halobacteria > Halobacteriales > Natronomonadaceae > Halomarina > Halomarina ordinaria. The sequence continues at coordinate 342,211 of NZ_JARRAH010000001.1, read as the reverse complement.
AAGAACCACGCGAACGGCCAGCGCAACCCTCGCGCGCACTTCGGACGGGAACTGACGGTCGAGGACGTCCTCGAGTCGCCCGTCGTCGCCGACCCGTTCCACCTCATGGACTGCTGTCCGTTCTCCGACGGCGCGAGCGCGCTGGTCGTCACGAGCGACGAGCGCGCCGACTCCTACGACGACCCGGTTGACGTGACGGGCGTCGGCCACGCCACCGACATCGTCCCCCTCTCGGCGAAACCCGTCCCGCACGCCACGCAGGCCGCCCGCGACGCCGCGGCGGGGGCGTACGAGCAGGCCGACGTGACCGCCGACGCGATGGACTTCGCGGAGGTCCACGACTGCTTCACCGGCGCCGAGGTGATGGCGAGCGAGGCCATCGGCTTCTTCGAGGACGGCGAGGGGGGCCCCGCCGCCGCCGAGGGGCGCTCCGCGCTCGACGGCGACCGGCCCATCAACCCCTCCGGCGGGTTGAAGGCGAAGGGTCACCCCATCGGCGCGACGGGCGCCGCGCAAATCGTCGAACTCACCGAACAGCTCAGGGGCGACGCCGGCGACCGGCAGGTCGAGGGCGCAGAGCGCGCCGTCGCGCACAACCTCGGCGGCGACGCCGGCACCACCGTGGTGTCGGTCGTGGAGGTGCGCTCGTGAGCCTCTCCTACGACGAGTGGGCGGCGTCGCTCCGGGAGGGGACGCTCCTCGGCGTCACCTGCGCCGACTGCGGGACGACGTACGGCACGCCCTTCTCGGTCTGTAACGAGTGCGGCGGCCGCGACCTCGACGCCACCGACCTCCCCGAGGACGGCGAGGTCTACTCGGTGACGACGGTGAACGTCCCGCCGGTGGGCTTCGAGGGACCGTATCAGGTGGCGCTCGTGCAGGTCGGCCCGGCGCGCGTCACCGCCCGTATCGCCGACGATGACGAGGTGGACATCGGAGACGGCGTCGTCCTCGACGGGGCGATGGAGGCCGACGACGGCCACCCCGCGCCGGTGTTCCGCCGGGCGTAGTCACCCTTAGAGCCCGCCGACCACGGCGGGGACGGTGTTCCGGAGGATGTTCAGCCCGATGACGAGCAGCAGGGCGACGACCGCCCGGTTGAACCACCGCTCGTCGACGCCGACGCGCCGGAGGTACGTCCCGAGGAACAGGCCGACGAGCGTGACGACGGAGATGGCACAGCCGAGCCACAGGAGGTACGGCGTCAGCAGGCCGACGGCCGCGGTCTGGACGATTTTGATGGTGAAGACGACCGCGAACACCATCGACACCCCGCCGACGTAGCGCTCGCGGTCGCGCTCGAACGTGTGGAGGTACGCCGGGAGCAGGGGGCCGAGGTTGGCCGCGCCGAGCAGGAACCCGGTGGCGAGGCCGACGCCGCCGAGCGCGACCGGGTGGTGGGCCTCCTCGACGACGACGAAGTTCTGCACCACCTGGAAGGCGACGTACGCGAGGATGAGCAGCGCGATGAGCATCGGCACGAGCGGGCCCGCCTGGTACCGGGAGAGGAAGGTGACGCCGACGACGGTGCCGACGGCGGCGAGGACGACGAGCGGCCACTCCCGCCTGACGTAGGTGAGGCCGGTGTTCGTCTCGCCTACCTGGAAGACGTTTATCATCCACGGGGGGATGGCGAGGACGACGACGGCGACGACCGGGTCGATGACCGACGAGAGGACGGGCGTGGCGATGAGCGCGTAGCCGAACCCGACGGCCCCCTTCACCGCGCCGGCGACCACGGCGACGGCGAACACGAACGCGAGCGTGGTCGTCGTCACGTCGCCGGAGAACCCAGCGGTGACGCGTCCGCTGCCGGGGTAGAGCGCGACGGCACCGAGGACGACGACCGCGGTCGCGAACGTCATCAGGACCTCGCGGTAGTGAAGCGCGAGGAGGTTGTCGAGGAACGTTCCGGCGTCGAGCGTCGGGGAGTCGGTGGCCATCTACTGAGTGCTCCTGGCCGGGATACACACGCCGGGATGATATACCCGTCAACGGCGGTAACGCTGGCCGAGAGCTACGACGCGGCCACCTCAGGCGACGCGGGTGAGCCAGGCGGTCGGGTTGCCCAGTTCGTCGTCGGAGGGGAGGTTCTCCGGGCGCTCCCACACCAGGCTGGCCGTCTGGAGGTCGCGGGCGCTCACGACCGCCTCGAAGAAGTCCTTGCCGCGCTCGTACTGGCGGCGCTTGCGCCCGAGACCGAGCAGGCGTCGGAACAACTGCGCGATCGGCCCGCCGCCCTGACGCCGGGCGTCGAGTTTCGCGCGGAGGTCCGCGTACTCGTCGTCGAACGTCCGGTCCATCAGCAACTCGGCGTAGCCCTCGACGGCGGTCATCGTCGTGTCGATGGCCCGGAAGTCGTCGCGGTCGAAGCGCGCCGCCGAGAGGTCGCGCAGCGTCGACTCGATGAGGCCCTCGAGGTGGTCGGAGAGCCACGGCGCCGCGCCGAACTCCGCGGCGTGGGTCACCTCGTGGAAGGCGATCCAGCGCCGGAAGCGGTCCTCGTCGGCGTCGAGTTGCCGGGCGACCCGCGAGATGTTGGGGTGGACGAAGTAGAGCGCGTGGTCGTCGCTCCCGCTCAGGAGGCGCGGGTCGTACTGGCCGAGGACGTTGTTCGCGAGGAAGCCGATGGCGAACGCCATCGACCCGGTGTTGACGGTGCGGGCGATGCCGGGGATGAACCCCTGGTCGGCGTCGAGCAGGTCGAGGATGCGCTCGAAGGTGGCGACGTTGGCGTCGACCCAGTGGTGGCGGTTCTGCACCTCGACGGTCGCCGGGAGGTCGAAGTCGACGCCCGCCTCCGCGCGGATGCGGTCGCGCGCCGCGCGCACGTCGGCGGCGTACGCCTGCCGGTCGGTCGCCGAGAGGTCGAGGTCGCCGGGTGCCGTCACTGCCTTCGCGGCGTCGCCGACGGCGACCCAGTCCACCGGCCCCTCTCCAGAGGCGTCCGTGACCGCACGAACCGCGCGATAGAAGTTCATATCGAAGGGAGGTCCGTGCGACTCAAAGCCCTTCCGACTACTCGGCTTCCCGGACAGACTCGGACGCCGGCGCGTCCAGCGTGACGGTGACCTCCGGTTCCTCCGCCTCCTCCTCGTCGCCCCCGCGGAGCTTCACGACGGCCGCGAGCGCCACCACGAACAGCAGGCCGACGACGGCGCCCACGGCGAGTTTCCGGTTCGACTCGTCCTCCTCGCTCTCGAAGCGCTCGGGGTCGAACTCCTCGTACTCGTACTCCGACTCGAACTCGTCGAACTCCTCCGCGTCCTCCTCGTCGCCGCCACGGAACTTCCGGAACGCGAGGAACCCGCCGACGGGGAGCGCGAGGCCGGCGAGGAAGCCGACGAGGACGAACAGTTTCCCGCGGCCGCCGCCCTCCTCGTCGTCCTCGCTCCCGGTCGACTGCTTCGAGAACGGGGCGTTGAACGTCGCCCCCTTGAAATCCGCCTCGAACACGGTGATGTCGGGCATGGTGCGACCATCGTGGCGCGGGGATTTAGAGTTTGGCAGGGTGTCGTGGTCACCCCGCGCTCCCGTGAGTGCCGCCCGTTCGAGGGAACGGGGTAGCGACGAGCACTCGTCTCACCGATACCAGCGTCCCTTGCCGGTGACTGTGACATCGGGCGGGTTGCTATCGGGGCGTTGATACCTCACGGGAGAGAGGGGTACGTATGGACGAAGCTCACAGAGAGTTCCTCGACGAACTCCTCGCGACGCACAGCCCGTCCGGTTTCGAGTCGCCCGCTCTCAGCGCCTGGGTCGACTACGTGAGCGAGTTCGCCGACGACGTGACCGTCGACGCCTACGGCAACGCCGTCGCCACCTCCGAGGGGGACGAGCGCTCGGTCGCGTTCGGCGGGCACGCGGACGAGATCGGGTTCATGGTCCGCGACGTCGACGACGACGGCTTCCTCGCGCTCACGAGGGTCGGCGGGTCCGACAAGACCGTCGTCCGCGGGCAGCACGTCGTCGTCCACGCCGACGACCCGGTCCCCGGCGTGGTCGGTCAGACGGCCATCCACCTGCGCGAGGGCGACGACGAGATTCCGGACATAAACGAGAACTACGTCGACGTCGGGGCCACCTCGAAGGAGGAGGCGGAGGAACTCGTCGAGGTGGGCGACCCCGTCACGTTCGCCAGCCGGGTCGAGAACCTGCAGGGGTCCCGCCTCGCCGCCCGCGGGATGGACAACCGCGTCGGCATCTGGGCGGCCGCCGAGGGTCTCCGGCGCGCCGTCGAACGCGACGCCGACGCCACCGTCCACGCCGTCGCGACGGTCCAGGAGGAGGTGGGCCTCAACGGCGCGAAGATGGTCGGCTTCGACCTCGCGCCGGACGCGTTCGTCGCCGTCGACGTCACCCACGCGACGGACGCGCCGAAGACGCCGAAAGAGAAGTCGACGAGCGTCGACCTCGGGGGCGGCCCCACCGTCGCGCGCGGGAGCACGAACCACCCCGGCCTCGTCAGGGGCGTCCGCGAGGTGGCCGAGCGCGAGGGCATCGACGTCCAGCTGGAGGCGGCCGGCAGTTACACCGGCACCGACGCCGACGCCGTCTTCGTCTCGCGCGGCGGTATCCCGTCGCTGAACGTCGGCGTCCCCAACCGCTACATGCACACGCCGGTCGAGGTGGTCGACACGGCCGACCTCGACGCCGTCGCCGACCTGCTCGGCGCGGTCGGTGCGAGCGTCGACGCGTTCGACCTGACGGCCGGCCTCTAGAGTTCCGAGAGGACGTCGTCGGTCGTCACGACGTCGCCGTACTTCGCGTCGATGTCGAACAGGTTGGCGCGGTGTGGGCCCTCGGCCCGGTCGCCGACGGCGTCGCGGGGGACGATGGTCCGGTAGCCGTGCTGGAGGCTGTCGACGGCCGTCGCGCGGACGCAGCCGCTGGTCGTCACGCCCGCGAGGACGAGCGTGTCGACGCGGTGGGTCGTCAGTTCCGTCGCGAGGTCAGTCCCGAAGAAGGCGCTCGCGTACTTCTTGAGGACGACGCGCTCGCCCTCTCGGGGTTCGAGACGGTCGTCCACCCGCACGGCGTCGGTACCGAGGCGGAGGTCGCGCAGCGCGGGCACCTTCTCGACGAACACGCCGGCGTCGCCGTAGCTCTCCTCGTAGGCGACCGTCGTGAAGTACCGCGGGAGGTCGCGCTCGCGGAACGCGTCGAGGAGTTCTCGGGTACGCTCGACCACGCTCTCCACGTCGGAGCCGAGCGCCGAGTCGGGGTCGGTGAACGCCTCGACGAGGTCGATGACGACGAGCGCCGGTCGGTCGCCGAAGCCGACGTCGCGGCCGAAGTCGCGCTCGTCGTAGGCCGCGAAGGGTGCGTCGGGGTCGCCCGACATCGGTCAGTCGTGACGCGCGTCGAACGCGCGACGCTCCTCGGCGATCTGTTCGGCGAGCGCCGCCTCGTCGGGGAGCGGGCCGAAGTCGAACTGTGGGAGGTCCTCGCGGTTCCCCCGGAGCCTGGACCGGAGCGACTCCGTCTCCGCCTCGTCCACCGCGCCGTCGGCGAGCGCGACGCCGTACGCCTCGCGGGCGGCGTCCGCGCTCACGAGGCCGCGTTCGACCTCTCTGGCGACGAGGTGGGGGTCGCGCGCGAGCGGGTCGCCGAGGCCGCCGCCGCCGGCCGTCTCGAAGACGAGTTTGTCGCCCGCGCTCACCGCGACGTTCTCGACCTTCGAGGGGAGGTCCTCCTCGGTGCCGTCGGTGCGGACGAGCGTCTTCCGGGATGGCTGGGCGTGGGCCCCCCCGTCGACGCCGTAGGGGTAGGTGAGCGCCCGGTCGTCCTGGAAGGTGATGGCGCCGTCCTCCTCGAAGGTGTACACCTTCCGGACGCCGTGGCCGCCGCGGAACTCGCCCGCGCCGCCGGTGTCCGCCCGCGCGGAGTACTCGTCGATGGTGAGGGGGTAGTACGCCTCCTGGTACTCGGCGGGGACGGTCTTGAACATCGGCCACCACGAGTGGCCGTCGAGGCCGTCGCCGCCGGGGCGGGCCGGAATGCCGCCGTAGAGGATTTCGAGCAACTGGAAGTCGTTGCCCTCCGAGTCGGTGCCGGCGTAGACGAGGTTGGGGCTCGTCCCGTAGCTCCCCGCGACGGAGAACTGCTCGCCCAGCGCGTCCGAGAACACCGCCTGCAGGATGTCGAAGTGCCGGGCCATCAGCGTCAGACGGTTGCCGAGGGCGGCCGGGAACTCCGGTTTCAGCACGCTCCCCTCCGGGATGGTGACGTCGATGCGGTCGTAGAACCCGTCGTTGAACGTCAACTGCGGGTCGAACGCCATGATGAGGAACACCCCGGTGAACATCTTGAACATGTTCTCGTTCAGGAGGAAGTTCACCGTGCCGGGCACCTGCGGGTCCGTCCCCGTCCAGTCGATGACGAGGCGGTCGCCCTCGCGGGTGAGTTCCATGTGGAGTTTGATGGGGCCGTTGCCCCGGCCGTCGTCGTCGGCGAAGTCCTCGAAGGTGAACGTCTCGCCCTCCGGGAGCAGGTCGCGGATGAGACGGGTGACGCCCTCGCGGGTGCGGTCGAGGATGGCGTCGCAGGCTGTGAGGTACGTCTCCTTGCCGAATCGCTCGCAGAGTTCCTGGATGCGCGCCTCGGCGGTCGCGGTGCCGGCGGCGAGCGCCTTGATGTCCGCCTCGGCGTGGGCGGGCAGGCGGGTGTTGTGCTTGAACGTCTCCAGGAGTCCCTCGTCGAAGACGCCCTCCTTGTACAGTTTCGTCGGCGGGAGACGCACTCCCTCCTCGAAGATGGTCGAGGCGTCGATGGGGATGCTCCCCGGCGTCTTCCCGCCGACGTCCATCAGGTTCCCCCACTGGCTGGAGAAGCCGACGAGGTCGTCGTCGTAGAAGATGGGTCGCAACAGGAGCATGTCCGGCGTGTGCGACACCGCCCCCTCGCACATGTAGGGGTCGTTCGTCGCGACGACGTCGCCGTCGCGGAGGTCCTCCCACCCGAACGACGCGTTCTCGATGATGTCGTCGATGGCGCTGCCGAACTGGCCCATCACCATCCGCCCCTTCCGGTCGGCCATCATCGGGAACTGGTCGGACTGCTCGCGGATGACCGGCGAGATGGCCGTCGTCTCGACGACGCGGTCCATCTCGTAGCGGGTGTTCGCGAGCGTGCTCTCGACGATGTCGAGGGTGGTCTGGTCGATGTCGTGGTCTCCGACGAAGTCTGGTTGGGTACGCATGTTCACTCACCTCGGGTGACGACGAGCGATTCGAAGCGGTCGACCGTCGCGGTGTGGTCCGGCTGGATGACCACCGTCGAGTCGTCCTCGACGACGACGGCCGGGCCGGCGACGACGTTCCCCGGTCGCAGTTGCGACCGGTCGTAGACCGGCGTGTCGTGGTACTCCCCGTCGAAGTAGACGTCGTGGTGGCCGGTGACGGCGCCGGCGGCGTCCTCGCCGCCCGCCTCGCGCGCCTCGAGTTCGACGCCCTCGATGGTGCCGCGACCGATGACCCGCAGGGTGGCGATTTCGAGCGGTGCGTCGAGCGAGAAGTCGAACTGGCGCTCGTGGCGCGCCTCGAAGGCCGCCTTCAGGCCGTCGAGGCCGTCGCCGTCCACCAGGTCGTCCGTGTCGACCGGGATGGACATCTGGATGTCCTGACGGAAGTAGCGGCAGTCGGCGAAGTAGTCGAATCGGTGGGCGTCGTCCGCGACGCCCTCCGAGCGGAGCCAGTCGGCCGCGTCCGCCTCCAGCGTCTCCAGGGCGTCGCGGACCTCGCGCCCGTCGACCTCCTCGTCGGTCCGGAGGTACGTCTCCGCGAACTCGTTCTGGATGTCGCTGGTGAGGAAGCCGAACGCGGACATGACCCCCGGTGCGGGCGGGATGACGAGCGGGTCGGCACCGATGAGGTCGGCCAGCGCGTTGGCGTGCATCGGCCCGGCACCGCCGAAGGCGACGAGGCCGAACTCGCGGGGGTCGTACCCCCGCTCGACGCTCACGACGCGCAGCGCGCCGTACATGTTCTCGTTGACGATGTCGAGGACGGCCTGTGCGGCCTCCTCGACGCTCGACCCGCGCTCGTCGGCGATACCCTGGATGGCGTCGCGGGCCGCCTCGCGGTCGAGGTCGAGGTCGCCGCCGAGTTTCACCGACGGCGGGATGCGACCGAGGACGACGTTCGCGTCCGTCACCGTGGGGTCGGTGCCGCCGCGGCCGTAACAGGCCGGGCCGGGGTCGGCGCCCGAACTCTCGGGGCCGACGACGAGCGAGCCGTTGATCTGGACGCGGGCGATGGAGCCGCCGCCCGCACCGACGGTGTTGACGTCCACCGCGCGGGACTTGAACTCCCGATACCCCACTTTCGTCTGGCGAGTCGTCGACGCCTGGCCGTCCTCGACGAGGCTCACGTCCGTCGAGGTGCCGCCCATGTCGAGGGTGAGGACGTTCGGGATGCCCTTGCGCTCGGCGATGGCGGCGGCGCCGACGACGCCACCGCTCGGCCCCGAGAGCGCGAGTTCGACGGGCCGGCGCTTGGCCGCGTCCGTGGACATGATACCCCCGTCCGAGCGGACGACGTTGAGCGCGGCCGACGAGCCGGCGGCCTGCAGTTCGTCGTCGAGGTCGTCGAGGTAGCGGATGACCTGCGGGCGGGCGTAGTCGTTGATGACGGTCGTGAGGGTGCGCTCGTACTCGCCGTACTCGGGGACGATTTCCGAGGAGATGGAGACGGGGAGGTCGGGGTACTCCGCTTCGAGTATCTCACGGACCGCCCGCTCCTGTTCGGGGTTGAGATAGGAGTTCAGGAGGGCGACGGTGAGCGCCTCGACGCCGTCGTCGACGAGGGCGGCGGCGGCCTCTCGTACCTCCGCCTCGTCGACGGGCGCGAGTACCTCGCCGTCGGGCGACCCGACGCGCGCGCTCACCCCTCGCGTGTCGACGAGGTCCGCGAGCGGTTCGGGTTTCTCCATCGCCATCCAGCCGTACAGCGGGCCGGGCGTCCACGCCCGCGCGAGGTGGAGTATCTGCTCGTGGCCCGCGGTCGTCAGCAGGCCGACGCGCGCGCCCGTCTCCTCCAGGAGCATGTTCGTGACGACCGTCGTCCCGTGGAAGACGAGGCCGAGTTCGTCCATCCGCGCGTCCGCTTTCTCCATGGCGGCCCCGACGCCCGTCACCACCCCCCGTGAGGGGTTGTCGGGCGTCGAGAGGACCTTGTCGATGGTGAGCGCCTTCGTGTCCTCGTCGAACACGAGTACGTCGGTGAAGGTCCCACCGACGTCGACGCCGAGGTTGTATGTCATTATCTCACTACCACAGACACTCAACCGACTATCGCGGGCTAATAGTTACCCCTCCGCAGGTTGGCCGTTTATATCTGCCTCGGGAAATCACCAGCGCGCGCGGCCGTCGGACTCCCTGAGCATCTGCGAGAGGAGCGTCCCCTCGGCCTTCCGGAGGTGTTCGAGAAAGGTCGGGCGGCTGATGTCGAGGCGGGCCGCGAGTTCCTCGCTCGTCACCTCGCGTGGCCACTCGAAGTAGCCGGCGTCGAGCGCCGTCTCGACCACCTCGCGCTGGCGGGGCGTGAGCGAGGAGGACCCCTCGCCGAACTCCGAGAGGCTCCCCAGCGTCACCGACCCCACCTTCCGGAAGTCCTCGACGATGGCCTTCAGGTCCTCTCGGTCGAAGACGAGGACGTGGTAGACGCGCTCCCGGGAGCCGATGCTCGTCGTGCGTCGGAGGACGCCGTGGTTCTTCAGGATGGCGCCGTAGGCGCCACAGGAGCGCTTCGTCACGAGGAGCGTCTCGTCGTCGAGGCGGTCGACGTGGTGGACCTCCTCGGCCGCGCGGAGGTGGTCCTCCCAGTCGTCGGCGTGCCCGTTCGCGTGCAGGACGAAGGTCACGTTGTGGTCGTGGAGTTCCTCGATGTCGATGTCGAGTGGCCCCTCGTTCTCGTCGGCGAGGGCGGTCAACACGCACGCCTTCTCCTGTTGCAGGTGTAGCTCAGCCTGGTACACGACGTCCCCTCCGGACAAGCGAACAGAGTCGGTCGGACGGGTATAAGTGTTTGTTACGCGACCGCTCGGCGCACACGACCGGCACGACTACGCGAGAGTGACGGCACGTCCTCACTCCGGCTGTCGGAGCGGTTCCCACCTCGACAGGCTCGACAGGTCCGCACGGTCCGGAGTGGTTCGCCCGGGAGACGGACGACGAGGCGTCTCACGGCGTGGCGGTGCTACGAGGCGAACTCCCGGCGCGCCAGGTCGACCGCCTCCTCGGTGTCGAGCGGCCCCTCGGCGGCCAGCCGGTCGAGGTAGGCGGCCACCGTCTCCTCGTCGGCGTCGGCCCCCGCGCGCTCCAGGAGTTGGCGGGCGCCCGAGCGGCCCGTGCCGGCCCCGAAGACGAGGCGACGCTCGGCGCCGAACGCGCCGGGGTCGAACGGTTCGAACGTGCGCGGTTCCCTGAGCATCGCGGCGGTGTGGATGCCCGACTCGTGTTCCATCACCTCGCTCCCGAGAATCGCCTTGCGCGGCGGGACCGACTCCTCGAGAGCGGCGAGGACGGTCCGGCAGGCCGGGACGAGGTCGGCGGCGGTGACGCCGAACGACTCGCCGTACTCGAGGACGCCCGCGATGACCACCTCCTCGACGGCGGGGTTGCCGGCGCGCTCGCCGAGCGAGGCGACCGAGACGTCCGCCTTCCCCACCCCCACCTCGTGGGCGACGAGCGCGTTCGCCGTCGCGCAGCCGAGGTCGTCGTGGAGGTGGACGCCCACGCGCGCCAGGTCGACGCCCTCGCCGAGGGCGGTCAGGTCGTGACGGAGCGAGGCGGGCGTCCGGACGCCGACCGTGTCCGCGAGCGTCACCATCGGGAGGTCCGGGTAGCGCTCGAAGGCGGCGACGAGGTGTTCGCGCTCGGTCCGGAAGGCGTCGACGAGCGTGAGGTGCGGGGTCGCCCCGCCGTCGCGGACGCGTTCGATGGCCGCGTCGAAGCGCTCGAACATCGTCTCGCGGTCCGTCCCGAGGGCGTGCTCCAGCTGGAGCGACGAGAGCGCGCCGAACACCTCGACGACGTCCGCCTCCGCGTCGAGTGCGGCGTCGACGTCGCCGGAGACCGCGCGGGCGAGCGCGACGACGTCCGCCTCGCACTCGTCGGCGAGCGTCCGAGTCACGCGGACGTCCTTCTCGCCGGTGACGGGGAAGCCGGGCTGGATGGCGTCGACGCCGAGGCGGTCGAGCGCGCGGCCGGCCGCCACTTTCTGTGCCTCGGTGTAGTTCCGCCCGGGCATCTGGTCGCCCTCGCGGAGCGTGACGTCGCAGAGGTACATCAGAGCACCCCTCGCTCGCGCAGTTCAGCGAACTCCTCCTCGGAGAGGCCGAGTTCCTCGCGGAAGACGGCCTCCGTGTGTTCGCCGTGGCCCGCGCCGGCGTGTTCGACGGCGCCGGGCGTGCGCGAGAACTTCGGTATCGTCGCGGCCGTCTTCAGCGACCCGAGGTCGGGGTCCTCGACCTCCACGATGTCGTTCCGGGCCGCGTACTGTTCGTCCTCGAAGATGTCCGCGATGTCGTAGACGGGGCCGACGATGGCGTCGACGGCCTCCATGCGCTCGATGGCCTCCTCGGTGGTGTGCTCGCGCGTCCAGGACTCGATTATTTCGTCGAGTGCCTCGACGTTCTCCACGCGGCGGTCGTTGTCCGCGAAGCGGTCCTCCTCGACGATGTCCGGGCGACCGATGGCCTCGGCGACGCGCTCGAAGATGCGCTGGTTCGAGGCGGAGAGGGTCATGTAGCCGTCGCGCGTCTCGTAGACGTTGCGCGGGGCGGCGCTCGGGTGGCGGTTGCCGGTGCGGTCGGCGACGTGCCCCTGCTTGTCGTAGGCCTCGACGTCGCCGACGAACAGCCGAAAGAGCGGTTCGTAGAGGCTCACGTCGACGACCTGCCCCTCGCCGCTGCCCCCGCGGCCGAGGTCGCGTTCGTAGAGGGCGAACATCGTCGCCTGGACGGCGAAGTTGGCGGCCGTGAGGTCCGCGAGCGAGATGGGCGGGAGGAGCGGTTCGCGGTCGGGGAAGCCGTTGGCGTGCGCCCACCCCGAGATGCCCTCCGCGACCGTCCCGAAGCCCGGTTTCTCGGCCCGGGGGCCGGTCTGGCCGTACCCCGAGAGACGGACGACGACCAGTTCGGGGTTGCGCTCGTGGAGCGTCTCCGGCGAGAGGTCCCACTTCTCGATGGTGCCGGGGCGGAAGTTCTCGAAGAACACGTCGGCGTCGTCGACGAGGTCGAGGAGGAGCTCCCGCCCGTCCTCGTCGCTCAGGTCGAGCGTGATGCAGCGCTTGTTGCGGCCGATCGACTTCCACCACAGCGAGGTGCCGTCCTCGAAGGGCGGCCACTCCCGCAGCGGGTCGCGGTACTCCGGGTGTTCGACGAACACGACGTCCGCGCCGTGGTCCGCGAGTTGCGTGGTGGCGAACCCGCCGCTTATCATCCCGGAACAGTCGACGACTCGGAGTCCGTCGAGCGGACCCTCTCGTGTGCGCACATCAACCATGGTGACTCATCCGCCCGACACCGTCGAGCTGTGCTAACAGGCGTCGGTCGAGTAAGAGTAGCTTGCTCCATCCTGCGTAGGGCATTTAAGTACCCTGAGGCGCTGACGGCGTGCCGGTGGTATTAATAGCCCTGCGCGTGCGACTCCGCCTATGACTGGCAGACCTCTCGACGTACTCGAAGAGTCGCTCGGCACCGACGTCACCGTTCACCTGAAGGGCGGCGAGGTGTTCACCGGCGAGCTGACCGGCTACGACCAGCACATGAACCTCGTCATCGACGAGGGGGAAGACATAACGATTATACGCGGCGATAACGTCGTCTCGATAACTCCATGACTGGTGCAGGAACCCCCTCCCAAGGGAAGAAGAACAAGACGACGCACGTGAAGTGCCGTCGCTGTGGGAACAAGTCCTACCACGTGAAAAAGAAGGTCTGCTCGTCGTGCGGCTTCGGCAAGTCCGCCAAGCGTCGCGAGTACGCCTGGCAGTCGAAGAAGGGCGAGTAATCGTTTCGTTCTGCGGTCCTCTCCACCCGCGAGCGGTCGCGCCGCGGGTCCGTCCCCACCTCCCCGACCAGCCGACGGTCCGTGTCGCCCGACCGTCCCGTCCGTTGCACGTTCGTGCATACAACCCCCGTCGAGTAGGGAAACGAAACGCAGGTCGGTGGGGTTTTTACTCTCCGCCGTCCGAGGACGACACATGACAGCTGGGTGGACGGCGGGCCCGACGGAGAAGTGCGGCGTCGTGGGGGTCGCCCTCGCCGACCGAGACGCCGCCCGACCGCTCTACTACGCGCTCTACGCGCTCCAGCACCGCGGCCAGGAGTCCGCCGGCATCGTCACCCACGACGGGTTCCAGCAGTACGACCACGTCGGGATGGGACTCGTCGGCGACGCCTTCACCGAGGCCGACCTCGACGGCCTCAACGGCCGGGTCGGCATCGGCCACGTCCGCTACCCGACGGCGGGGAGCGTCGACAGCTCCTGCGCCCAGCCCTTCTCCGTCTCGTTCAAGAGCGGGTCGCTCGGCCTCTCGCACAACGGGAACCTCGTCAACGCCGAAGAGGTCAGGGAGGACCTGGAGGGACTCGGCCACGCCTTCACCAGCGACGGCGACACCGAGGTCATCGCCCACGACCTCGCGCGCAACCTCCTCGACGGCGACCTCATCCGGGCGGTCCGGCGTACGATGGGACGCATCCACGGCTCGTACGCGCTCACCGTGATGCACGACGACACCGTCGTCGGCCTGCGCGACCCGGCGGGGAACCGACCGCTCTGTCTTGGCGAACTCGACGGCGGCTACGTCCTCGCCTCCGAGTCGGCGGCCATCGACGTCCTCGACGGCGACCTCATCCGCGACGTCCGCCCAGGCGAACTCGTCGTCCTCGAGGGGGACGGCTCGGGCTACGAGACCTACCAGCTCGTCGAGCGCGAGAACACGGCGCACTGCTTCTTCGAACACGTCTACTTCGCCCGGCCGGACTCCGTCATCGACGACGAACTCGTCTACGAGGTGCGCCGCGAACTCGGGCGCGAACTGTGGGCGGAGTCGGGCATCGAGACGGACGTGGTGATGCCCGTCCCCGACTCCGGGCGGGCGTTCGCCTCGGGGTACGCCGAGGCCGCGAGCGAGGCCCGTGACACCTCCGAAGACACCTCCGAGAGCGGCGGTGACGTCGAGTTCGCGGAAGGGCTGATGAAGAACCGGTACGTCGGGCGCACGTTCATCATGCCGACGCAGGACGCCCGCGAACGCGCCGTGAAGCTCAAACTGAACCCCATCCGCTCGACCGTCGAGGGGCGGTCGGTGACGCTCGTCGACGACTCCATCGTCCGGGGGACCACCTCCAACCAGCTCGTCTCGCTGCTCTACGAGGCGGGCGCGACGGCGGTCCACATGCGCATCGGCGCGCCGCCCATCGTCGCCCCCTGCTACATGGGCATCGACATGGCCACCCGCGAGGAACTCATCGCCTCCGACCGGACGACCGAGGAGATACGCGAGGTCATCGGCGCCGACAGCCTCGCGTACCTCTCCATCGACGCGGTGGCGCGGGCGCTCGACACCGCGCGCGCCGACCTCTGTCTCGGCTGTGTCACCGGCGAGTACCCCTTCGACATCGACGGCGAGGCGACCGACCGGGACGTCTCGCGGCCCGCCATCGGCGGCCGGCCGGCGAGTGCGGACGACTAGTCACCCAGCGGTGGGTCGATGGCCCGCGCCGCCGTCGTCTTGAACGCGGCGACCACCTCGTCGCCCACCGCGAGGTCGAGACGGTCGACGCTCTCGCAGGTCACGACGGCCGCGAGGTCGACGCCCTCGGCGACGCCGACCGTGACCGTCGCGATGGCGTCGCCGGCGTCGATGGCGGCCACCGTCCCGGTGAGCCGGTTGCGCAGGCTCGTCCCCGAGGTGGCCCCCGGCGCCACGAGGACCACCGCGTCCGACCGGACGGCGATTTCGACGTCGGTCGCCTCCACCGGCGTCCGGGCCGTGAGGTCGCCAGCCGGGGTGCTGACGGTCGCCAGTTCGCCGTCGCGGTCGACGACCGTCCCCGGAATCACGGACTCGGTGACGGTCGCCACGCCCGCGAGTTCGACGCGGAGGCGCTCGAACCGCCCGACGAGGTCGACCGCCGCGGGCGTGAGTTCCGTCCCGCCGCCGCCCTTGCCCCCCCGGACGCGGGTCGTCAGCGGGCCGAGGGCCTCCTCCAGTTCGACGACCCGCCGCTGGAGGTGTGGATACGACCGCCCCAGTTCCGTCGCCGCGGCGTGCATCGACCCGTGCTCGGCGATGGCCCGGAGCATCTCGACGTCCCGCCGGGTGACGGTGACGTCGTCGGTCGCGAGGTGGGGCTCGAACCCCTTTCTCGTCGTCATGGGTCGTTCGATGTGGGTGTGCGGCGAGGGGAGAAAGCGTCCCCGGTTCGCTCAGTAGACCAGTTCCCCGGAGATGAACTTTCGGGTGCGAGCGTCGGTCGGGTTCTCGAAGACGGCCTCCGTCGGCCCACACTCGCTGACGTCGGCGTCGAGCAGGACGGCGACCCGGTCCGCGACGCGCTGGGCCTGGTGCATGTCGTGGGTGGCGACGACGACGCCGATGCCCCGGTCGCGCGCCTCGGTGATGGCCTCCTCGATGACGGCGGTGTTGCGCGGGTCGAGGTCCGAGGTCGGTTCGTCGAGCAGGAGGACGTCGGGGTCGTACGCGAGCGCCCGGGCGAACGAGACGCGCTGGGCCTCGCCGCCGGAGAGCGACCGCGCCGTCTGCTCGCGGCTGTCGGCGAGCCCGACGACCGTCAGCGCCTCCTCGACGGCGGCGGGGTGGCCGTTCGACCGGACGAGTGAGCGGAGTTCCTCGCCGACCCGGTCGCGCCACGAGCGCCGTATCCGGAGGCCGTACTCGACGTTCCGGGCCACGCTGGCGTCGAACAGCCCGGCGTCCTGGAACACCATCCCGATACGTCGACGGAGCGCGAGGCGCTCGCTCTCGCCGGCGGCCCAGACGTCGACGCCGTCGAACTCGACGGTCCCGTCGTCGGGACGCTCGAACAGCGCCAACAGTCGCAGCAGCGTCGTCTTCCCGACACCGGACGGGCCGATGACCGCGACCACCTCGCCCCCCTCGACGGTGAGCGAGAGGCCGTCGAGGACGGTCGTCCCGTCGTAGGCGAGCGAGACGTCGCGAGCGCGGAGCGTCACCGCACCACCCCCTCGTCGCCGAGGCGGACGACGATGGCGTTCACCACCAGCACGACGCCGACGAGGACGGCACCGAGCACCATCGCCGTCTCGTAGCGCCCCTGTCGCGCCTCGAGCTGGATGGCGGTCGTCAGCGTGCGCGTCTTCGAGATGCCGTCCGCGCCCGCGATGTTCCCCCCGACGATGAGGACGGACCCCACCTCGCTTATCGCCCGGCCGAACCCGGCGAGGACGGCGGTGGCGATGCCGTACCGCGCCTCCTTGAGGGTGACGAGGGCGACGTCGGTCCTGGTGCCGCCGAGGACGCGGGCGGCGTCGCGGACGTTCTGCTCGACGCCGGCGACGGCCGCGAGGCTGATGGCCGTGATGGCGGGCGTCGCCAGCACGAACTGCGAGATGATCATCGCCCGCTTCGTGAACATCAGGTCCAGTTCGCCGAGCGGCCCCTGGTTCGAGACGGCGAACAGCACGACGAGGCCGACGACGACGCTCGGGAAGCCCATCCCGGTGTTGATGACCGACACGGCGAAGCGCTTGCCCGGGAACTCCGTGAACCCGAGCGCCAGCGCGACGGGGAGGCTCACGAGCGAACTCAACAGGACCGCGATGACGCTCACGTACAGCGACACCTCGATGGTGCTCAGGACGTACACGGGTTCGAACGGGAACTCGACGAACGCGAGCGGAGCGGGACTCGCAACGGGAGACACGGTCACTCGCTCGACGCGTTGTTCTCCGTCGCGTTACCGCCCGTCGCGTTGCCCCCCGTCGTATTACTACCGTTCGTGGTACCGTTCGTCGCGGTGCCGTTCGCCGACTCGCTGCTCCACCCCTCGGGCACGTACTGCTGGAAGTCGGGCTCCTCCGAGAGCGCCCGCGGGAAGAAGAGCTGTTCGCCGTTGGCCTCGAAGTCCTCGATGAGCTGCTGGGCCTCCGGGCTGGTGATGTAGCCGATGTACGCCATCGCGAGGTCGTAGTTGACGTTGTCGTGCACAGCGGGGTTCACCGCCATGATGCCGTAGGGGTTCGAGAGCAACTCCGGTCCGCCCTCTATCGGTCCCTGGACGAGGATGACGAGGTCGATCTCCGAGCGCTGCGAGAGGTACGTCCCCCGGTCCGCGAGGGTGTAGCCCTCCTGTTCGTTGGTGACGTTGAGCACCTCGCCCATCCCCTGGCCGGTCTCGTTGTACCAGTCGCCGCCCGGGTCGACCCCCGCCTCCTCCCAGATGGCGAGTTCCTTGGTGTGCGTCCCGGAGTTGTCACCGCGGGAGACGAACGTCGCCTCCTCCTCGGCGATGGTCGCGAACGCCTCCTCGGCGGACTCCGTCCCCTCGATGCCCGCCGGGTCGTCCTCGGGACCGACGACGACGAAGTCGTTGAACATGATGTCACGGCGGTTGACGCCGTACCCCTCCTCCATGAACTCGTCCTCCTGGGAACGCGCGTGGACCATCACCACGTCAGAATCGCCGTTGCTGGCGGTCTCGATGGCCTCGCCGGTCCCCTGGGACACCGAGTCGACGGTCACGCCGTACATCTCCTCGAACGGGACGTTCAACTCGTCGAGGAGGCCCGTGTCGTACGTGCTGGTCGTCGTCGTCAGCGTCAGCGTCTCGCCGGCCACGTCGGCGCCGTCGCCGCTGCCGCCAGCGAGCTGTTCCGTACACCCGGCGAGCCCTGCCAGCGCCCCGCTCGCCGCCGCGGCGAGGAACGCTCGGCGTTGTATCTGCATGGGAACATCGTTGTAGGGGTGATAGAAATACGTTTCGCCGCGGCGACGGGTCACGCTAGCGTGGTCGGTTACGGTTACACTAGTGGTGCTCGGGCATCGAGAACGAAGGGAGACAGTAGGGGGAAATAAAAGTATATAAATAAATTTGGTAACGGCAGTTATTGCTGCTGGACAGGATGTATATGATATAGCTGCTGGCCAAGTAGTCCAACACGCCCGATGTAGATGTTCTAGGCCAATCTAAAACGGCAAATCGCCGATACTCTTAAGTTAATAGACGTCTAAGATGGGAATAGTTCCCCCTTGACACCAACAGGGAACGAGCAAACCGGATGAGTTCACGCCGACAGAGAGCCGCGACCGATAGAGGCCAGCAGACACTTGACGAGGCCATAAAGTCGCGGTTGATACACGAACCGGTCGTAGGTGCAGTCCCCCGTGTTGAGTTGCCTGACGTGGAGTGTGAAGCGTTCATCGAGACCCATCACTGTTCACGCTCGGTGCTCATCAGTCTGGACGATGCCCGGCGGGCTATCAACCGAAACGAGTGGTCAGAGGTCCTCACAGACTACCACATCCCAATAACAACAGCAACGGAGAAAGACGGGATCACCACCGGCCGGAGTATGGACGAGGTCCTCCGTATCCTCGAAGTGATTCAGCCAGCGATTCATGTCCCAGATGTCAGTTTCGCATATGGGTATATGGACGATCTCACGATCGCTGAAGTCGCTGACGCGTATGTCGAATACGTCGTTGAACTCTCTCGCGAAATCAACGATCGCGACTACGATATCCGTCTTATGCCCACGCAGAAGGGGTGGACCACGGACCACTTCGAGCCTTATCGCCGACTTCGAGAGGACTACGGGATTACCGACTATGCGTTCTATTGTGGGCAGTCTATCGGTGGACACGCTGGAAATGCGCTCCACAAAGACCGAAGGGAGGCACGGACCTTCATTACGACTGTTGACCCCGAGAACGTGATGCTAATCGGTCGGATGTCGCCTGACGAACTCCGACAGTTCGAGCCCCGTGTCACGTCGGCTGCTGGGCTAAACTACTGGCGCACACGATGTCAGACGTCCTCCGGATACTCCTACAGACAGTATCGCGAGCTGGACGCTGAAATCGATCAGGCGCTCAAATGGAACCACGAAGCGAAACAGAGCAACTTGAGGATTTACTAACATGGGAAACAACTCCACCCGAGGATCATCCTGGTCCCGAACAGAAGAGCAACCCGAACCGACGGACGAACCCGCCCAAACGGATGTCACTACGTTCTCGGACAGCGACGAGGTGTCGACGAATCAGAGTGGACCTGTTGGGCCCGGAGCCGGTGCAGGAGCAATCGCTGGGAGCTCATCGCTCGTCGGACAGGAGCAGGGCGAGCATGACGAGGAACATCCCGTCAATGATGAAGTTCCTGACGAGGAGTTCCATGACAACGAGTCCGATGAAGGAGAGCAACCGGAGAAGGACGTCGACGAGGACGAAGACGACGAGGAAGAGGACGACACCGTCACTATCACACAGGTCGTCGACCCGCTGAGCTTCGTTTCGTTCGATATGCAGCCAGTGATGAAACGGGTCGCTGAGAACTACGATGAGCAGGTCGATATCGAGTTCGTTCCGGCACCCGTCCGTGAGATCCCGGAGGAACCTCCTGCCGCTCGAAACGGAATGCCATTGGATCCGTCTGTCTGGTCTGATCTCCCTGAGACGACGGAGATGGCTACTCGTGCTTGGATTGCAGCAATGCGTCAGGGATGTGGTGATGAGTATCTCCGACGGACCTGGATAACCGTCTTCGCAGAAGGCATTGCTCCAGATCAGACGACTCTCCGGACCACTGCAGAGGACCTGGATCTCGACGTGAAGCAGTTCGATGCGGACATGGACGATGTCGACCTACCGACTGGTGCGTGTCCCGAACTCCCGGTCACGAACGTGGCGACAGACGTTCCCGCGCCCAAGACGGGTCCGCTGAGATACGCCGAATTGCGGGTACTGCTGGCAACGAGGGGTGTAGCGGCGACTGCTCGTCGGTCGGTGGATGAGTTCGTCGCGGAGCACCAACCAGTCGCAACCGCAGAAGTCCGGGAGGTCTACGAGCATCCTACACTCGAAGAAGCAGTCGCTGCTCTCGAACAAGCAGAAGGGGTCAGTCGGCAACACATCGGCATTGGAACCTTCTGGAGACGTTCCTGATATCAATATTTAGGACCGACGCACCAGACGGTCGCAGGGCATGAGCCCACGCATATTCAACCCAGCTACGATTGGCCACGGGCCACCGTCACATAGGATTAAGTCGGTCTCGTTCCCCAGGTGTGGTGACGCGCACCCAGTACGAGGAAAGCGGTGGGGATGGGATTCGAACCCATGAGGCCATAGGCCACCTGTTTTCAAGACAGGCGCGTTAGTCCACTCCGCCACCCCACCTCGAACGTGGGTTCGATGGCTCCGTCTTAAGACTTGTCGGTTATCGCGTCAGTTGTAACCCGTCTTCCACGACCACGGCGAGGCCGAGGTCGTCCAGACACCCGGTCGTGTGTTCGGGGACGAGGCGGCCGGCGCGCCGACGGGCGCGGAGCAGCGTCAGCACCTCGGCGAGGTCCGCGCCCGTCTCGACGACCGGGAGCATCGGGAGGTAGTCGACGTCGTGGTCGACGTCGAGCGCCCGGTCGGTGAGCGTCTCGACGGCCGGCGGCGCGTAGGCGTCGGCGTAGTCGACGGGGTCGGCGAAGCCGGCGTAGTAGACCCGTCCGCCCGTCGCAGGGCCGAGGACGGTGGCGCTGCTCCGGAGCTTCATCGCCGCGTTGTCGACGTGCGAGCGCTGGAGGAGGGGGACCGTCGGTTCGACGGCCGCGGCAGTGGTGACGCCCTCGCCGTCGAGCAGGTGTGTCAGCGTGTTCCTGACCCGACCGGCGAACGTCTCCCCGACCTGGACCTCGAAGCGCGCCGCGTCCGGGTCGCGCAGGGCGTCGCGGACGACGGCACGTACCTCCGCCTCGGCGGTCGCCCCCTCCGCCCCGCTCGCGCCTCCCTCGGGGAGCGCCTCGTCCGGGCGGTAGTTGACGAGCAACTCCGCACCGCTCGCCTCGACGGCGGCGACGACGTCGCGGAGCATCGCGGCGTAGAGGTCGCTCACCTCCTGCTCGGTGAGCGGCGAGCTCTCGACGAGCGAGGGCAACACGAGACCGGGACGGGGCGGGTCACAGAGGACGGCGACGGTGGTCACGTGTCGTACACGGGCACCCGGCGACTTTATGTCCGTGGGTCGGGACCGGGAGGGCATGTACGGGACGCGTCCGCTCACGTCGCTCGCACTGCTCGCCGTCGTCGGGACCGCCCTCGGCGCCGTCTGGTCGCTCACGGGCCTCGCGGCGAGCGAGTTCGCCACCGCCGGTCTCGCCGTCCTCGCGCTCGTCGTCGCCGCCGTCCTCGTCGCCACCGTCGTCGGGCGGCGCGCGGCGCCGACCCGCGAGAACCCCTACTGGTGAGGACTGACGCGAATTCCGGTCGTTCTCGATTCGATGGAACCAGCTCGCCGTTTTATTGCCCGTCTCGTCGTCGTACTAGTCGGTGAGAACGATGTACGACACGATACTCGTCCCGACGGACGGTAGCCCGGGCGCGCAGAGCGCAGTCGAGAAGGCCTTCGACCTCGCGGAGACGTACGACGCGACCGTCCACGCCCTCAACGTCGTCGAACTGGTCTACACCTACGACTTCGACCCCGGCCGACTGCTCGACCAACTGCGGGCGGCGGGCGAGCGGGCGACCGAGGACGTGGCGACGGCCGGCCGCGAGCGCGGCATCGACATCGTCACCGCCGTCGAGCGGGGCTCGCCCCACGAGGTCATCGTCGAGTACGCCGCGGACCACGACGTCGACCTCATCGTCATCGGTACCCACGGCCGGCGCGGCGTCCGGCGTGCCCTCCTGGGGAGCGTCACCGAGCGCGTCATCCGACTCGCGGACGTCTCGGTGCTGGTCACTCGCCGGAAGGAGGACACGGGCGAGGGCGACGACGAGACGGCAGCGACCGACGCCTGAGTACCTCCCCGGGCCGAGGCCGCTCCGCTACGCCAGGTCGTGGACGAACTCGACCTGTTTCGGTTCGAAGTCGTGTCCGCGATAGAACCGCCTGGCGCCCTCGTTGCGCCACTCGCAGGCGACCTTCAGGAGGTCGTAGCCCTCCTCTCTGGCCATCACTTTCACCGCCTCGACCGCCGCCGAGCCGTAGCCGCGGTCCCGGTACTCCTCCCGTACGAGCAGGTCGACGAGCCGAACGTACTCGGCGCACGTCCGCGACGGGTGAGTCCCCTCCCTGAGGACGAGGTAGCCGACGGTCGCCTCGTCCCGAATCAGCACCACCCTCACGTCCTCGCTCGCGAGGAGTTCTCTGAACCCGTCACCCGAGACGTCGTCCCGACTCGAGTAGGAGAGTTCGTTGAACCGCGAGTACCGCTCCATCTCCGTCGCCAGCGAGAACCACAGGTCGACGAGCGTCTCGACGTCGGCCGGTCCGGCCTCGACGAGGTCCATGCCCCGAGGTTTCGCTCGCGGGGCTTCAGACTACTGCCACCGGGTGAGGTCGTCACACACCCCGGACGACCGACGTGCGTTCAGGATGTGTCGTCCGCAGCCTCGCGCTCGCGGAGCTTTCGGCGCTGTATCTTCCCGGTCGTCGTCTGCGGGAGGTCCTCGACGAACTCCAGTTCGCGGGGGTACTCGTACTTCGCGAGGCGCTCGCGCACGAGGTCCTGGAGTTCCCGGCGAAGGGCGTCGTCGGTCGTCGTCCCCGCGACCGGCTCGACGAACGCCTTGACGACCTCCCCGCGCGTCTCGTCGGGAACGCCGACGACGCCGACCTGCTCGACGGCGTCGTGGTCGAGGAGGGCCGTCTCGACCTCGCCGGGGCCGACGCGGTAGCCGGCGGTGATGATGACGTCGTCGTCGCGGGCCTTGAACCAGAGGTAGCCGTCGTCGTCGCGGGAGGCGAGGTCCCCCGTGAGGTGCCAGCCGTCGACCCGCGCGGCCTCGGTCTTCTCGGGCAGGTTCCAGTACTCCCGGAAGACGACCGGGTCGCCCGCGCGCCGCACGGCCACCTCGCCGACCTCGCCCGCCTCGACCACGTCGCCGGTCTCCGGGTCCACGACCGCCACGTCGTGACCGGGGACGGGTTTACCCATGCTCCCGGGGCGGGCCGGGAACCAGTCCCGGCAGTTACACACCAGGAGGTTCGCCTCCGTCTGGCCGTACAGTTCGTTCACGACGACGCCCGAGGCGTCGTCCGTCCCTCCGAGTTCCTCGTCGGCCCAGTCCAGAATCTCGGGCGTGAGCGGTTCGCCCCCCGAGCAGACGGCCCGCAGCGAGAGGTCGTAGCGTTCGGCGGGTGCGTCGACGCCCATCAGCATCCGGATGGCCGTCGGCGGGACGAACGAGCCGGTCACGTCGAACTCCTCGAGTATCTCGAACGCCGTCTCGGGGTCGAACTTCCCGGTCGGGTAGCCGACGACCGCCTGCCCGTAGTGCCACGCCGGGAAGACGAGGTCGCCGAGCGCGCCGATCCACGCCCAGTCCGCGGGCGTCCAGTAGACCCCCTCCACGTCGCGCTCGAAGTACATCGAGAACGCGGGGCAGTGACCGGCCCAGACCCCGTGACCGTGGAGGACGCCCTTCGGCGGCCCGGTCGACCCGCTCGTGTACATGACGATGGCGGGCGTCTCTGCATCGGTCGGAACGATGTCGAACTCGTCGGGGCGTCCGGCGAGGAGCGCGTCGAAGGCGCGGACGTCCTCGCCCACCGCTCCGTCGCCGTCCGCCTCGACGACGCTCGGTGGCGAGGCGCAGTCGGCCGCGGCCGCGCGCACGGCGTCGATCCGACTCGGGTCCGTGACCACGACGCGCGCGCCGCTGTCGTCGAGGCGGTAGGCGAGGGCGTCCTCCCCGAACAGGACCGAGAGGGGGAGCGAGACGGCGCCGAGCTTCCAGCACGCGAGGTGCGTGAGGACGTTCTCGGGACGCTGGGAGAGGACGACGGCGACGCGGTCGCCGCGCTCGACGCCCAGGTCACGGAGGCCGTGCGCGAGGCGGTTCGACAGGCGGTCGAGGTCCGCGAAGGTGTACGTCTCGCGGCGGCCGTCCGGGTAGCCCTGGTAGAGCGCGATTCGACTCCCGTCCTCGTGTTTCCGCACCAGGTCGTGGGCGGCGTTGTAGTCGTCGGGCAGGTCCCACGCGAACGAGTCGCGGGCGTCGTCGTAGGTGTCGTAGTCGAGTGAAACGTGGAAGGGCATGGCAGGTCAGAGGAAGGCGAACCGCGGCGTCTCGACCTCGCAGTCGACGTGCGAGAACGACTCCCGATTCGCGAGCCGTTCGAGGAGGTCGGCCTGTTCGTCGCCGTCGGCGGTGTTCGAGAGCTCCCACGCGACGCGCTCGCCCGACGCCTCCCACTCGACGACGAGGCGGGCGCGGCGGGTGCGCGTCCCCTGACGGAGGCGGAGCGTGCGGAGAGACGCGAGCGGGACCGAGAAGCCGCGCTCGGAGTGTGCGAGCGCCGCCTCGGGCGTCGCGTCCTCGAGGAACGCGCGGGTCGCCTCGCCCATGTCCGCCCGCAGGAGCATCGACCGGAACGACTCGCCGGCGAAACACCAGACGAGGCGCTCGTCGGTCACCAGCACCTCCCAGAACTCGAAGGAGTTCGGGCGGCGGCGGAGCCACTGTGTGAACCAGCCGACCCGGGGTTCGTCCGGTTCGGGGTCGGTCGGGGAGGCTCCCGACGCCCCCTCCCCGGCCCCCTCCTCGGCGGGTCGCCCCCGGGTCATCGCTCCATGAGCGCCGCGATGTCCGCGGGCACGCGGTTATCGCTCTGGGTGGCGAGCGAGACGAACACGAACAGCGCGATGGCGACCAGCAGCGCGACGACGCCGACGGGGAGGCCGGCGAACAGCGAACCGTAGGCACCGGAGACGCTCTCGGCGGCACCGACGTACCCGAGCGGGTCGAGGATGCGCGGGGCGGCGCTGAACAGCAGGTTGACGCCCATGCCGCCGACGGCGGCGGCGATGGCGCCCCACCGCGTCGCGCCCTTCCAGTTCAACCCGAGGGCGGCGATGGGGAAGATGGCGGCCGCGAAGAAGCCCCAGCCGATGGTCCCGAGGATGCCGACGAGTTCGGTGGAGTAGAACACGACCACCGTCGAGAGGACCGTGAGTCCGACGAGCGCGGCCTGGGTGACGCGGAGTTCGACCCGGTCGTCCTGGATACGCGTCCCGAACGCCCGCGGCAGGTCGCGGGAGACGGCGGCGGCGCCGATGTTGAGGAACGAGTCGCTCGTGGACATGATGGCCGCGAGCAGCGCCGCGAGGATGAGCCCCGCGACGATACCGGGCGTCTGTTCGAGGACGAACAGCGGACCGACGATGGACGCGCTCGCGGGTTCGGCGATGTTACCCGCCTCGACCATCGAGCGCATCGAGAGGCCCGTCGAGAACGCGAGGAGGCTGGACACCGCGTAGGAGATGGCCGCGATGGGCGCGCCCCAGCGCAGAATCTTCAGGTTCCGGCTCATGTAGAACTTCGTGATGAGGTGGGGCTGGCCGGCCGAACCGACCGAGAACAGTATCCACCAGCCGAGCGCGCTGAAGATGGCGAGCGAGGCGGTGTCGCCGAGCGCGCCGAACGGCGAGACGAGCGCCGGGTCGGCCGTGGCGAGGTTCCGCGAGATGTTCTCCATCCCGCCGCCGAAGTCGATGGCGAAGTAGAAGACGAACACCGCACCGACGATCATCGTGATGGCCTGGACGAAGTCCGTCCAGACGCCGGCTATCATCCCGCCGAGCATGCTGTAGAACAGCAGGATGACCGCGCCCGCGAACAGGCCCGTCGTCACGTCGATGCCGAAGATGGCGCGCATGACGTACTGGAGCGCCGCGAGGTTCGTCGCGAGGTAGGCGATGACGCCCACGATGACCGCGATGCCCGTCAACCCGCGGACGGTGTCGCTCTCGTAGCGGACGTACATCCCGTCGGCGAGCGTCAACACGTCGCGGACGTCCGCGAGGATGCGCATGCGCTTGGCGAGGACCACCCACGTCAGCAGGAAGCCGATGGGGGCGCTGAAGAAGATCCACAGCGCGGTCGTCCCGCCGGCGTATATCAACTCCGGGCCGCCGACGAAGCCGAACCCGGACTGGATGACGGAGAACGCCGTCAGCGCGAGCACCCACGTCCCGATGGACTTGCCGGTGATGAGGAAGTCGCTCGTGCTCTCGGTCTGGAGGTAGCCCCACACCCCGATGGCGAGCACCAGCAGCATGTACGCCGACCCGAAGATGAGCACGTACGGGCTGTCGGCGATGGGAATCTCCTGTAGCGGGGCGAGCGGTAGCGTCATTCGCGGTCACCCCCGTCGGTCCGGCCGGCGCCCTCCGCGCCGCCGGGACCTGCGCCCCCGGCGTCGACCGTCGCGCGCTCCGGCGCGAGGGGGAACTCCTCGCGCGACTGGTGCGAGCGCACCTCGGTCATGATGTCCGAGACGACCTCGTCGCCCCCGACGACGGGGAACAGCACGGCGTAGTAGACGGCGCCGAGCAGCGGGAGCACCCAGATGAACACGAGGTAGAACAGCGTCGACCGCGGCACCCCGAGGACGTAGGTGTACTCCGTCTGTCCCGGCGTCCAGAGCAGCCAGATACCGGTCAGCCCTATCAGGAACAGGAGGAGGAGACCGCCCAGTAACCCCGTGTAGGGGTGCAAGTCCAGTTCGCGTCGCCCGCGCTCTATCGACGACGCCCCGACGACGCCGACGATGAGGAGCGCGGCGAGGTACGAGAACACCTGATACTGGCCCGCGACGGCGGCGACGAGCAACGCCACCGTGAGGAGCCCCAATCCGACCATGTACCGGTTCCGTGGCATGACCTAACAGGGCGGTCGGACCCCCATAATGGCCGAGGTTAACATGTGAACCGCGCCGCCCGAACGGGGCTATCGCCCGCGCCTCCCCTTCGTCTGACGGTAATCCCGGTCGAGGAGCGCGCCGAGGTGGTCGACGAACGCCGTCTGCTGGTCCGGCGTCGGGTCGGGGTGCATCGGGACGAGTTCGAACCCCCGGCCCCGGACGGTGGTGGCGTGGTCCGTCTCGATGTCGAAGTCCTCCGGCCGTCGCGTCGTGTACTCCGTCGCCAGCGCCCGGCAGACCCGTTCGCCGACGGGCACGAGTATCTCGGGGTTTATCATCCGTATCTCCGCGGTGAGGTAGCCGTCGCAGGCCAGCACCTCCTCGTCGGTCGGCCCGCGCTCGGGATGCCGACAGCGCGTGAGGTAGGTGAGGAAGGCGTTTTCGGGGACGACCTCGTCCCCCGACCGGTCGACGAAGCCGACCCGTTCGAGGACGTCGAGGACCGCCGTCCCCTCGAAGGGTACCCCCGAAGCGTCGGCCGCCGCGTCGGGGTTCTCGCCGACGACGAGGAACTCCGCGTCCACGGGACCGTACCCGTGGACGACCCGCTCGCGCGTCTCGCACAGCCCGCAGTTCGTGCACGCCTCGTCCATCCCGAACGGGTTGAAGAGGGTGTCCTGGTTGGCGTCCATCGACGGGAAGTCGGGCGGGAAGGGGGTAAAGCCGGCGTCCGGCTACTCGTCGTCGGGACTGCTCGGGTGGTAGTCGGTGTCGTACTCGCCCGGCGCGGCGTCCAGTCGGTCGGGGTTGACGCGCCCGCCGAGCAGCATGAAGTCGAGGACGGTCAGGTTGAGCATCGCCTCGACGACCGGTACCGCCCGCGGCGGGAGGACGGGGTCGTGCCGGCCGATGACCTGCACCCGCTTCTCCTCGCCGGTCTCCCAGTCGACGGTCGTCTGTTCCTTCGGGATGGACGTCGGCGCGTGCCAGGTCACCTCGCCGTAGACGGGTTCGCCGGTGGTGATACCGCCCTGGATGCCGCCGTGGTCGTTCCCGACGGGGACCGGCTCACCGTCGTCGCCGAACGTCCAGTCCTCGTTTCGGTCGTAGCCGGACACCGAACGTGCCTCCCGTCCGAGACCGAACTCGAAGGCGGTGGTGGCGGGGATGGCCATCATCGCTTGCCCGAGACGGGCGGAGAACGAGTCGAAGCGCGGGGCACCGAGGCCGCGAGGGACGCCGCGCGTCTCGAAGTAGATGGACCCGCCGATGGAGTCGCCCTCGTTCTGGTAGCGGTCGATGACGTCGAGCATCTCCTCGGCGGTGTCGGGGTCGGCACACCGGACGGGGTTCTCCTCCGTGTGTTCGAGCATCTCCTCGAAGCTCACCTCGGGGGCGCGCACGTCGCCGATCTGGTTGACGTGGGCTTTCACCTCCACGTCGAAGTGGTCGAGGACCTTCCCGGCGATAGCGCCGGCGGCGACCCAGTTGACCGTCTCGCGGGCGCTGGAGCGACCGCCGCCGCCCCAGTTGCGCGTCCCGAACTTCGCCGAGTAGGTGAAGTCGCCGTGGCTCGGTCGCGGGGCCGTCACGAAGGGTTCGTACTTGCCGGAGCGGGCGTCCTTGTTCTGGATGACCATCCCGATGGGCGTGCCCGTGGTGTAGCCGTCCTGAATCCCCGAGTGAATCTCGACGGCGTCGGGTTCGTCGCGGCTCGTCGTTATCATCGACTGGCCGGGCTTGCGGCGGTCGAGTTCGCGCTGGACGTCCTCGACGGCGAGTTCGAGGCCGGCGGGACACCCCGAGACGGTGACCCCCATCGCGTCGCCGTGGCTCTCCCCGTACGTGGTGACGCGAAAGAGCCGACCGAACTGGTTGCCGTTCATGCCTCCGGGTTGGGACGCTCGCATTTAGCGTTTGCAGAAGACGCAACGGCGTCCGGTGCCCGCCGGTCGCCCGCGACCTACTCGCCCCGCGCGGGGCGACCGAGGTGCTCCTCGACGGCCGCCACCTTCTCGCTGGCGCGCTCGTCGCTCGCGCGCTTGTCGTCTATCTTGAGGACCGTGCTCACCCGGTCGGCGTCGACGGCGGTGTGGGCGGCCTTCACCGCGTCGAGCAGTTCGTCTATCGACGCGGCCTCGACGACGGTCCCCATCGGGTTCGTCTCGTACGCCACGTCGAAGTCGTCGAGCGCGGCGACGGCCGCCGCCACGTCCTCGCCCATGCTCCCCTCCTTCACCGGTGCGACGCTCAACAGTGCGATGACGGTCATGGCGTGAACCGTTCACACGGAACGGGGTAAAGCGTGGCGGTGGACCTTATGGGCGTGCGGGCTGTCACGCCGCCATGAGCTTCGACCGAGGGCGCGTCACCGCCAACGGCGTCGCGTTCGAGTACCTCCAGGCGGGCGACCCCGACGGCCCACTCGCGCTCTGTCTCCACGGCTTCCCGGACGACGCGACGACGATGGAACCGTTACTGGACGCCTTCGCCGACGCGGGCTACCACGCCGTCGCGCCCTACATGCGCGGGTACGCGCCGACCGGCCTGGCGACCGACGGCGACTACTCGGCGGGGGCGCTCGGGCGCGACGCCGTCGCGCTCGCGGGCGAACTCGGCGACGGGCGCGCAGTGCTCGTCGGCCACGACTGGGGCGCCGTCGCCGGCTACGTCGCCGCCCGCATCGACCCGGATGCGTTCGCCACGCTCGTCGGGATGGCGGTCCCCCCGCACTTCGTGACCGTCGCACGGCGCGACCCCCGCCAGTGGCTCCGGAGCTGGTACATGGCTGCCTTCCAGCTCCCGGGGGCCGAACGGCTCCTCCGCGCCGGCGACTTCGCGCTCGTCGAGTTCCTCTGGTCGACGTGGAGTCCCGGCTGGGACTACCCCGAGGAGCGCATCGAGACGGTGAAGAACACCCTCAACGCGCCGGAGACCACGAGCGCCGCCCTCGCGTACTACCGGCAGTTCGCACGCGACCTCGCGACGCGGGAGGCGACCCGCGAACCGCGACCGCTCGAGACGAGCGCGCTCCTCCTCGCGGGGGCCGACGACGGCTGCATCGGTCCGGAACTGTTCGCGGACGCCGACGAGGCGTTCGCCGGTGACTGCCGCGTCCTGCGCGTCCGGGACGCGGGACACTTCCTGCACCGGGAGCGGCCGGCGGTGGTCTCCGAGGCGGCCGTCGACTGGTGCGACGGTCGGGTGTAACCCGGGCGTCGCGCGCGACGGCGTCTCGCGGCGGCGAAAAGAGAACCGGAAACCCGAGCGGGAACGAACGTCGGACGTCCACCCGACGTGGGACGACCGGGCCCGTCGGCCGACTACTCGTCGAGGTAGCCGAGCGAGCGGAGGCGACTGCGGACCTCGGCCTCGTCGACGCGGGGGGCGAGGTCGCCTTCCCGTTCGACGTGGAGCAACACCTCCTCCATCACGTACCGGACGTAGGCGTCGACCGTCTCGAACTCCGTCCCGGGGACGCGCCGGTCGACCCGGTCGTAGAGGTCGGTGGGCAGTGTCACCGTTCGACCGTCGCTCTCCGGGCCGACCCCCTCGCCAGTTTGCTCGTCGATGACGTCGCGCGAGTGGCTCATGTACGGCCGGCTTCCGGGGGGAGACGCATTGTTATATGTCAGTTATCCATCTCGAACGTGGGACGGTCACGACGGCGGCCCGGTCGCGGTCCGTGCGAGGTCGCGACCGGATTCGCCTCCCGTCGGTCGAATACGTTCTATCGAAACGTGACCGTCAGGATAACGATACGACTAACGAAGCGCTCGACGGGGGTACGCCGGGGCATGAGTGACGCGCGTAACCTCGTCCTGGTGACGATAGACAGCCTCCGCGCCGACCGCTGCGGGCTTCGCGGCGACGACGGGACGACGATGCCCGCCCTCGCCCGCCTCGCGCGCGAGGGGTTGACCTTCGAGCGGGCCGTCGCCCCCGCGGCCGCGACCAACGGGTCCGCCTACTCCTTCCTGACGGGAAGCTACCCGCTCGACCGGTCGAGCGCCGACTCGCGCGTCGACTCGCTCCGCGCGCACGTTCGGGCGCGCGAGACTCTCGCCCAGCGGCTCTCGCGGCGCGGGTACACGACGGCCGCGTTCACGGCCAACCCGTGGACCTCCCGCTACTTCGACTTCGACGAGGGGTTCGACCACTTCGAGGACTTCATGTCCGACGACGCCAGCGAGTCGTTCATCCGGGACGGCGCGCCGCGCAACGCCGTCGCGGCCGTCCTCGTCCAGGCGCTCAACTGGTGGCAGGGCCAGGACATGTTCATGGCCTGGGAGGCGTTCTACGACGACATCCGCGAGTGGCTTGCGAACGCCCCCGAACCGTACTTCCTGTGGCTCTTCCTCGTCGACCCGCACATGCCCTACCTCCCGCCGAAGGCGTACCGGAGTCAGTCGCTCGCGCGCACCTACGCCGCCAACGCGTGGCTCTACGCCGGCCG
Organism: Halomarina ordinaria; assembly: GCF_030553305.1. Classification (NCBI taxonomy): domain Archaea; kingdom Methanobacteriati; phylum Methanobacteriota; class Halobacteria; order Halobacteriales; family Natronomonadaceae; genus Halomarina; species Halomarina ordinaria. Next base: position 310,899 of record NZ_JARRAH010000001.1, on the reverse strand, counting down.
CGACATCGACCCCGACTCGCGGGTCCACGACGCGCTCGTGACCGCCTACGACGACACCGTCCGCTACACCGACGCCTTCCTCGACCGCCTCGCCGGCGACGTCGACGACGACCTGCTGGTCGTCCACGCCGACCACGGCGAGGCCTTCGGCGAGCAGGGCCGGTACGGCCACGGCTACGGCCTGCCCGAGTCCATCGCGCACGTCCCCCTCGTCGTCGCCAACGGCCCGACCGGCCGGGTCGAGGCACCCTTCTCGCTGTTCGACATGCCGGACCTCCTCACGCGTCTCGCCACCGACCCGGACGCCGACCCCGCGAGCGAGCACGACGCCCCCTACGCTCGCGCACGGACGAACCACCCCCAGCGCGTCCTCCGCGGCCGCGACTGGAAGTACGTCCGGAGCCCCGTCGAGGAACGCCTCGTCAGCCCCGACGACGACCGGACGCCCATCGACAGTCCGGAACTGCTCGACCTCTGTCGCGCCCTCGTCGACGACTGGGCGGCCGACGACGCGGAGCGCCGGCGACTGACGGACGCTGCCGAGTCGGTCGCCGGGACCGGGCGAGTGTGAGTCAGTCCGTGGCGACCCCCCACGACACGTGGTCCCAGGCCCGTTCGTAGCAGTAGTACGTCGCCGTCTTCACGACGTTCGTCGCGAGGCCGATGCTGAGCGCGTCGCTCACGTCCCCGACGACGAGCCACGCCACCGCCACCGAGACGACCACCATCACCACCCTGTACAGCGCCGTCTTCAGCAGTGCGCGCTCTCGCGCCTGCAGCGGCCGCCGCGTGAGCGAACCGACTCCGACCATGTCCACTGTTGGTGGACCAGCCGCAAAAGTAATCATATATGGCTACTTCCTTGCCGATTAGAAACTATCAATGGTTTCGTCGCGCTCGGCGACGGCGGAGACGGAACCGTCGGGAGGCACGCCCCGGAACGTACTTGTCCGGTGAGACGGACTCCGACTCGTGTTCTCGCACCGCGACCTCGCGTACCTCCTCGCGCTCCCGGTGGGCGGCCTCGCCGCCTTCCTCGCCATCGGTGTGACCGAGGGGAACGTCGCGCTGCTCGCGCTCCCGCTCGGCCTCTGCCTCCCGCTCGCGTATCAACTCCTCGGGTCCGTGGGTGGAACGGACCGGCTCTCGCGGACCGACCGCGCCACCGTCGTCGCGGGGCTGTTCGCGGTCCCGCTGGCCGCGTTCGTCCCGAGTCCGTACGGATTCGTCGCGCTCTTGCTGGTCGGCATCGGCGTCCCACAGGGGTATCGGGTGGTAACGACGAGGAGGGGGGACGAGGGCGTCTGAATCGTCGCCGGAGCGTGTGGGCGGAGATGAAACTCCGCGCGAGTGGATTCGAGAGGAGTGCGCTGACTGGGATGTGGACCCCGGTCGCTCTGCTCACTTCGTTCGCGTCGCTCCCTGATTCAAATCTCTTCGTCCCGCAGATAGTGATTTCCGAGAGGTGACGCGGAGACGGGACTCCGTGTCGGTGGAAATCACAGAAGTGCGCTGACTGGGATTTGAACCCCGGTCGTTCCGCTCGCGGTGTTCGCTTCACTCCCTAATTCAAATCCCGCCGTATCGACTGCACTCGAATCCGAGAGATGCGCGGAGATGAAACTCCGCGCGAGTGGATTCGAGAGGAGTGCGCTGACTGGGATTTGAACCCAGGTTGTGACCATGGCAAGGTCACGTGATACCACTACACTATCAGCGCGTGGTGTGGTGCTTCGACTGCAACCAATCGTGGGCAGGGGACGGATAAAA